>JAZOST010000048.1:0-25456 GCA_045657285.1 Christensenellaceae bacterium
AGAATTTTATTTCACTCCCTTTTCTATTTTGTATTAAATATGGGAAGTGTGTTTTTGGGACAAACTGAAAGTTTATCCCAAGCAAGGCACACACTAATTGTTTTATATTATTTTATCGACCTAATAACATTTCAAAGCATAAATAGAAACATTCTATATATTGCTCTCTATACCGGTAACACGTTCTTTCTCCGACGTTCGCTGCAGCGCATAACGAAAGATTATTCAATTCGTTAGGGTTACCTTTATAAATGTAATTTATTAAAATAATGTGCCTTGTTGCTTGTAATTTATCTACAATCTTAAAATAATCGCACATTTTTTCAAAGGCTTGTTTTGCTTTGCTATTTTGTAATACTAATTTTCTTATCCTTTTTTCTTCTGTTTTAATCATAATATTCTCCTTGTTGTGTAAGGTGTGCCTTACACAACTTATCTGCGTTTCAACACTAGATTAAAGCGAAGTTGTCAAGGGAGTTTATGAAAACTTTTTGCATTTAAAGCTACCGCATTTCATTGCAAAAAATTTTTAGATACCCTTTACAACGAACTATCTAGTGTTATTTAATATAAAACAATATTGGCTAGGGGTGGCAAGAGGTTTCTTTCATTTGTCTACTTTTTTATATGATAAGGTTTTGATACAAAATAGAAATAAAATACGAAGCAGTTATGCCTCGTATTTTTTATGATAATCTAATTCTTGTCCACAATATGGACAGTATTTATAATTTAGTTGTTCAAGATTTAATATAAATCCTAATTTACATTTATTACAGAAGTGCTTTCCGCATTTATGTTTTATTGTTTTAATTATAAAATTTGTTAATTTGTATATAACGAATATTGAACTTATAATGATTGCTATGATAATAAATATTTTTTTAATCATTTTTTTTACTCTCCTTGTCTATAATATACTCTTGAATAAATCTTCTTGCGTAGTTTTTATTAATTAAACTTCGTTCTATTTTGTTGTGCGTTTTTTGTATTGTTCTTTTGTTATTTATTGAATATGCCTCCATAACAAAATTATTTTTTGGTTCGCAGTTGATAAACCAATATTGTGTAGGTTTCTTAAAATTATCTCCACGTTTAGTTCTATCCATATCTATTATTTTGGGCTTTATATGCCAAAATTGCTGAAGAATATGGTCAGTATGGTATGGGTTTTCTATTATAATTTTTAATTCATTACGTAAACAAACAATTACCAATTTAGATATTAAACCATAATAATAATTCATTTCATCAAAATACTTTATATTTTGTTCTAGTTTTTCTATATCGTTAAATTTATAGTTGTTTGTTCCATTTCTTGTAAAATTAAAAATCATACGTCTTGTAAATCTTACACATGGAAAGAAAGCAATGATTAAATCTTCTTTATCGATATTTTCAAATATGCTTCGCCCCCCCCTTATATGCAGTTTCAATCTCGTTAAAAATGTTTATTATGTTATCGGTTTCATTAAAATCGTTTAATATATCATAATCGTATGCTTGATAGCCTAATTTCTTAAACTCATTCTTAAACGTTCCCGATTGTTCAAAGAAACAATGTATTTTCATAATTTATCATTCCTTTTAATTGTAATTTCTTCTTCTAGTTTTTTGTATTCGTTTACGCCAAGTTTTCTTTGATATGAATTTGAAGTAATTGTTAGAATATCTTTTTCATCAATCTGAAGAATTTGTCCTAATTCTTCGTGATAGAAGTTTACTAAATCATCAAAGAAATTAAATTCTTTAATATTAAAGTAATTGTCTTTAAAGTCATATATTTCTAGTAAATATTTTGACTTTACAATGTCGTAATCTAATAGTACGTAACTTTTATATTGTTCCATTTTTAGTTCTCCTTGTTTTAATTTGGCGTTAGCCTAAAAAATATAATAGATAAGTGTAAGGTTGTGCCTTACACGACTTAATTGCGATTCAACACAATGTACACGCAGTTTGTCAAGGGATGACTGAAAAATTTTTGCATTTAAAATTGACGTCTCTTACTTGATGGACATTCTTTTCATTGCAAAATAGCCTTGCTCCTAGGTCTGCTTTCGATTTTTTAGGCGACCTTGACTTCGAGTGTTCTTGTGTTATCTCTTATAATAAAACAATATCGGTTTGGGGCGGTTCGAGGCTCGTTTATTGTCTGTATGTTTTTAATGCGCTAAGGATGTTTAATGCAAAATAGAATAAAAACTCGAAGCAATTATGCTTCGAATTTTTCGTGATAGTCTAATTCTTGTCCACAATAGGGACAGTATTTGTAATTTAATTCCTCTAAGTTTGTTATGTAACCTAATTTTCAACCCTTTAAAAACTTCTTTTTGCCGTGTTCCTTTTTTTCTCGCTTCCCAACTTGTTGATTAGGGTTAGAATTTCTTTGCAATAAACAACTTCTACACAATTATTTTTGAGATACATAAGTCCATCTCTTTGAAACTCCAACGCTTTCTTAATCTCTTTCACTTTTTCGTTGTTTATACTTCGTTCCCCCAACAATCCCAACCAGATGCATATTGTCTTGCAAATAGTTCTATGCGTGGTAAATCTCCACAAAGTTTAACTATTCTATCTCGTATCTCATTTGGTTTTTTGCTATGTTCTTCTAATCTTGCATCACAAACTTGATGAACACCTTTAGAAATTCTTTTAGGTTTTCCTTTTGTTGCAATCAAACAAAGTTCTGTATTTGAGCGTGTCCAATATCCACAACCCCAAAACCAACTATCACTTTTTTTGTTTTTCTTAACCCAAGTAAAACCACAAGTCTTATATTCAAACTTCCACTTTTTAATAAGTTCTAACCCTTCTTCTAAACAAGGGAACGTTACCCACAAAAACAGTATACAATTTTTTTCTGCTAAATTGCTTATAGGCAAGTTTTGTATATCTTTTTTATTCATACAAGCATAATGATTTTCAGCAGACTTTTTTAGTTTGCCTTTTTGAGAATATGTCTTAAATGTCCACGGTGGGTCTGCATAAATAATATTATACTTTTTATCGGTATTAAAAATATCTACTTTTTCGCTTTCCATATTATTCTCCTTGTTTAATGTTTTCCTTTCATACCTTTTGAACGCATTTTATCGGCGCAGTCAGGGCAATAGCATTTTTTATAATCTTTCGAAATCGACCAGCCTTCTTTTCTTGCGTCACGTGGGTTAGAAGTATTTAAGTAAACGTATTTCCCACAACAATCACAACGCAAATAAACTGATTTTATAATATAAAAAGGCATATTATTTACGCTCCTTTATATAATTCCTTTTTCTTTACAGAGTTCTGAAACACGTTTTTCCCAGTCGTCATCAAACGGGCTATATAAATTATTTTCTATTTCGTATATACCGTAAGTTTTAACGGCTTTACTATTTTTTATAAATACATAAACTCTGCTATTAGGTCTGTTTTCATCTTCAGTATCAACTATTAAAAATTCTTTGTTTTCTGCTATTTTCATTTTATATCTCCCTTAAAACGTCTAACGCTATTGCTTTTAATGAATTGCACGTTACGTTTACAACTTTATTTGCCCCAGTTACATAGTAAACTATTACAACTTCTTCACCATTGCATTTGTATTCATACAATAGTTTTTCTATTCTACTATTAATTGATTGAGCGACTGGCGTAAGTTCTTCTGTGACGAAAATATGCTTTTCTTCATATTCATCGTGTTCTTTTACTTCTAAATTGAATATGTGGGCGTAATATTCCATACCATTATTTGTGGTAATTTTTCCACTTTTACCGATTTCAGTTTTTCGTGTTGCTCTTTCAAAAATCATTATTTGACCGCTTATTGTTCTAATTTCTTCACCAGTTCTAACTTTAACATTTGTTCCTTTGTAATATGCTTGTAACATTTTAATTCTCCTAAATATTTTATTTTAATAATTCTTTTATTCTTTCGTTTATTTCTTCAAAAGTTTCTTCAGTAACGTTATCAATTTTTTCGTATGCTTTTGTGGTTATTCTGTCTATATCGTAGATTTCTATTAATCTAAGTAAAGCCCAAATTGCACCTTCTTTAAGTTTTAATTCTTCAAAGGTATTACAAAACTTCAAATCTTCTATATGTATATTTATTTCATCGATAATATCATTAAAAACTTCTTTAATAACATAATTCCATTGACTTTGTTTCATTTGAACTTCTTCATTTACTATTCTTTCTATTTTTCTCATTTTTTGTTCCTTTTTCTTGATTTTAATTTTTTGTTGTGATATAATAATCAAAAGTTTTTGAATAAGGGCGGATAGGTGCGCCCCTATTCGTGTGAGCCGTTCGGGTGGTTGTGAATTTTTTACCCGTTCGGCTTTGTTTTTGTTTACGTCGTCAAGTTATCGGGTTATGTACTCAATTAACTTGACGATTTCGTTTTCTTGCCAGCCTTTACTCTTTAAGTATTGAATAAGTCTGTACAACTCGCTACTTGTCATTTCGTTCACTTCCTTTACCTACCTAAAATAAAATTTATTTAACGGCTTGCGCCGACCGACTAATTAAAAATCGTTTCATCTTTTGATGAGCCTTTGGGGTTTGGGGCAACGCCCCGAATATAAAAAATTTTTTTAGTAATTTAAGAAAATCCCCGTATGCTCTATCGTTTCACCTTCCGTTTCGCCTTGGAACGGTGAAATTACAAAGATAGCCTGTTAAAGAACTTGCATTTGCTCGCAAATGGAAAAAATCCCTATTTTTTATTTCTTTAACAAAAGGATAGATTTGTGATAGCATAGTGGAAAGGTGGAACGGGGTGGAACGGTAGAGTTACGGAAAAGGATTTGCTTAAATTACGGCTCGAAAAAAATTTTTAAATCTATACCGCAGAAAAGAAAAAAGGTTGCTAAACAGCAACCGTTATAAATTAATACCGATTGAAATGCACGAAAGAAGGAACGGGCCGAACACAAGGCGGTTTAGCCTGTTCGCCCGTTCCCTTTCTCTTTTAATCGAATAACAGGGGTTAAATAATTATGTTACAAGAGAATAAGAAAAGAAAATTCAAACACTTAACTTGGGAAAAGCGATTACAAATTGAAGCACTATTTAAGATAGGATATAAGGCAAGAAAAATTGCCGAAGAAATAGGTTGTTCGTTTAAGACTATATATAACGAACTTAAACGTGGTGAATACGACCATATAAAAGTTCAAGATACTTTTTGGTATGGCAAAAAATATAGACATATAAAATCATACAGTCCAAACAAAGCACAGGATTTATATAAAAAGAATATGAGTTTACACGGCGTTGAAATTAAACTCGGCAATGATTATGAATTTGCTGATTATATTGAAAAACGTATTGTAGATGACGGCTTAACTCCGCTCGCCGTTTTAGGTGAAATTAAAAAGAAAGGGTTATGTTTCAATACTACTATATGTGTTCAGACGTTGTATAACTATATTCGTAACGGTGTTTTTTTGCGTTTGTCTATGGAGCATTTACCGTATGCAAAAAAAGATAAACGTAAAAACGAAAAAGTAATCGTTAAAAAACTTCCCCGTGGCGTTAGTATTGAAAAGCGCCCTGTATCTGTTTATGAACGTGCGGAGTTCGGCCATTGGGAAATGGACTGCATTGAAAGTTGTAAAAAGAAAAAGGCAACGTTATTATGTCTTTCAGAACGTCTTTCCCGTCGTGAAATAATATTCAAGTTGCCTAATAAAAAATCTGATTCGGTTATTAAGTGTCTTAATCTTCTTGAACACCGATACGGTAAATTGTTTCCTAAAATTTTTAAGACAATTACGGTAGATAACGGTGTAGAATTTTCCGATTATACGGCAATGGAACGTTCACGTTACGGAAATAAAAAAAGGACGACAGTATATTACTGTCATCCGTATTGTAGTAGTGAACGTGGAACTAATGAACGTATGAATAGGGAAATTCGTAGAAAGTTCCCAAAAGGCACGGACTTTAGTCGTGTAAGCATTGAACAGGTCGCCGAAGTTGAACGATGGTTAAATGCTTACCCACGTGGCATTTTGGGTTATGATACACCCGAAAATGTCTTTAATTCTTGTTTAAGAGCCATTTCTTAAAAAAATTTTTTAAAAATGTGTAATTATATCTTGACATTTACAGCCCCAAAACGCCCTAAAAACGCCTTTTTTAATTACATAATTTACCATTTAACTAAAAACGAAATTTTTTCACTTTACAAGTTACCTTATGTTACAATTTTTATGGAGGAAAATTATGATGAAAAAAAGACTTAATCTACTTGTTTTAACGTGTGTGTTTTTATTATTTTCACCTTTCGTGGTAGCGTGCGCAAACACAAATGCAAATTATTCGCCCGCTATTCCCCCTGAACTAAACCTACCAAACGAAGATGGCGACGAAGACGACGTTTTTGCTGATAACACCGAAGAAAGTGACGACCAAATAAACGGCTCTTCCCCACCGGACAACATCGCGACGTATATCCGCGCTAAAGTGAACGGGCTAAATTTAAGAGAAAGCCCTAGCGCTAGCGGAAACGTAGTTGGTAATATCAATAGCAAGGATATGGTAGTTTATCTAGAAAAAGTAGACGGTTGGTACAAAACTCTTTATAAAGGAAAAACTGCTTATATTTCAGCAAGTAGTTCTTATACCGAACTATATCAAATGCCAAAAAGCGATAACGAAAAAATAGAAAATGTTATAAGCATAGGCGCAAAATTTTTAGGAACAAAATATATTTACGGCGCAACTAGACTACATAACGGAAAAGGCGTTTTTCTTACAGGGTTTACAGACACCGCGTTTGACTGCTCATCTTTCGTTCAATACGCTTTTTACTACGGAGCAAACGTCAACCTTAATTTAACAACGCGCACGCAAGTAACACAAGGTAAAGCCGTTTACGGCAAAGAAAATATGCGCCGTGGGGACTTGATGTTTTTTACAAACGCTTCAAGATATTATAATACTGGCATTGAGCGAATTGGACACGTTGCAATATACCTTGGCGACAATTATATTCTTCACACCGCGTCCGACTATGCCGTTATTGAGCCTATTTCTACTACACGCTGGAATTACCTTTTAGATATAAAAAGACACGTTTAACAAACTAACAACTTAATACTTTTTTGAAAGGGGCGGATTTTTCCGTCCCTTTTGTTGATTTTATTTTTCCTTTATCTTATAATTGACGTATGGAAAATAAACTAATTACGCCGATAGGCTACGTAAAATCGCCGTTTAAGGATAAATTCGGTATTCCGCGCCAAAGTGGAAGAGTTCCTAGTCTTACGGGCGAAATAATTTTTTATAAGCCATACTCTACGCCCGAAGCGTTTAGACGTCTTGAGCAGTTTTCTCACGTTTGGGTAATTTTTGGTTTTAACAAGGCAAATAGCGAAAAATGGAAAGCAACCGTGCGCCCACCAAGACTTGGCGGAAACGAACGCGTAGGCGTGTTTGCCACGCGCTCACCTTTTAGGCCTAACGGACTAGGACTTTCGGTAGTTAAAATCAATGAAATAAAACAAAGTGAAAATGGTATTTCGCTTTGTGTTTCGGGGCTAGACCTTTTAGACGGCACACCCGTTTACGATATTAAGCCATACCTATCCACCGCGGACTGCATAAATGATGCTATAAGCGGTTTTGCCGAACAAGAAAACGAACACAAGGTAAAAGTAAACTTTTTAGACGGCGTAGAAAAAGTTTTACCAAGTAGCGACCTTGAAACTATTACCGCTTGCCTTATGGACGACCCTAGACCGTCCTATCAAGAAAGTGGTGAAAGTTACGCTATGGCGTATAAAGATTACGACGTAATTTTTGATTACGTTGAAGGAGAAATATTAGTAAAAAATATAACTAAAAAATAAAAAAGCGTTGCCAGAAAGCAACGCTTTTAGTTTATTAACAATTAAATTAACGCTTGTTTGATTAGTTGAATACTATCAACCTTAATAATTTTTGACTTCTTTTGTAAACCTTGTTTTTCGGCAAGCGCTTCAACTAAAGTAAGTGCTTTTTTGCAAGCCCTACCACTTTTTACCTTAACGGTAAAAGGAACTTCTACGTAAGTTTTAACGTCGGAAGAATCTTTTTGGAAATAAATGTTTTCATCAAAATCTTTAACGTTTAACGCAAGATATAACTTCATAGTTTTGCCACGAATAGCAAACCTTGCAATTAAATCCCTACCATTTCTAAACGAAACGAATTTTTGCGAAATTCTCGCGTTTACTTTTCTATAAGAAACAAGCGCGTTATAAATCGTGTCAAAATATTCTTCTGTTTCTAAACCTAAAGATAAAAGTTTAATAGAGAAAGGAATACGTTTAGCATCCTTCTTTTCAGTTGCAATTTGGTCTATCTCACCTATAACTAATTCTTCAGCGGGTGCTACTTCTTCAGTTTCAAGTGCAATAGGTTCTTCTATAACTTCGGGGTCGCATATGGGCTCACACTCGGGCTCACATACAGGCTCTTGCTTTTTATAAAATCTATGAGCAGATGCGATTGCTACGTAAGCGATAAATGCTACTGCAAGACCTATCGCTATATAAATTGAAATTTTCAAAAATTCACTCATATCTTTTCTCCTTAATGTTATTAGTTAGATGCAAACAAGGCGTAAGACTTGCTTTTTGGTTCACTAGTTACGTAAATGCCTAGTTTTTTAAGCGTTTTTACGTCAATATGTGAAAGTATTACGGACGAATGGAAATCCGCCCCGCGAAGTTTTGGCAATTGCTCCATTGCGTGTTTTGCCATAGGGTTAGTCGCAGCGCAAACTGCAAGACAAATTAAAATTTCGTCAACGTGAAGGCGTGGGTTTGCACTGCCCATATGTTCTAATTTTAATTTTTGAATAGGCTCTATAAGCGAAGACGATATTAGGTCAATAGAATCGTCAACGTCGCCTAAAAGTTTAAGGGCGTTAATTATAACCGCTGCGCTTGCGCCAAGCATTTTGCCCGTTTTACCCGTAACTATTCTTCCATCGGGAAGTTCTAGTGCCGCACTAGGCGTTTCGGTAATTTTTTCTTTTTCAACAGCGCTATTTACTACCGGCCTATCGGCAAGCGTAATTTGTAATTTACGCATAAGTAGTTCTATTTTAGAAACCGCATCTTTACTTGCGCCAGTTTTTATAACGGCAAGTTGAGAATCATAATAACGGCGTATAATTTCTTTTTTACTTGCCGTTGAGCAAGCGTCGTCGTCAACGATACAATACCCCGCCATATTTACGCCCATATCCGTTGGCGATTTGTATGGCGATTCTCCCATAATCTTCGTCATAATTGCAGATAAAACTGGGAAAATTTCTACGTCACGATTATAATTTACCGCTTTAACCCCGTACGCTTCTAGATGGAACGGGTCAATCATATTTAGGTCATTAAGGTCTGCCGTAGCAGATTCGTAAGCAATGTTTACTGGGTGTTGAAGTGGTAAGTTCCACACGGGGAAAGTTTCAAACTTTGCATAGCCCGCTTTTACACCGCGTTTGTTTTCGTGATATAGTTGAGATAAGCACACCGCCATTTTTCCGCTACCAGGACCGGGTGCGGTAACAACAACTAGCGGTCTTGTTGTAACCACGAATTCGTTTTTGCCGTAGCCGTCTTCACTAACGATTTTTTCAACGTCGTATGGATACCCTTCAATGAGGTAATGCTTATATACTTTTATGCCTAAAAGTTCAAGGCGTTTTTTGAAATTTACCGCTGATGGTTGTTCGGTAAAACAAGTTAAAACAACGCTACCAACGTAAAAACCTTGATTTCTAAACATATCAATTAATCTCAATACGTCTAAATCGTAAGTGATACCAAGGTCGCCCCTGATTTTATTTTTTTCTATATCGCAAGAATTGATTACTAAAAGAATTTCCGCCTTATCTTTAAGTTCGGAAAGCATTTTTATTTTATTATCAGGCTCAAAACCAGGCAAAACCCTAGACGCGTGAAAATCGTCAAAAACTTTTCCACCGAATTCTAGATAGAGTTTGTCGCCAAAGGCTGAAACGCGCTCCATAATTTTAGCCGATTGCATTTCTAGATATTTTTTACTGTCAAAACCAATCATCTTTAGTTACAACCCGCTATTCGGCGAGCCCCGCCTCCTTTAATCCTTTCGTAAATTTAGAAACGTCAGAAGTTGCCGTTTCTAGGTCAATTCCATATTCGCTAATTAAGAATTTTACAAGTTCTTCTTCAGTAGCGCCGATGGAAAGTTTTTCCCACAAAAAAGCACCCGTTTGATTTAGATTTATTATTCCGTTAAAGTTTTTTACCGCTTTGCCAACCGCTATTACGTGATAACTGTCTGCAATTTTATGCAGTATAAAACCTTCTTTAATCTTCATTTTTACACCTTGCGAACTTATTTATTTAATTTTAGCAAACCGCATAATTTTTGTCAATAGTTATTCATAACTATATTCTAACAAAAATTCCCCGTTTTTGTTGCTTTTAGCGTTGATTTTAATTAAATTTTCCTTTATAATGTTGGTATGAAAAAATTATTACGCGTTTTCGTTTTGATGCTTTGCTCTATCATTATAGCGCCCTTTTGCGCGTGTTCTAAAAACCTAAGCGAATACGTTTTTTACGCTTTTAATAATACCCCGATTATAGTTACCGCTGACGTTTCGCTAACTAGTGAACAAAAAAATGAAATTAGCACTTATTTAAGCGAACTTAATAATGAGTTTTCGGTAAACAAAAACTCTTTTGCCCGTCGCCTTAACGAATGCGAAACAGATAGCGAAACACTTTCTTCTAGAGCGGTAGATGTGTTTAACGCTTGCAAAAACCTTTTTGCTTTTACTAACGGAAAGTTTAACCCAGCGGTTTTTCCGCTAGTAGAACTTTGGCAGTTCGCCCCTACGTATCCCGTTCAAAATTTTACGCCACCAACACAAGATGAAATTAACGGAATTTTAACTCCAAACATAACCACCTTTGATAATTTCATTCTAACTGAAAACGTTTTAACAAAAACAAATACTAACGCCAAAATAGATTTTGGCGGTGCACTAAAGGGGTACGCTTCTGACAAAATAGCGGAACTTTTAACAAGTTACGGTGCTACAAAGGGCTACGTTTCAATAGGCTCAAGTAGTCTTAATATCTTAAATATGAACGCCGTTTCGGTAAAACACCCAAGAAATGACGGATTGATACTAAAAATTAACCTTGAAGAAGATAAAAACTACGCCATTTCAACTAGTGGCGACTACGAAAGATATTATGAATTTGACGGGATTAGATACTCTCATATTCTTGACGGAACTACGGGAAAACCCGCTCAAACAAATATTGTTAGCGCAACGATTATCGGTAATAACGGACTAGTTTGCGACGCGCTTTCTACCGCGCTTTGTTTATGCGAATACGATTTAGAAAAGGCTAGCGAAAGCGAACTTTTTTCGCTAATAAATAAGATATTATCTAGCGCCGATTACTCTAGTGCGCAAATATTTGCCGTTTACGACGACGGAGAAAATAAACTTATTATAACAAACAAAAAACAGGGCGAAGATTTCACCCTGCTTGATACGAACTACGTAGTAGTTAATATTTAATTTTAGCCGACCAAAAGGTCGGCTTTTTTATTTCCATTTGCCTGCCTTTTTAGAAAGCGCGTTAAATATAAATTCTATTACACAGCCGATAATTACGGTAATTACGACAAGCGCAATCATAGTAGCAATTTCAAAATATACCTTTGAAACGTTTAACATATACCCTAGTGAATTTGCGGTTGCCGATAAAACTTCCGCCGCCACCATAAGTTTTAGATTTAGCGAAAACCCACTACCTACCGCACTATAAACGGCGGGTAAGGCTTGCGGAAGCATCACTTTAAAAAATGCTTTTCTTTTATTTGCTCCGTCCACAAGTCCCGCTTCTACCGTTGTTTCATCAACCGACTCAAACGCGGTTTTAATATAAGTGTAGCAAGTGGGAAGTACGACCAAAAGCGTAACTATTACGGGTGCAACTTTTGAATTGGTCCAAAACAATAGTAGTAATACTACTGCAATAGTTGGAAGAGCGCGAAGAAAACTTATTACAGGCGCGATTGCTCTTTCAAAATACTTAAAAGTAATAGATAGAACGGCAAGAATAAACGCCAAAACGAAAGAAATGATAAAAGCAATTAAACTTCTACCTAGCGTGCCTAAAAGGGCAATATAAAAACTTTGCTCTTTAAGTAAGCCTATGAGCGCGCTAAAAGTATCGGAAACGGTTGGAAGTAAATACTCGTTACCGATTGATTTAGCCATAACCACCCATAGTGCGAATATAACTAACACACTAATAAGTGGCAATATTAAGTTTAATAGTTTGTCTTTTCTTTCTTTCATGTTTTATGCAAAGAAGTCGTCCAAAACCGCCCTTGCAGATTGTGCGTTAACTTCTATAATTTTATTTATATATTGCTGAACTTTTACCTTAGCGTCAGCACTTGATTGCCAAAAAATCTTACAATTATCAATAACGCTAGCAGTAATGCTATTAGCGTCAAGACTAGGCGTCGCACCAGCGGGTAGTTTAGCGTTTACTGCGCTAACTGCAGTTGCGGTATTTTCCTTAATCCAAGTAAGGTTTTCGGCAAAATAACTACCGATTTCTGAAATTTCATCTTCGTACGCGTCGTAAACGCTCTTTTTAACCATTAAAACGGCTTGCGGATACGCTTTAGCGCTAGAATCGTATAATTCTTGAACGTCTAAAATGTGCCAAGTTTTTTCGGGGGCAAGTTTAGTGGTAAGTTTAGTAGTAGCGGGTTCTGGAACAAGACCTACTGAAAGTTTGCCTTGTTTGAGTAAAGGTAGCATATCCGACGCTTGCGCGAAATAACGAATAGTAATTTTGCCGTCGGTTGCAGTATCCCCTTCTACAACGCTATCTAGAAGATTATTGTCCTTAAGTATCGCCCTAAAAGTTAAATCGGGAACTAAACCTTGACCTATAACGCCTATTACCTTACCTTTTAATCCTTCTAGGGTTACTTCTTCAGTACTTACAATGTATAGGTTGCCGTTAGTTACTACCCCAGCCATAACGTAAGGGTCATTTTGGTTCGCTTTGTAAAGTTTACTTGCAGCGTTTACAGGCATAATAATAAAATCGCCCGCACCTTGACTCATAACACCGCCTATTTCGTTTGCAGAAACAACGTTATAAGTGAAATCAGCGTTTATGTCAAAATCTTCGTTATCGTTTATAAACTTTGCAATAGAAAGCGCGGGTGCGCCGTCTGGTGCGTAAAAGGTTAATGTGCCGTCTTTTTCTCCGCCACAGCCAACGCTAAATAGCGCGCAAACTGAAAGCATTAAAGTTAGTAATAGTGTGATTAGTTTTTTCATTGTTTGCTCCTTTCCTAAACGAAAAAGAAACTCCCTTCGCGATTGCAAAGGGAGGAACGCAAATTGCAAGGCTTAAGCCTTGATAATTTCTTTCTCTATTTCCCCTTTGCTCTCAGGCGAACCTTTAAGTTTAGGTTTATTTTTAACTATTTTATCATTTAATATTCTGTTTTGTCAAGCAAGATTACGTTAGAAAATTTCGTTTATTTGTTTTACGTGGTTAAGTACGTAGGTGGGTTTTTCTTCAGAAACTTTATAATCTTCAAGCGTTGCTTCCCCACTCAACACGAATACCGTATCAACACCGGCGTTTACACCACTCATTATATCAGTATAAAGCCTATCTCCTAAAACTACAGTTTGCTCTTTTGTAGCGCCGAACTTTTTCATTACTTCGTAAATCATAGTGGGCTTTGGCTTACCTATAAATTCGGGGGCTTTACCCGTTGCGCGTTCAATTCCTTGACACATTGAACCGCAATCCGGAATATACCCAAATTCTACTGGACAAACCCAATCGGGATTAGTTGCATAGTATTTAACGTCAAGTTTTAAGGTTTTGCAAGTGGTTTCTAGTTTTTTACCCGTAATTTCCGTATCAAAACCAACTATAACGCATTTAGTATTTTCGTTGTATTCGGTAGTGATATTAAGTCCGCTCTTTTTAAGTTGCTTAATAAAAGATTTTGTGCCTTGCGCGTAAATAAGGTCGGAACTAAACTTTTCTTTCAACATCATAACTGCACAAGACGCTGACGTAAAGAAGTTATCTTTATCCGCTTTAATACCCATTTTAGTTACTTTAGTAATATAATCTTTTACGGACTTTGACGAATTATTAGTTATAAAAACATATCTTCCACCGCTTTTTTCTATGTTAGATAAAAGTTCTATAACGCCGTCAAAAAGGGTGTTTCCAAGATACACCGTGCCGTCCATATCAAAAAGCCATAATTTTTTTTCGTTTAATGCTAATTCTTTGTTAAACAAATCTTTCATAATTTACCTATCTTAAATTTGAAGTTGCTATTAAATTTATATCTTCAGTTATATTTTCTACGATTACGTCCCCTATTTTCACGGGTGCGGTACAAGTGGAAACGTTAATTATTTTCATAACGTCAAAAATTTCGCTCTTTAATGCGGGTTTATCAGTTTTAACTGAAACCATTTTTCCGCAAGTTGCTCTAACCGACGAAGTAACCACGCGCCTTGGGCATATTACTTCGTTTTTAGCGTAGCCTTCACCCCTAACGCAGTTATTTCCACTAATATTTAACACATTTTCGCCATCAAAGTCAACTGAAACGTTACACCCAAAAGGGCATTCGGTACAAATTACAGTTTTAACCATTTTAGTTTCCCTCCGTTAGCACTTTTATTTCAATAGTTTTACCCGCTTCTTTAAGCACTTTTGACGTTAAAATAACGTTTTCCATTTCGCCGGGAACTACTATATTTTTATTTTTGCTAAATATTACCTTTCCGTCGCTTTCGGCAATAATTTTGCAGTTTTTAAGCGCCGTTGAAACCCTAAAGAATACTTTCACAAAACCACTAACGTTTTTATCAACTTTTTGCGGAAGCGTGTAAGTAACAAAACTGCCGTTAGTAATTTCCACAACGTCTCTTTCAGTTTTATTTCCTTTAAGACATTCGCTAGCAGATTTACCCGCAAGTTCTGCTTCTTCAGAAACGAAGTCAACAAGGTCGTGTACTTGAAGTACGTTACCGCAAGCAAACACGCCGTCTATATTAGTTTCTCTATTTTCGTAAACAACCGCGCCTTTTGTTTTTGGCGAAAGTTCTACGCCTGCGTCCTTACTTAATTCGTTTTCGGGAATTAGCCCTACCGAGAAAAGTACGGTATCGCAATCAAAGTGCATTTCAGTACCTGGGATAGGATTTCTATTTTCGTCAACCTTGCTTACGTCAACGCCCGTTACCTTTTTACCGCCGTAAACCTTTGTAATTGTGTGAGATAGGTATAGCGGAATATTAAAGTCGTCAAGACATTGAACGATATTTCTTTTAAGCCCTGAAGAAAACGGCATAATTTCTATAACCGCTTGAACTGACGCACCTTCTAGCGTCATACGTCTTGCCATTATAAGCCCTATATCGCCAGAGCCTAAAATAACAACCTTTTTACCTGGGAGATAGCCTTTCATATTAACTAATTTTTGGGCAGTTCCCGCGGAAAAAATGCCAGCAGGTCTAACGCCTGGAATATTGAGCGCGCCCCTACTTCTTTCCCTACAACCCATAGCAAGAATTATGGCTTTTGCTTGCATTGTGAATACACCGTCAGTAGCATTCATAGCCGTTATAACTTTATCGCTAGTCATAGAAAGAACGGTAGTAGAAGTTAAAACCTTAATATTTCTTTTTTCTACTTCGGTTATAAACCTACCCGCATATTCTGGGCCGGTTAAACTTTCCTTAAAGCGTTGAAGCCCAAAGCCGTTGTGAATACATTGATTAAGTATTCCGCCTAAGCCTTCTTCACGCTCTATTATAATTAAATTTTTTACGCCGTTATCGTAAGCCGATACCGCTGCAGCAAGCCCTGCTGGGCCACCGCCTATAATAATTAAATCGTAAGAAACCATAATTTCACCTACTTCGTTTTTCCTATCGCCATTTCAGAGCCTTCGCCGTTTTTACTAACTTTAGTAAAATCAACGCCAAGTTCCCTTGCCAAAATTTCGGCAACCCTTAAACTACAAAAACCGCCTTGGCATCTACCCATGCCCGCCCTAGTTCTTCTTTTAACCGCGTCTATCGTGGTGGCTTTTGGGTTTTCAGTTATCGCCCTAACTATTTCGCCTTCGGTAACTTGTTCGCATCTGCAAACTATATTGCCGTATCTAGCGTCTTTTTTAATTACTTCGTTCTTTTCTTCAATTGAAAGCGTCTTAAAGAAATTATCGGGAATACGCTTTCCGTTAAAGTTTTCGTTTTTCTTAAGTTCAATTAAGTTTGAAACTAATTCTTCAACCACGTATTTTGCTATTGCAGGAGCGGAAGTAAGACCAGGTGATTCAATACCCGCAACATTGATTAGATTTTTGGCACAAGCACTTTCTTCAATTACGAAGTCGTTTCTATCCGAAAACGCCCTAACACCCGTAAACGAAGTTATCGTATTAAAATACGGAACGTTTTTCATCATTTGGCTTTCTTTTTCTTTAATAAATGCTAGCCCGCTTGCCGTAGTTTGTGTAGAAAATTCTTCTATTACTTCGGCAGTAGGTCCAACTATAATATTCCCGTCAACGGTAGGCGAAGTTAAAACGCCTTTGCCGTTTTTATCGGGAGCAAAGAATATAGTACGCGAAACATAGTCCCCACTTTCTCTATCAAGCAACATATATTCGCCTTTTCTATAGCCTATAGTAAACGAATTATCGCCAAACATATTGGCAATTTTTTGAGAGCCTGCACCCGCGCAGTTGATTATTACCTTAGCGTTAACGCTTTCGCCGTTTACCGAAGTTATGTAGTAGCCTTCGCCCGTCCTTTCAATGCTGTTTACTTCAAAATTAAGCATTAATGACGCGCCGTTATCCATAGCGTTTCCGCACGCCGAAATAGTTAGTTCGTACGGGCAAACTATACCGCTAGTTTTAGCGTAAAGAGCCGAAATGGCGTTATCAGTAATATTCGGTTCAAGTTTAAGGAGTTCTTCTTTAGAAATAATATCGCAATCTTTAACGCCGTTAAGTATTGCTCTTTCTTTAAGTTCGTTTATAGCCAAAACGTCTTCTTCTTTAAGAGCAACTACCAAAGCGCCGTTTCTTTTATACTTAACGCCGAGTTCGTGGCAATATTCTTCCATCATATTACTGCCTAAAACGTTAAACTTTGCCTTGTTAGAATTAGGCTTTGCGTCAAACCCCGCGTGAACGATACCGCTGTTCGCTTTACTTGCACCCATTGCAACGTCGCTTTCTTTTTCAAGCAAGCACGCGCTTACTTTATACTTTGAAAGTTCCCTTAAAATCGTTGTGCCTATTACACCGCCACCGATAACGACTACTTCGTACATATTTTTCTTTCCTTTTGTTGACTTTGTTTTTTTATTATATTATAATAAAAACAATCAAACGCGCAATAATTAAAGGCTATTTTTGATTATTTTGACCGATATTTTGGTATTATATCAAAAAACGCGCATTAAAATTAGTCATTTTGAAAGGTTTTTATGAAAGATTTAAAAGAAAAAGAGATACTTTCTTTAATTGAAAAAAAGCAAGAAGCAAAAGTAGAAGAAATTGCAAAAGAACTTTTTATGAGCGTTTCAACGGTAAGGCGTAAACTAAACGCGCTAGAGGGCAAGGGGCTTGTTAAAAGACATCACGGCAAGGCGGTTATATCTAACGCCAACAACTTGTCGCCAAGTTTTACGTTTAGGTCGCACCAAAACGTTTTAGAAAAAAAGAAAATGGGTCTTTTCGCCCTAGAACTTATTAAGGACGGCGACGTTATTTTTTTAGACGGCTCAACTTCGGCATTTTACGTTGCTACGCAACTTCGCGAAAAAAAGAACGTTACAGTTATCACTAACGGAATAGACACCCTTTCAGTTTTATCTGAACTAGGCATAAAAGCATATTCAACGGGCGGTGAAATTAGCGAGGACAATAAATCCGTTTTAGTAGGCGAATACGCCGAACAAACAGCAAAAAACTTCCACGCGGATATTTTCTTCTTTTCAGTCGCTTCCGCTTACCCTAACGGTGAAATTTACGATTGTTTTATTAAGGAAAATTTCTTAAGAAAAACCATGATGGAAAATTCTAAAAAAAGCGTACTGTTACTTGATAGTGCAAAGTTTAACTCTAAATTCCCGTATAGGCTATGCAACGTCAACGAAATAGACTACGTTATAACTGAAACAAATGCGCATACGTACTTTACCACCCCTCTAAAAACCACAATAATCCCTAAAAAGTAAAATTAAAACACAGTCTAATTTAGACTGTGTTTTTTATTTTCTATTTAAGTATTTAAGTCTTGTGGCTTCACCACCGCGAATATGACGCTCTGCCAAGTTTTTATTTAGTGCTATTTTAACTTTGGCATAAAGTTCTTTGTCAAGTTTAATAAGACGTTCGGTAACGTCTTTATGCACGGTGGACTTAGAAAAATTAAAAATTTTTGCCGTTGCCCTAACGGTATAGCCCGTTTGCGCTATAAAATACGCTTCCTTAAAAACCCTTTCGGTTATGTCTTCCCGCATATATACCCCCGCGAAATAGGATAGTATATACTATGCGTGATTTTGCCGAATTATGCCGAATTAAATTGCCTTTTTATATATAAGACTTTCGCCTTTTTTGAATACAACAAAGTGCGTTACTACCGCTAAAATACTAATAACCGCTAACGATAACACAAGAACTAGCGTCGTTTTAGTTATAAGGAAATACCCTATTACCCCAAACACTGCCGAAAGCCCAAAAGAAACTAAAACCATAAAGAGTACGGGCATACCTTGTTTTATTACTTGAATAGGATTTTGCCAAGTGTATTTTGTAAATAATAAATCAAACAAAAGCCCAAGCGCACCAGCAAAAAACATACTTACTACCGCTAGTGCAAAAGTTAAAATAAAGTTTACTGCTGAAAGCGAAAAAACTATTCCTATAGCAATCGGCAGTAAAATAGCGGAAAGTCCGTTTATAGTTAAATTTACAAGTAATTTTGCCGTTAAATAATCTTTTGTCGGTAAAGGTAGCGTTCTAGAAATCCAAGACGAACTACCTTCAAGAGAAACTGACGCGGTAGTGGTTGGCGATGTGCAGAATATAAATGCAAAAACTGCGGGAACAAACGCTAAAATAATACCGCCAAGTGCTTGTCCTAATTCCCCACTAAACTCACCTGAAAAAACAATGAGCGCAACCGCACCTAAAACGCCAAACACTGCAGAAAATCCGCCGTTTATAACGTAGGTAGGAATAGAGAAAAACCTTTTTAATTCATTTTTGTATAGTGCACGCATAAGCGAAGCACTTTTTTGTTTTTTGAACTTATAATCTTTACTCGTTCTTTTTGCGGTGATGATAGAGCAAAAAGTGTAATAGGTAAAATAAACGAACGTAAATGCAAAAGCAATAGCACCAAATCCTATTAGCAAATACCAAAGTAGCGCTAATCCGTCTGATAAACCATTAGTTGCTAACGGATAAAGGAAATATAATTTTTGGGCTATACCTATCGTTATTTGTTCGGGAGAGCCCACGAAGGAAAATACCATTATGCCTACAACTACAGCAAATAAAAGTATAGTTTGAACGAGATTTGACCTTTTAAAACTTGCCGAAATTACGCTAATAAGCGCGCCTATAAGCACGGATAGTGCCATAGGAACGAAAGGCGAAACAAGTATCATCAATATAAAACTTAATAGCGAAGTCGCGGAAAGTGAATAAGAAAAAGCGTATTGATAAATAACCGCACCTATTGTTACTAACGCGGTAATAACTATATCAGTAATATATACACATATGAACTTTGCTAGAATTACTTTGCCTTTTTTTATGGGGAGTGAAGATACGATTTCAAAGTCCTTTCCCCCGTATATCATACCCGATGACGCGTAGTAAGAGAAGAAAAAAGATACAAGCGCGCAAGTAGATAATATAAGTGGCAATACTTCGCCTTTTCTTCCCGAAATAGTCAAAATATCGTCATACATAAAAGCGTAAAGCATACCAGCGCCTAAAATAAGTACGCCTATAGCAAGCGCAAAGATAGTTTTAGGGTTAAATTTCTTTTGCTCCTTTACGCCTTTCTTCTTTTTGGAGTTAGTTTTAAGCAAAGATATAAAGTTTATCTTTACTAAATTAAGCACGGTTTTCATTATTAAGCTCCAAGAAGAAAGATTCTAAAGACTTATCTTTAAGCAAATCTGAAACCACGCCTTCTTTAACAAGTTTGCCGTTCATAATAACGCCAACCCTATCGCAAAGTTTTTCAGCAACTTCTAAAACGTGGGTAGAAAAGAATATTGCACCGCCTTTATCACAAATTTCTCTCATAATATTTTTAAGTTTATGCGACGCTATAGGGTCAAGACCAACGAAAGGTTCGTCTAAAACTAAAAATTCAGGGCTATGCGCAAGCGCCGATATAAGCACTAACTTTTGGCGCATACCATGTGAATAAGATGATATTACGTCGCCAAGGCTTGACAAAATTTCAAATTCTGTAGCGTATTTTTCTATACGTTCGTTCCTTTCCTTTTCAGAAACGCCAAATACGTCGCAAATAAAGTTAAGGTATTGTATGCCAGTTAAATGTTCGTAAACGTCGGGGTTGTCTGGAACGTAGGCGGTAATTTTTTTACAAGCAATAGCGTCTTCCTTTATAGAAATACCGTTTATGTAAATATTGCCTTCGTTAAATTTTTGCGCGCCAACTATTGCTTTAATGGTAGTAGATTTACCCGCGCCGTTAGGGCCTATAAAACCGTAAATTTCACCGCGACGAACGTTAAGTGAAAGATTATCTACTGCGGTAAAATCACCATATTTTTTTGTGTAGTTTTGAATTTTAAGCATAAAAACTCCTTCTTAAACTTTTTGGCGCTTTTTATAAAGCGAAACGTTTACCATTGAGCCGAGTACTAGCGCAAGCATTAAAATATACGCCCAAATTATGAACACTATTACGCCCGTTAAACTGCCGTAAAACGCACCTGTAAACCTAAAAGTGTTTAGATATAGCGTAAACAATGCAGTTCCTACCGCAGTTATAATAAAGGTTACTCCTGCGCCCGCAAGCGAAATGGCAAACGATAGTTTAACTGGGCTAATGAATTTTTCTAGCAAAATTATTATAGCATACGATAGTAGCAATGTAAAGAAAATCGCCGTAATAACGACTAACGGCGACGCATTTACACCAAAATACGAGAACACCGCTTTCTTGAACACGAAAACAAGTGCAAAGGATAAAAATAAAGCAAACAAAACTGCAAGCGAAGTTATTGCCCACACTCTACGGAAAATACCTTTCCTATATCTACTTTTTAAGCCGTAAATATATTCGCCATCTTTATTCATTTGAGTAAGCAAGGTTGATGCGGAAAAAATTACGGCAATTATAAAAAATACCGTAACACCTTTTGACGTATCGCTAGCAGTTCTTATTAGAGAATTAGCCGTACCTTGAATACTTTTAGGGAGCGAAAAAACCATTTCTTTTGAAACGTCAACGCCAAACACCCCAAACGCCGTAACGAATAAAAATAAAAGCGGAATAAGTGAAACTAAAAAATAAAATACCCACGCACCAGCAACCGTAGAAACGCGTTTTTCTTTTATAAGCGCGCCTAAACTTTTAACTTTTTTCTTCATATTAAAAGTTTTTGTAAATTTTACCAAATTATGCTAAAAAAACGGAGCAAATCGCTCCGTTTTTTTGTTAAAATTTTTCTACTTTTAGTTTTTGATAAATTTCGTCGTATTTATCTTTATAAAACAGGTTCGTTCCACTAGTGGTAACCGCCGCCGTGCCCGCCGCCGTTGCGCGTTTTAGAAGTTCTTCGTCGCTTACGTTTTCAGTTAGCCCTACACATACTGCCGAAACCATACTATCCCCAGCACCTACTGTTGAGTTTACCGCAACGTTTGCGCTTTTGCAATAATAGTTATTTTCGCCGTCAGTTAGCACCGCTCCGTTTGCGCCAAGAGATACTAAAACGTACTTAATACCAAGTTCAAGATATTTTTGTGACGCTTTTACCATATCTTCGCGCGTTGATACTTTCATATTTGAGAAATGCTCAAGTTCGGTTAGGTTTGGCTTAACCATAAAAATTTCACCACTTTCGCACGCCGATAAAACGTTTTGCGCTTCCGCGTCTATAACGATTTTAACGCCTTTAGGAATACGGCTAACAAGTTTGCCGTAAAAATCACTATTTACGCCTTGCGGAAGCGTTCCGCTGATTACCGCAATCTCCGCGCTACTAGCCAAACGTTCAACGCGTTTTAAGAGTTCATCTTGCTTTGACCAAGCAACACGCTCGCCCTTATCGTTTATTTCGGTAAGCATAGATTTTTTGTCTATGATTTTATAGTTTACCCTAGTTGAGCCTTCGCACACAACGAAGTCCGTTTTTACGCCGTCTTTTTTTAGAGCGTTTTGAAAAAGAGCGTTTTGGTTTTCAAACATAAAACCCGAGGCCACGCTATCTCCGCCAAGCCTTGCAACGCCTATTGCGACGTTTAGTGCCTTACCCGAATACGTTTCAACCTTATTGTCTATGCGGTTGAGCATTCCCACGTTCAAACTATCTAGTTCTATCGTGCAATCTATGCTCGGGTTAGGACATATTGAAAGTATCATTATTACTTCTCCATAAGATTATTTTTTTGCTTCTTGTATAATTTTTTCTTGCGTAGTGAAAGGAACTTCTTCGTATCTTAAATACTCAAAAGTAAATTTACCCCTACCTTGTGTCATACTGCGAAGGTCGGTTGCGTATTTTTGCATTTCAGAAAGTGGTGCTTCCGCACTTATAACTTGCTTACCATCTTCCATTTCCATACCAAGTATTCTACCGCGACGCTTATTCATATCCCCTAAAATATCGCCCGTGTAATTATCGGGAACGATAATCTTATACGAATAAATAGGTTCAAGTATTACGGGTTTTGCCCTTGACACGCCGTCTTCGTATGCAAGTTTTGCAGCAGATATAAACGCTACTTCCTTACTATCAACGGGGTGTTCTTTTCCATCGTAAAGCGTACACTTAAGGTTAGTCATAGGATAGCCTGCAAGAACGCCTTTTTGCATTGCTTCTTTTAGGCCTTTTTCTGCGGCAACCGCAAACGGCTTACTTACCGCACCGCCAACTATTGCGTTTACAAATTCAAATTCGCCGTTTTCGGCACCTGGTTCAAACTTAATGTTAACAACGCCAAATTGTCCCGCACCGCCAGATTGCTTTTTATGTTTGCCTTCGGCTTCGGCTACGGCGGTAATAGTTTCCTTAAACGCTATTCTTGGGTTTTTAAGAACTGCTTCCGCACCGAATTTTGATTTTAATTTTTTGCAAATTACGTCAAGTTGAGTTTCACCTTGACCGCGAATAACCATTTCGCCAGTATCTTTATCTTTTTCTACTTTGAAGGTTAAATCTTCTTCGGCAAGTCTGTTTAATCCTTGGAAAACCTTATCTTCTTCACCGCTTTTTGCTGCGGAAATTGCCATAGTAAGTACAGGCGCTGGGAAAGGTATATCGTAAAATTTAATCTTATTTGCTTCGTCACAAAGCGTATCGCCAGTGTTAGTGTTAACTAGTTTATTAACAGCACCTATGTCGCCTGCAACAAGTTCGTCAACTTGTTCTTGTTTTTTACCTTTTAATATATATAGGCCGTTGATACGTTCTTTTTCGCCCGTCGTCGCGTTATAAAGCGTCATACCGCTTTTTAACGTTCCAGTAAATACCCTAATCATATTAAGTTTACCTACGAACGGGTCGGCAATAGTCTTAAATACTTGTGCCGAAACGGGTTTGTTTAGGTCGCAAGTAACTGATAAAACGTCACCGTTATCAGCAGTTGCAAGAACGGGACGGCGTTCCATAGGCGACGGTAATAGGTCAACTATTTCGTACATTAAGTTAATTACGCCCATATTTTGAACTGCCGAACCACCCATAATAGGAATAGTATCGCCTGATGCTAAACCATTTTTAACGCCCGCAACTAATTCGTCATTAGTTAGCGTGCCTTCGGCTAAATATTTATCTAAAAATTCTTCACTACTTTCCGCCGCCGCTTCAGTAAGCGCTTCTCTTAAACTTTCAAGTTCGCCTTTTAAGTTTTCAGGTACGTCAATAGCCGTTCTTCCACCGGGAGAAAACTCAAACGCTTTTCCCGAAATTACTGAAACGTAACCTTTCATCTTACCATCACGCATTATAGGTAAGTGAGTAGGCGAAATCTTTTTGCCGTATTTATCAACAAACGCTTGTACGGTACCAACGTAGTTAGAATTTTCCTTATCAACGCCGTTTACGAATATCATAAGCGGAATATGACGACGCATACAATATTCAACCGCTTTTTCAGCACCTACCGATACGGAGCCTGAAGCGTCCGCAACTAGCACAGCCGAACCAACAGCACGCATTGCGCTTTCAAATTCGCCTTCAAAATCAAAGTAGCCCGGAACGTCAACGATATTTATCTTAACGTCTTGCCAAGTGGTGTTTGCAACCGCAAGCGAAATAGAAATTCCCCTTGCAAGTTCTTGCTCGTCATGGTCCATTACCGTGTTTTTATCAGCAGTGCTTCCAAGCCTATCTATGCTTTTACCATTGAAAAGCAATGCTTCGGCTAGCGAAGTTTTACCTTCACCACTGTGACCAATAATGGCTATGTTCCTAATTTTTTCCGTTGTTATCTTGCCCATAATTTTTGTCCCCCTTTATTAGCAAAATAAATTTAGACCTACTGTCTACATTTTTATTATATAATAAAGAGAATTTCATTTCAATACACTTTTAAAAATTTTATCCTTCGCAAATTAGTAGTCGTAATCGTCTTCTATCAGTTTATTTACGTCTGCAAGTGGCGGTGCGTAAGGGTTGTGGCAAGGCGGTGCACAAGAATCTTTCGGTTTTGGCTTTGACGTTTCAATATCAACGCTTTCTTCACATACGCTACCGCAGTTTACTTTTACAAGTATTACGTCCCCGCCTATTTTTACTATGCTTGCGCGCGGAATAACTAATTTATTTCTATTAAAAAAGGATAAAAGTTTGCAAGTTTTTTTGCCTTGAACGGTTATAGATATTAGTATTCCTTTAGGAAAATCCAACTCTAAATCAATAATACTTCCTAAATTTTTCGCGTCAACTACGTTTATAACTTCTCTTTTTTTTAGTTCGCTAAAAGACAATTTCATATCTAATGTATATGCTTTAAGTTTTATTTTTAGCACGAAAAAAGCCGTGGATTTTGCCACGGCTTTTATTACGCTTTCATACGTTCTTTTATATCTTTTAACGCGTTTTTTTCTAAACGACTTACTTGCGCTTGAGAAATACCTACTTCCGCGCTTATTTC
>JAZOST010000049.1:0-35218 GCA_045657285.1 Christensenellaceae bacterium
GGACAGCGAGTTATAGATACACTGTTTCCCGTTGCAAAGGGCGGTACTGCCGCAATTCCCGGCGGCTTCGGCTCAGGTAAAACAATGACACAGCACCAGCTTGCAAAATGGTGCGATGCCGATATAATTGTATATGTCGGATGCGGTGAACGAGGAAATGAGATGTGTCAGGTGCTTGATGAGTTTTCACATCTGACCGACCCTAAAACAAACAGGCCGATGACAGACAGAACGGTACTTATTGCAAATACCTCGAACATGCCTGTTGCCGCACGTGAAGCATCAATTTATACAGGTATAACTATTGCTGAATACTTTAGAGATATGGGCTATAACGTTGCAATTATGGCGGATTCAACTTCGCGTTGGGCAGAAGCACTACGCGAAATGAGTGGTCGTTTAGAAGAAATGCCGGGCGAAGAAGGATATCCTGCGTATTTATCTTCACGCCTTGCTGAATTCTATGAAAGAGCGGGTATGGTAAACGTATTATCTTCTCAAAATAGAAAAGGCTCAATTTCGGCTATCGGTGCGGTTTCTCCGCAAGGTGGCGACCTTTCTGAACCCGTTGCCCAAGCAACACTTCGTATAGTAAAAGTCTTCTGGGGATTATCATCTTCACTTGCATATAAAAGGCATTTCCCAGCGATTGACTGGCTTATAAGTTATTCGCTTTACGCCGACAAACTTACTGATTGGTATAATCAAAACGTTTCGGCAGATTTTACTAAAATGCGCGTGTTTATTGCTACCGTACTTCAAGAAGAAGCCGAACTTGATGAAATAGTTCGTTTAGTTGGTATTGATGCGCTTTCGTATAAAGATAGACTTACTATGGAAACAGCAAAATCAATTCGTGAAGACTATTTACATCAAAACGCTTTCCATGAAGTTGACACTTACACTTCACTAGACAAACAATATAAAATGCTTAAACTTATTTACGATTTCTATAGACTAGGAAACGACGCTTTAAGCAAGGACGTTGATTATGATGATATTATCAACTTACCTGTTCGCGAAAAAATAGGTAGAGCAAAATATATTTCTGAAGATAGAATTAGCGAACTTGACGCTATTGATAAAGAACTTTGTGACAATCTTAAGTCATTGATTAACGGAGGGGACAATGCTTAAAGAATTTAAAACGATTAAAGAAGTCGTAGGACCTATAATGCTCGTTGACGGCGTTGAAGGTGTTAAATATAACGAATTAGTTGAAATCGTGCAAAAAGATGGCGAAACCCGTCGTGGTAAGGTACTTGAAGTTAGTGGGGATAAAGCGCTTGTTCAATTATTTGAAAGCGCACAAGGTCTTCAAATTTCTACTAGTAAAGTTAAATTTTTAGGACATAGTCAACAACTTGCCGTGTCTGAAGATATGCTTGGCCGTGTATTTGATGGTATGGGTAACCCACGTGATGGTGGCGCGTCTATTATTGCCGAAAAATATATGGATATTAACGGCGAACCTATCAATCCCGCAGCAAGAGACTATCCTAACGAATTTATTCAAACGGGTATTTCGGCTATTGACGGCTTAAATACTCTTGTTCGTGGTCAAAAACTTCCCGTGTTTAGTATGAGTGGTCTTCCACACGCCGAACTTGCTGCACAAATAGCAAGACAAGCAAAAGTATTAAAAAGTGATGAGAAATTTGCGGTTGTATTCGCTGCGGTTGGTATTACGTATGAAGAAATGGAATACTTCGTTGAAGACTTTAAGAAAACGGGTGCAATAGAACGTACGGTTATGTTTACTAACCTTGCAAACGACCCTGCTATTGAAAGAATTTCAACCCCGCGTTTAGCACTTACTTGTGCGGAATATTTGGCTTACGATTTAGGCATGCACGTCTTAGTTATTATCACTGATATTACTAATTACTGCGAATCACTTCGTGAAGTATCTGCTGCAAGAAAAGAAGTTCCTGGTCGTCGTGGCTACCCAGGGTACTTATATACCGACCTTGCAGGTTTATATGAAAGAGCGGGTAGAATTAAAGGCAAAAAAGGTTCAATTACTCAAATTCCTATTCTTACCATGCCTGAAGATGATAAAACTCACCCGATTCCTGACCTAACGGGCTACATTACCGAAGGTCAAATTATATTATCACGTGAACTCTATAAAAAGGGTGTAAATCCGCCTATTGATATACTTCCTTCACTTTCACGTCTTAAAGATAAAGGTATTGGTGACGGAAAAACTAGGGAAGACCATGCGGATACTATGAACCAACTTTTTGCATCATATGCAAGGGGTAAAGAAGCAAAAGAACTTGCTGCAATTCTTGGCGACGCGGCACTTACCGACGTTGATAAATTATACGCTAAATTCGCTTTAGAATTTGAAAAAGAATATATTGCGCAAGGATTTACTACAAATAGGGATGTTACCGATACGCTTGATTTAGGTTGGAAACTTCTTAAAATTCTACCTAAGAGCGAACTTAAACGTATCAAAGAAAAATATATTGAAAAATATTTGAAAGATTAAGGGTGTAAACTTTGGCAAGACTTAATGTTAATCCTACAAGGATGGAACTTAATAAACTTAAAGCAAGGTTAAAAACCGCATCTCGTGGGTATAAACTTTTAAAAGATAAAACCGACGAAATGATTAGAAGGTTTTCTTCGCTTGTAAGGGCAAATAAAGAACTTCGCGATTCAGTTGAAGACGATATCGCAGTTATATTTGCTCGCTTTTCGCTTGCCAGAAGTTTAATGAGTGAATCTCAAATTAAACTTGCCTTTTCAATGCCGTCAGTATCTTTTGATTTGCAGTGCGAAAAAGGTAATATTATGAGTGTAGTAGTTCCCAAACTTTCAGTAAATGAAAGCAGAAACGATAACACTTATCCTTACGCCTTTACTAACGTTACAAGCGAAGCGGACTATTCGGTTAAACTTACGTCAAAAGTTTCGGATAAACTTATAAAACTTGCCGAACTTGAAAAAACCGTTTTAATGCTTGCTGATGAAATTGAAAAAAGTAAAAGACGTGTAAATGCACTTGAATACGTTTTAATTCCTAACATTGAAGAAACTATAGCGTATATTACCATGAAACTTGAAGAAAACGAAAGGGGAAGTAGAACTAGACTTATGAAAGTTAAGTCTATGCTTGAAAATAGATAATGAAATACATATTCGGCGTTGATATTGGCGGAATGTCCGTTAAAATAGGTTTAGTTGATTTAGACGGAAAAATTCTATTAAAAGAAACCGTAATAACGGATAGAAACCCCGTTAAATTAGTTGAAGACGTTGCTAATATAATTAGTGAAATACTTAATAAAAGTAAATTAACTTTAAACGACGTTTTAGGCGTTGGTGTAGGTTGCCCAGGTATGATAAATTCTGAAAAAGGAACAGTAGATTGCTGGGAAAATTTAGACTGGCTTGACGTTGAACTTGTTTCAATACTTAAAGAAAAATTAGGCGTTCCTGTTAGACTTTCAAACGACGCTAACGCTGCAATTATGGCGGAAGTTGTTTGGGGTTCTGCAAAAAATTATAAAAACGCTATAATGCTTACGCTCGGCACTGGCGTTGGTGGTGGCGTTGTTATTGACGGCAAACTTTTTGAAGGTGGTGAAGGTAAAGGTACTGAACTTGGCCATATTACCATTGTTAAAGATGGCATTTATTGTAATTGCGGAAGAAAAGGTTGTCTTGAAGTTTATGCATCGGCAACTGCGCTTATGAATCAAACAAAAGATGCAATGCTTGAAGATAAAAGTTCATTAATGTGGAAATTAGCAAACGGCAGTATTGATAACGTTAACGGCAAAATTCCGTTTGAAGCGTCAAAACAAGGCGATATATCGGCCATAAAAGTAGTAGATAAGTACGTTGAATATCTTTCTGACGGAATTATGAGTTTACTTAATATTTTCCGTCCTGAAGTTGTGCTTATTGGCGGTGGTGTAAGTGGTGCTGGTGATTATTTGATAAACAAAATTAAAGCCTACTGCGAAAAATACTATTATGGCATGAATAAAACGCCTGTTCCAGAAATTAAAGTTGCATCGCTTGGTAATGATGCTGGAATTTTAGGCGCAGCAAGTTTAATAATGTAATTTAAAAATTTAAAGTAAAAGGTCGTAACAAAAGTTACGACCTTTAATATTTTTATATAAACTATTTTGCTAAAATTTGTCTTGCAACGTAGACACCACTTGCCGATGCGTGTGAAAGTGAGTGTGTAACACCACTGCCGTCGCCAATAACGTATAAATTTTTGTACTTTGTTTCAAGGTTGTTGTCAATATCTACTTCCATATTATAGAACTTAACTTCAACGCCGTATAATAAGGTATCGTCATTTGCGGTACCAGGTGCAACCTTGTCAAGAGCATAAATCATTTCAATTATGCCGTCTAAAATACGTTTTGGAAGCACTAAACTAAGGTCACCGGGGGTAGCAGTAAGGGTTGGGGTAGTAGAACATTCTTCAATACGTTTTTCAGTGCTTCTTCTACCGCGAATAAGGTCGCCAAAACGTTGAACGATTACGCCACCACCAAGCATATTAGAAAGCCTTGCAATACTTTCAGCATATCCGTTGCTATCCTTAAAAGGTTCAGAGAAATGTTTTGCAACAAGTAACGCGAAGTTTGTATTGTTGGTTTTTAAGGCAGGGTCTTCGTAACTGTGTCCGTTAACAGTAACAATGCCGTTAGTGTTTTCATTAACAACTATGCCGTTAGGGTTCATGCAGAACGTTCTAACAGCGTCTTCAAATTTTTCAGTTCTATAAACGATTTTGCTTTCGTAAAGTTCGTCAGTTAAATTAGAGAAAATTTGAGCGGGAAGTTCAACTCTAACACCAATATCAACACGGTTAGACTTTGTTTGAATTTTAAGTCGTTTACACATTGTTTCAAGCCATTTGCTACCACTTCTACCGACTGAAATTATGCAATATTTACAAGTATATTCGCTATTCTCGGCAAAGATAGCGTATTCGTCATTTCCTTTTTTAACGTCTTTAACGGGCGTGTTGAAGAAGAAAGTAACTTTGTCTTTTAATAAGTTGTAAATATTTTCTAAAACAACGTAGTTTTTGTCAGTACCAAGGTGTCTAACTTGCGCTTCTAAAAGGTTAAGTTTGTTTTGAAGACATACTTTTTTAAGACTTGAACCAGCGGTAGAGTACATTTTAGTACCTTCACCACCGTGTTTCATATTGATTTCATCAACGTATTTCATTAGTTCAATGGCTTTAGTTTTGCCTATGTGTTCATAAAGCGTGCCACCAAAGTCATTAGTAATATTATATTTTCCATCAGAAAATGCGCCTGCGCCACCAAAGCCAGACATAATAGAGCAAGTTTTGCAGTTGATACAACCTTTTATTTTGTCGCCGTCAATAGGACAATGTCTTTTTTCTAAAGGGTTACCTGATTCAAAAATTGCAACTTTGATATCATTATTTTGTTTAATAAGTTCATACGCGGCAAAAATACCGCCAGGACCAGCGCCTATAATGGCAACGTCGTATTTCATATATTTCCTCCTAGGCTATAAAACCTTGTATATTTTAGCACAATGTAAGTTTTATTTCAATTGTTTTGCGAAAATTTTTACAACGAAATTTATTAAAATATTTCGTAAATAACTTATTGACTTAATGCAAATGCTAACTTATAATTTTAATAAGGAGAAATTTATGAAAATTATTTTTAATCCAAATGAAAAAATTGTTCAAATGATTAGGGATGGCCTAAAGAAAAAAGACGGCTATTGTCCTTGCAAACTTATTAAAAGTGAAGATAATGTTTGTATGTGCAAAGAATTTAGAGAGCAGGTTAGCGACCCGAATTTTGAAGGCTTTTGCCATTGTAAACTATATTACAAGGAAAAATAAAAAGGGGAAATATAATGTACACGTATTCAGTGATGCCACTTGATATAGAGCATATTGACGAAATTTGTGCTGATATTAAGTTTCAAGTAGATAATAATGTAGCAATTTGCCCGTTATTTATGATATATTGTTCGCCAGAAGGCACACCCGCATTTAATAAGGCGGAAGAGCAATGTGTAAATCTTAAATTGTTTAAGGAAAAACTAGATAAATTAGGTGTTCCTACTGGTGTGTTAGTTCAATCAACTTTAGGTCATGGCAGAATACTTAATTATGACTTTCCGTTCCAACACTATGTAAATTTAACTGACGGAAATAGCCCGTACGTGGCGTGTCCGTCTGATAGTGGGTTTTTAGATTACATAAAAAATCAAATGTCTATTATTGCGTCTTGTCATCCAAAAGTAATAATGATAGATGATGATTTTAGACTATTAAATCGTCCAGGTAAAGGGTGTGCGTGCCCTAAACATCTTGCAGAGTTTAATAAACTTGCAAATACAAATTTTACTAGGGAAGAACTTTTTGCCGCACTAAAAAGTGAAGATGAAAATAGCAAAAAATATATTGAAATTTTCACAAAAGTTCAGTATGAAACCTTGCTTAATTGCGCTAAGGCAATACGTGCAGGTATAGACGAACAAGATGAAAGTATTCAAGGCGTAATTTGCGCATCATCAGATTTGCTTGGCGAAATACCAAAAGTTTTAGCAGGTAAAAATAATCCAAGTATTATGCGCGTAAATAATGGGGCGTATACGGTTAATGCTAGATACGCGTCTTTTAGGTCGCAAAGAGCGGCTTTTACTTCTAATTTTGAAGGTAATTATGCCGATATTTATATTGCAGAAGCGGATACATGCCCTCAAAACCGCTATTCAACACCGGCTAGTTCATTACACGCTCAAATGGTTCTTTCAATTTGTGAAGGGGTTAAGGGTGCAAAGCACTGGATTACTAGACTTAGTAGTTATGAACCTAAAAGTGGCGAGGCTTATAGAAATATTTTAGCAAAAAACGCTAATAGATATAGCGAACTTATCAAATACGTAGAACAAGTGGAATGGCTAGGGGCAAGAATTCCTATTCCTAAAAAATTTACGTTTAATTTTAACACGCCATACTACGTTAATTATAACTGGGGTAAAGAAGTCTTGGAAAGAATGGGTATTCCAATGTATTTTTCAAGAAAAAATGAAAATGCCACTTTTATAGATAGTGATGCCGATAAATATTTTGACGATAGTGAAATACTTGAAATGTTATCTGGCACGTTCGTAATGTCTGGTGATACCGCTGAAAGACTATGTGCGCGCGGTTTTTCTAAATATTTAGGTGTTAAAGTTAACGGGCTTAACACAATATATCCCGCTAAAGAAGAATTTGACAACGGAAAAATTGTACAATGTCAAAAAGAAACGCGCAACCTTGAAATAATTGATAATTCTGTGCGTGTTTTAACAAAATTTTATTATAAATTAGATGGTGAATACGTTTATTTATCTCCCGCATCAGTTGTTTATGAAAATTCTTTAGGTGGTAAGGTGCTTGTTTTTGCAGGTACTATGCCAAAGCATTTATCATTTATGGAATCGTTTTCTTTCCTTAATGAAACAAGAAAAAAACAAATTATTGACTTTTTGAAAGAAACAAGTAATTTGCCATTATATTATGACGGGGACACTGAAGTTTTTGTTAAAACAGGTAAATTAAAAGATGGTTCTTTAATGTGTATTTTTACCAATATCGGATTAGACCAATTAGAAGAAATTCCACTTGTAATAAATAAAGATTTTACAAAAATTGAACGCCTAACAAGTGATGGAAAACGTGAAAAAGTTGATTTTATTAAGAATAATAACAAAGTTATTTTGAAGTTAAAATCAATAACCCTAATGCCTCAAATACTTTTTATAAAATAAAAAACGACATCAAGTTAACATGATGTCGTTTGGCAGGGGAGACGCGATTCGAACACGCAACCTACGGTTTTGGAGACCGCTACTCTACCGTTGAGCCACTCCCCTAAATTTAACATATAAATTTTATAACATTTTCCATATTTAGTCAAGGGAAATTAAGCATAAAACATAAATTTTCACGCTAATTTGCGCCTTATTTTAGTTTTACAAAATGTAAATAACATTGACAAAAATCTACTTTTAGGTTAAAATAAAAAGGTAGATTTTTTTATTTTAGGTTTAATATGGTTAAAAAATTTAAATTAGGCGTTATAGGTGCAGGTTTTATGGCAAATGCCATAATTAAAGGTGTAATTTCTTCAGGGGTTCTAAGTTCTGAAGACATTTTTGTTAGTGATATTAATGAAAATTCGCTTAACAATCTTTTGGCTCAAGGTGTAAACGTAACGCTAGATAATAACGATATTTTACTAAACTGCGAATACGTTTTATTTGCAGTTAAACCGCAAACTTTTAATGCTATTTTTGCTAATAAAGTAATTGATGGTGATTATAAACTTATTTCAATAATGGCAGGTGTAAATATCGCTAAAATTAAATCTATTTTTCCAAATTCAAAGGTCGCTAGATGTATGCCAAACACTCCTTGTAGTGTAGGTGCAGGCGCGGTAGGTATTGACGCTAGTGATTTTAAGGAAAATTTTGACCAAGATTTTATTAAAAATTTATTTTCTTCTATTGCTGAAGTGATTTTTATTGCTGAAGATAAACTTAACGCTGTTACCGCAATTAGTGGAAGTTCTCCCGCATATTTTTATTCTTTTGTAAAACATATTGTTGATTGTGGTGTTGAACTTGGCATTTCTAAAGAAGATGCGCTAAAACTTGTTGCATCTACAATGATAGGTAGTGGTAAAATGATTTTATCTCAAAATAAGCCCATAAGCGACCTTATTTCGGCTGTTTGTAGTAAGGGCGGAACAACTATTGAGGCAATAAACTATTTTGAAAATAACGACTTAAAGGGCGTTATAGACGGCGCTGTAAAAGCGTGCTTTGATAGAGCAAACGAACTAGCAAAACAATGAAAAAAGTTTCAATATATACAGACGGGGCGTGCAGTGGCAACCCTGGTAACGGCGGATACGCTGCAATATTAATATTTAACGGCATTGAAAAAGTGATTAGTGGGTTTGAAAAAGACACTACTAATAATCGTATGGAACTTTTAGCCGTAATAAACGCTCTTAAAGCCTTAAAAGAGCCTTGTGAAATAGATTTGTATAGCGATTCACAATACGTTGTAGATGCGTTTAATCAAGGCTGGATAAACAACTGGAAAAATAACGGTTTTAAGACGTCAAATAAGAAAGAAGTTAAAAACGTAGACCTTTGGACAATTTTGCTTGAACTAAATGATATTCATAAAATCAATTTTATTAAGGTAAAAGGGCACGCCGATAACGAATTTAACAACCGTTGCGATAAGATTGCGGTTAGTGAGTATAAAAAATTAGTTTAATTGTATATTATATTATTTTTCTTGTTAATATAATATTAGCATGAAAAAATCTAAAACTAACATCTTAAAAAATTTTTTAACAATTGCCGTAATATTTTTATTAGGCTCTGCTGGAATAATTTTTTCTATCTTATATTTTGATTCGTTTTCAAGTGGTTTTGTAAATAAATATAGAACTTTACTTATTGTCGTAACAACTTCGGTTATAACAATTCTATCTCTTTTTACTATTCTTTTAATGAGTAAAAATAGGGGATTTATCTATAAAATTTGTTTAATAGCCGTTGTGTTATTGAATTTATCGCTAACAATTATTTATATTCTTTCCGCTATAGGTTTTTGGGATAAAATTCATAGCGTTGATGAATTTAGGGATTATATTGCATCATTTGGTAACTACGCGGTAGCAATATTTGTGTCAATTCAATTTTTACAAGTAGTAATTTTGCCTATACCTTCGTTTATAACGGTAGGGGCAGGTGTTCTTTTGTTTGGGGCTCTTAAAGGCGCGATATTTAGTTATATAGGAATAACACTTGGCTCGCTTGTTGCGTTCTTTATAGGCAGAAATTTTGGCGAAAAAATAGTTAAATGGCTAATAGGTGATAAGGCACTTAAAAAGACATTAAAACTTCTTAAAGGCAAAGATAAAATAATACTTACTTTTATGTTCTTATTTCCGTTTTTTCCGGATGACCTACTATGTTTTGTATCGGGAATTAGTTCAATGAGTGCTTTATTCTTTGTTATTATGATTTCTATAGTAAGACTAATTACTATATTTACGTCGTCATTTTCAATGAATAACAATTTTATACCATACGATACTTGGTGGGGGCTCGTAATTTGGGTAATTTTATTTGCGTTAACTATACTTGCTTCAACTTTTATTTATAAAAAAAGCGACGATATAGAACGCTTTGTTAAAAGTAAACAAAAACCTTGTAAAAACAAGCAAAAACAACAATAATTATGTTAGACATAATAGGATAAAAAATGAAAGTTTTAATAATAGGTGGCGGTGCAAGTGGAATGCTTGCAGGCATTACCGCATCAAAGTCAGGTAACGACGTAGTTTTACTTGAACAGAATGAAAAACTAGGTAAAAAAATATACATTACAGGTAAAGGCAGGTGTAATTTATCTAACTATTGCGAAGTTAATGAATTCTTGCCAAACGTTGTAAATAATCCAAAATTCTTACTTAGTGCATTATACAAATTTTCACCCAAAGAAACGTATAATTTTTTTGAAAAAAATGGCTTAAAATTAAAAGTTGAGCGCGGAAATAGAGTGTTTCCTGAAAGCGACAAAGCAAGTGACGTAACAAAAACCCTAGAAAAAATATTAGTTAATAATGGCGTTGATATTAGACTTAATATAAAAGTTATAGATTTAATTGTAGAAAACGGCGTTTGTAAGGGTGTAATTACTGATAAGGGCGAAATTAGTGCAGATAAAACTATTATTTGTACAGGTGGGGTAAGTTATCCTGCCACTGGAAGCACTGGTGATGGTTTTATTTTTGCTAAAAAATGCGGTCATAAGATTATAAATCCAAAGCCATCGCTTTGTGGAATTGAACTTTTCGGTAATGATTTTTTAGAAGCGCAAGGTCTATCTCTTAAAAACGTTCAAATAAACCTAATATTAAACGATAAAATATTGTATTCTGACTTTGGTGAAATGCTTTTTACTCATTTTGGTATAAGTGGGCCTATCGTTTTATCCGCTTCAGCAATATTAAATAAATACGTTGGCGAAAAAATAAGTGTTTTAATTGACTTAAAGCCCGCACTTACCGAAGAAACCATTGATAAACGCTTAATAAATGAATTTTCTATTGATGGAAATAAAAACGTTTCAAGTATAATTAGGGGATTTGTGCCGTCTTCATTAGTTAATATTATTGCTAAACAAGCAAAAATACCCTTGAATAAAAAATGTGCCGAAATAACAAAAAATGAAAGGCAAAACTTAATAAAAACGCTAAAAAATTTAACATTTTCGTTCAAAAAATTGCGTCCTATTGAAGAAGCGATAGTAACCTCGGGCGGGGTTGACGTAAAAGAAGTTAATCCTAAAACTATGGAAAGTAAACTATGTAGTGGGCTTTTCTTTGCGGGTGAAGTATTAAACGTTGATTGTTTTACGGGGGGATATAACTTACAAACCGCGTTTTCAACAGGATTTTTAGCAGGTGAAAATAATTAAAATTATATAAATAAAGGTGGAATAAAAATGGAAAAACTTATTAGAATAGCGCTTGACGGGCCTTCAGGAAGTGGTAAAAGTACTATAGCAAAAAAACTTTCGCAAATGCTTAACATTTTGTATCTTGATACGGGTGCTATGTATAGAGCAACTGCCCTAAAAGCACTTAAAAGTAATATAGATACTTTTGACGAACAAGGCGTTCTTTCATTTATTAATGATATTGATTTGGAAATCAAATACATAGATGGCGCACAACATACTTTTTTAGACGGAGAAGATGTTTCTGAAAAAATTAGAGAACCACAAGTTTCTATGGCAGCGTCTAATATTTCAAGCCTAAAATGTGTTAGACTTAAAATGGTTGATATGCAAAGAAAAATTGCAAGTTCGTTATCTTGCGTTCTTGACGGCAGAGATATAGGCTCTTACGTTTTACCTAACGCTGATTTTAAGTTCTACATAACCGCTAGCGCTGACGTTAGGGCGGATAGAAGATTTAAGGAACTTAAACTTAAAGGCCACGACGTTGACTTTGAAGCCTTAAAACAAGAAATTATACAAAGAGATTATAACGACTCTCATCGTGATTTTTCTCCGCTTTGCAAGGCTGATGACGCTATTGAAATTGACACTTCATTTATGAGTGTTGAACAAGTTATAAATAAGGTTTTATCATACGTTGAAGGTAAATAGTTCTAATGAAACTTATATCAAAAATTGCGCTTAAAATTCTAAAAACTTCATATCCTTTTAAGATTTTAGGAAAAGAAAATATGCCTGAAGGCGGTGCTGTTGTAGTTTGCAACCATCTAAAATTTATTGACCCGCTTTTTTTGTACTATGCTACTGACAAAAACGGCTCATTTCTAGCAAAAAAAGAACTTTTTGATAAAAAATTAATAGGTTGGATTATTAAGGATTTTGGCGCAGTTCCTATCAATAGGGAAAACCCTGATATTAAGGAACTTTTAACGTGCGTTAAAATATTAAAGGGTAATAAAAAACTCATAATTTTTCCTGAAGGTACTAGAAATAGAACTAAAACTGATGAACTTCAAGAAATTAAAGGTGGTGCAGGTGTTTTTGCATTAAAGGCAAAAGTTCCGGTTGTTCCCGTTATGATACTTAAAAAACCTAAATTGTTTAGAAAAACTAAATTATTAGTGGGCAAACCTTTTACTTTAGAACAATTTGAAGATCAAAAACTTACAGAAGACGTTGTTGCTAGTATAGATGCTTTAATTACTGAGAAAATGCATGAAGTTCAAGCGGAATTAAAATCCATAGTGAAAAAGGCAAAATAAAATGGAAATTACAAAATGTAAAAGTGGCGGATTTTGTTTTGGTGTTAAACGCGCAATAGAAAAGGCTGATAAATTACCTGCGGGAAGTTATCTTCTTGGAGAAATTATTCATAATGAAATAGTTAACAAAAAACTTGTTGATAAAGGTCTAAAAATTATTTCAACTGAAGAACTTGATTCTCTAAATGAAGGTGACACTTTATTGATAAGAACACATGGCGAACCGCAAAAAATTTTGCTTAAAGCAAAAGAAAAAAAATTAAACGTCATTGATTGTACGTGCCCTTTTGTTAAAGAAATTCAAAATATCGTAGAAAAGCATTATAACGACGGCTATACTATTGCAATCGTTGGAAATAGTGAGCATCCAGAGGTAAAAGGTATTAATGGTTGGTGTAATGATAGCGCGTTTATTGTAACCACTGCTGAAGAATTATCTAGAATTTTGGCGGAAAAATTGTGTATAGTTGTTCAAACAACCTTCAAAGAAGAAAAATTTGATGAAATTATTAAAAATTTTGACCGTAGCAACGTAAAAATAGTTGATATTTTCAAAACAATTTGCTATACTACAACAGAGCGTCAGAGAGAAGCAAAAATTTTAGCCCAAAATAGTGACGCGGTTATCGTTATCGGCGGTAAAAATAGCAACAACACAGACAAATTGTTTGATATTTGTTCGTCTTATTGTAAAAATTCTTTTAGAATTTATAACGCCAGCGATTTTGATTATAAAAAAATAAAAAAATTTAATAAAATAGGGGTTGTTTTAGGAGCGTCAACGCCCATAGAACAATTTCAGGAGGTTATCTCAAACATGAACACAGAAGAAACAAAAATTTCAGAATTAGTAGAAGAAGTAAAAAACGAAAAACCCGTAAAATCTGAAATGGAAGCCGCATTTGACAAAATTAAGCCCAACAAAGATTTTAGAATCGGTCAAATTACTACGGCTAACATATCTTCTGCAACCGACAACGGTCTTACGCTTTCTATTAAAAACGCTAAAAAAGACTTTGAATTACCCAAAGAAGAAATGCTTGAAGAATATAAGAAAGAAAATTTCCTTTCTAAAATTGGCGAAGAAATTCGCGTAATGGTTATCGGTAAAAATCCGCTTAAATTCTCTGAAAAAGCAATGGCTAAAGTTCTTAAAGAAGAAGCCGAAATTGAAGAAATTAAGAATGGTAAAATTTTTGAAGCAAAAATCACTGCTACAAACAAAGGTGGCTTAACCGGTAAATACGGCAGTTACCAAGTTTTCGTTCCCAGTTCACAAATTAAAATTGGTTTTGCTAAAGACCTTGAAAAATACGTTGGCAAAACTTTAAGACTTAAAGCAGATAAAGTTGAAGCAAAAGGCGCTCGTCGTCAAATCGTTGGTTCACAAAGAGTTATTCTTCTTGCTGAAAAGGAAGAAAGAGATGCTATAATCGCTCAAAAGAAGGCTGAATTCTTTGGTAGCATTCAAGAAGGTGACGTAGTTATCGGTACTCCCGTTAGATTTGCTGCTTTCGGTGCATTTATTGACGTTAACGGTTTTGATTGCTTATGCCACATTTCAGACCTTTCTTGGACTGGTTGCAAGGACTGTGCTGAAGTTTTAGAACTTGGCAAAACTTACGAATTCGTTATTCTTAAAATTGAACAAGAAAAAGATAGAGTATCTTTAGGTTACAAACAACTTCAACCCAAACCATGGGAAAGTGTTGCCGAAAAATATAACGTTGGCGACGTTGTTAAAGGCAAAGTTGTTAGATTAGTAAACTTTGGTGCTTTCGTAGAAGTTGAAAAAGGTGTTGACGGTTTAGTTCATGTTTCACAAATTTCTAACGAATGGCTTGAAAACCCCGTTAAAGCATTAGAAGTTGGTCAAGAAATTGAAGCAAAGATTTTAGATATCAACGTTGAAAAGGAAAAAATGACCCTTTCAATTAAAGCGCTTCTTCCTGAGCCCGAAAAACCCGTAGTTGAAAAAGAAGAAAAGGTTGAAGAAGAACCCGAACTTCGTGAATGGACTGAAGATGCTGATGCAGGCGTTTCAATTGCTGAAATGATTGCTAACACCGATAAATAATTAACCAAATATAATTAAAAAGTCTTACCAAATGGTAAGGCTTTTTTTGTTCTATAAAAATAGACAAGCACATATAATTAAGTAATGACTTTTGATTTTTTTCCTGAAAGAATAAAAAATGCACTTAAAAGTTATTCTTTTATAAACATAACTGAAATACGTTTGCGAATTGGTTTCCCAATAAAAATTAAATATGAAAATAAAAATTCATATTTAATGGGTGATTTTGAAAGAATTATATGTACCAAAAATGATATTGAAGACGTTATTTCAAGTGTTACTGAACGTTCTATTTATGCTTTTAACGATAAATTAAAACAAGGGTATATAACAACTGAAGATGGTTTTAGAATTGGTATTTCAGGAGAATGCGTTTTTGAAGACCAAAAAATTAAAACTATAAAAAATATAACATCTATAAACGTTAGAATTGCTCACAACATAAAAGACTGTTCAAAAGATATTTATAACAAAATTTGTACAGATAAATTATACAATACAATTATTATTTCGCCACCTGGGAAGGGGAAGACAACGTTACTTAAAGATTTAGCCCTAAAACTAAATGAAGCAAATATGTATTCTATTTTAATAATAGATGAAAGGGGCGAATTTAATAAAATTTCGGGTGAAAACATAGATTTAATTAAATTTTGTGATAAAACGTATGCTTTTAACCTAGCAATAAGGTCAATGTCCCCAGATGTTGTTATCGTTGATGAATTAATAAGCGCATCTGACTGGAAATGCGCGTTAACGGCTGTAAATTCAGGTGTGAAACTTATTGCAAGTGTCCATAGTGAAACTATTAGTGATTTATTAGAAAAAAATGAATTTATAGGCGGTGTTTTTGAAAGATACGTCGTAATAAAAAATAGCGGGCAACCCGGTCAATTAAATAAAATTTATAATAAGGATTTTTTAGAATTGTGAAAATATTTTTATGTTTGCTTTTAGTTGTCTGTTTTACTTTTGCAGGCTATTTATTATCCCAAAAATATAAAAAACGAAAAGATTTTTATTTGGGGTTTAAGAATTTTAATAGTAAATTGTCTACTGAAATAAATTTTTCAAAAAATTCTATATTGAAAATAATTTCAGAACTTAATGATGATACGTCATTTAATATAGAGATAAAAAAATATATTAAAAATTCAGTTTCTTATATTTTTATGGACAAATACTTAACAAGTGATGAGGTGCAATTTTTTTATGATTATCTTAAAAATTTAGGAGTTAGCGATTCTGAAACTCAACTAAATTTCTTAAATAATATAAACGAAAGTTTGGTAGAAAAATGCAATTTGTCTGAAAAAGAATATAAATGCTATAAGCCGTTATACATAAAACTTGGTTTTTTGCTTGGGTTGATTATAGGGATAATTTTATTATAGAACATTATGAATATTGATATAATTTTCAAAATTGCCGCTATAGGTATAATTATAACGGTGATATGCCAAATACTTAAAAAAAGTGATAGGGATGACATTGCAACTTTGGTTGCTTTAGCGGGGCTTATTATAGTTTTAACACTTGTAATTAATATGATAAGTGAACTATTTGATACTATTAAAAATATTTTTTATTTATATTGATGGTTAAAATTGTAGTCTTATGCGTTTTGGCAGGTTTTATAATAATATTCGTTAAAAATTATAGTCCAGAAATATCAATGACAATTAGTGTTGTCACAGGTTGTATAGTTATTAGTTATGCACTAAGTTATCTTACACAAACTTTTAATTTTATAAACGAAATAATAGAAAAATCAAACGTAGAAAAAGAGTATTTCATAATAATTTTTAAGGCAATAGCAATAGGGTATTTAATTGAATTTGGGGCAGGCATACTTTCAGACTTTGGAATAAATAACGTGGCGGACAAACTTGTTTTATTGGGCAAAATTATTATATTTTCTATGTCATTACCCATTGTTTATGCCATTTTTAACGTTGTTCAAGGTCTTTTATTATGAAAAAAATCATATTTTTTTTCGCAATACTAATATATCTATTGAGTAGTAATAATTATACTTTATTATTTGCTGATACTCTTTCCGAAACTATTGGCGAACAACTAGATAAAATTGATTTTTCTTCTCTAAATGATTTTTTTGCAAATATTTCAAATAACCAAATTGACTTTTATTCTGTTATTGGTTCAATGCTTAACGGGGAGATAGATTCTAACGTTTCAGGCTTTTTTTCTTATATTACTAAAATTTTATTTTCAAACGTTTCAAAATGTATTCCAACTTTTTTAAGTATAGTGGCTATTAGTATTTTATGTAGTGTTATAACTAATTTAAGGTCGTCTTTTTTTAATGATGAAATAGCTGAATTGATAAATTTTATAGGTTTACTTTGTGTAATTTTATTGATTTCTAGTGAAATAATTTCTTTTTATAATAGTACAAAAATCATTATAGAAAATATAGTGAAAACATGTGAAATTATATCACCCATAATACTAACATTAATGGTTGCAAGTGGGGGAAGTGTTTCGGCTACGCTATATAAACCTGCAGTTGTGTTTTTTTCAACCGGAATATTAAATATAATTCTTAAAGTTATTATGCCACTTATGATTTTTTACGTTGTATTTTCAATTCTAAACAATCTATCAAAAGATTATAAATTCAATAGATTTGCCGAATTTATTACGTCACTAATCAAATGGATATTAGGAATTATGGCGACTATTTTTGGTATTTTTTTAACGGTAAAAGGGATATCCAGTGCGTCGTTTGATGGAATTTCAATGAAAATTGCTAAATATACTATTTCTAATTCAGTACCTATTGTGGGTGGCTTTATTAAAGATGGTTTTGACATAGTTGTTGCCGGCAGTTCATTGATAAAAAATGCGGTGGGCGTAGGTGGTTTAATTAGTTTATTTTTTATTATAATTACGCCACTTTCTTCAATGATTATATTTTCACTTCTTTTTAAGTTGGTTTCAGGAATTATTGAGCCTTTTGAAACGGGGCAAATAAGTTCGCTTTGCGTTTCTTTTTCTAAATTTATTTCATATCTAATTATTTGTATTTTAATAGTTGGTTTAATGTTTTTTATAATGATTTTACTTATGATTTTTTCCGCTAATGGTATTTTGTTATGAAAGATTACATAATAAACGTTTTTTCAGTTGTTATTATTGCTGTAATACTTTCATTGCTTATTCCCAAAGGGAGAATGGCTAAAAGTATAAAAAGTATTTTAACATGTGTAATTTCTTTGGTTATAATAATGCCTTTTTCTAAACTGAATTATGGCGAATTTTTAGATAATTTATCGTCAACGCAAGATATAAACTATCAAATTGATTATTTAGATTACGTTTATGAAAAGAAAAACCTAAATTATGAAAAAAATATAGATGAAATTTTATCCGAATATAGCATATTAAACGCTAAGAGCAAAATAAAATATAGTGTAAATGAAAAAAATGAATACCTTCCTATTAGTGTAAATATTAATTTAGCAAATGCGAATTACGATATACCTAGCTATAATAACAATAAAATAAAAATTATTGAAAAAATTCAAATATTATTAAACATTGAAAAGGAATACGTAAATTTTGATGAATAAAAAAGATAAAAAATCGTCTTTTAATTTTTTAGAAAAAATAAAGGAAAATAAGATATTAAAATATATTATCATTGCTATTTTATTGATTATTTTTATTCTTTTAACGTTTTCTGATGCGAAAAATAGTAATGATGGTAATGACGGCGTGTCTCAAAATTATACCAGCGAAATTGAAAGTAAACTAGAAAACATATTGTCAAAAATTGATGGTGTAGGAAAGGTAAACGTTGCAATTACAATTGACGGAACAAGTGAAACGGTTATTGCAATGAAAAAAACTTCAACAGAAAATTCAGGAAAAATCACAACAGAAGAAACGCCAATTTTAGTCAACGGAAAAACGGTTACGTTAAAAGAGTTAAATCCCACAATAGTAGGTGTTTTAATAGTTGCTGAAGGAGCGGGAAATTTGGCGGTTCTAAAGAAGATTCAACAAGCAACAACGTCGCTTTTAGACGTTAATATAAATAAAATTGAAATATTATCAATGAATTAAAGGAGAATTAAAATGACGAAGAAGAAAAAAATTATAGTATTAGGTTGTATGATTGCTTTACTTGCAGTAACCGCAGTATTTAACTTTATTTTTACTACTGAAAGTATAATTGACAATTCAGAACCTGTAAGCAGTTCCGCAAGTTATTTTTCGCAATATCGCACCGAAAGATTGACAACTAGAAATGAAGAGTTGTTACAACTAGATGCAATTTTATCTCAAGCACAACAAAATTCAGTTGAATATAACGATGCTTTAGCAATGAAAACTTCGCTAACACTTAATACTGAAAAAGAAATGCTTTTAGAAAATTTAATCAGAGCATATGGTTTTGAAGATGCAGTAGTTATGATAGGTTTAGAATCGCAAAACGTTAACGTTATAGCAAAATCAAGCGAATTAACTACTGATGATGCAATAAAAATTTATACCATTGTGTCTGAAGAAATTAACGTAACGCCTGAAAATGTAAAAATTATACCTATTTCCTAAAAAATACTATGCAAAATAAATAATTTATGTTACAATGATTTTAATAAAATCATTAGAGGATATTTATGGCGCATTTTAAAAGAAAACTTCAAAAAGAAAGAGAAGTCAAAATTATATATAATAAAGCCATTATTGAAGACATTGTATGTCTTGCACTTCAAGACGTTGCAAACGTTGAATTATATTCAAAAAATTCATACCGCTTGCTTAAACACGACGCGGTTAAAATTGAATTTAACAAAGAAGGCGTTGTTATTGATATTGCTGTTAAAATTCACTTTTCACAAAGTGTATCAGATATGGCTTTTAAGATTCAAGAAATCGTTCGTCACGATATTGAATCTATGACCGAATACAAAATTGCTAGCGTTAACGTAAACGTAAAAGGTGTTGTTTTTGATGAAATTAAAAAAGAAACACCTGTTATTAGCGAAAATGAAACAAAAGACGTTGTAGATAGTAATAAATAAAGGATACCTATGAGAAGTTTAGTTAGAGAAACAGTTTTTAAGTTTATCTTTTCAAAGCTCTTCAATCAAGATGATGAAGGGCTTTTTGATGTTTTAATTAAAGATTTTAGCGCTGATGATAAGTCGTTCGCAAACGAACTTTTAGGCGCTGTAGAAAGTGAATATGATTTATACGTTGAAAAATTATCAAACCTTGCGATTGGTTATAATTTTGATAGAATTTACAACGTTGATAAGTGCTTAATTATTTTAGGTATGGCGGAACTTGATAAATTTGATGAAACCCCGTCTGCAGTAGTTATAAATGAAATAGTAAATCTTTCGGCAAAGTATTCAACCGAAAAGGGCATGGGGTTTGTAAACGGAATTTTAGCGGAATACGCAAAGGATAGATAGTATGGCTTATATTATTGACGGAAAGGAACTTTCAAAAAAAATTAAAGATGAACTTCAAGTTAAAGTTGCAGATTTTAAAAATCAATATGGTAGAGATATTACTCTTGCCGTAGTGTTGGTTGGGGAAAATCCCGCATCGCAAGTTTACGTTAGAAATAAAATTAAAACTGCTGAAGCACTTGGTATAAATTCGCTTTCATTTTATCTTCCTGAAACCGCTACTTTTAATGAAATTGAAAAACAAATTAAAGATTTAGCAAACGACGATAAAGTTGATGGAATTTTAGTGCAACTTCCGCTTCCCAAAGGAATTGACGAAGAAAAAGTACTTGAAATTATTCCGCCCGAAAAAGACGTTGACGGTTTTTGCAAAGAAAACGTTGGAAATCTTTTATTAGGTAGAAAATGTATAGTTTCTTGTACTCCTTTTGGTGTTATTAAAATGCTTGAATCTATTGATTATGATTTAACTGGTAAAAATGCAGTTGTTATTGGTAGAAGTAATATAGTGGGTAAACCTATGGCTCATTTATTATTGCAAAAAAACTGCACCGTAACGGTTTGTCATAGTAAAACCACGAACCTAAAAAAAATTTGCGCAAATGCTGACGTTTTAGTTGCCGCAATCGGTAAGCCTGAATTTGTTACTGCCGATATGGTTAAAGAAGGCGCAGTTGTTATTGACGTTGGTATTAATCGTACCGAAAACGGATTAGTTGGCGACGTTAAATTTGATGAAGTTGAGCCAAAAGTTGCTTATATTAGTAAAGTTCCTGGTGGCGTAGGTCCTATGACTATTACAATGCTTATGGAAAACGCTTATAATTGCGCTGTCCAAAGAGAGAACAAATAATGAATTATATATTGCAGTTTGAATTATACGTTTCGCGTTTTGAATTAAAACTTAAAGAAAAATTATCTTTTCTTGAACAAAGCGCACCATCTATAATCAAAGAAACAATCAAATATGCAACTTCGGACGGGGGGAAAAGAATTCGCCCCGTACTTTTATATGCTACTTGCGACGCTTTAGGTGTGCCATTAGACTATGCTGACGTCTATGCTCTTGCACTTGAATTTATACATTCTTACTCACTTGTTCACGACGATTTAGAGTGTATGGATAATGACGATTATAGACGTGGTAAACTTTCAACACATAAAAAATATGGCGAAGCATTGGGCGTTCTTTGTGGCGACGCATTACTTAATCTAGCCTTTGAAACAGTGCTTGCCAAAGAGGATTTTACAATACTTGATAAAAACGCTCTTAAAATTTTAGCAGATTTTTCTGGCTATAATGGTATGATTGCGGGGCAAGTTTTAGATATTCTTGCAGAAAAAGACGAAGATTGCTCCATTGAAAAATTTATAGAAATATACCTAAATAAAACTTCTAAACTTCTTACCGCACCATTACTCATAGCGTCGTCGCTTGCAAATAATAAATATTTTGATTTACTTAAAGACGTAGGCGAAAACTTAGGTGTTATGTTCCAAATATCAGATGATATTTTAGACGTTGAAGGTAGTTTAGGTGATATAGGTAAAACCCCTGGAAAAGACGAAAAAGAAAATAAAATGACTTCTATTAAAGTTTTAGGGCTTGATGGTGCTAAAGAATTTAACGATAAATTATTTAGAGATACCATTAGAATTTTAGACCAAATTCCTAACACTGAATTTCTTAAAAACTTGATTGAAAGTTTATATAATCGTAAAAAATGAGATTAGATTCATATTTACAACAAAAGGGATTTTTTGATTCCCGAACAAAGGCAAAGCAAGCCGTTGAAAGGGGTGAAATTCTTATTAATGGCAAAAAAATTCTTAAATCCGCTTACGAAATTAACGAATTTATAGAATACTCAATAGATTACGTTGCAACTGAAAGTTACGTGTCCTTAGGTGGTTACAAACTAAAAAAAGCGCTTATTGATTTTGATTTTAGCGTTCAAAATTTGGTTTGTGCGGACTTGGGTTCAAGTACGGGTGGATTTACCGATTGTCTTATAAAAAACGGTGCAAAATACGTATATGCGGTTGATTTAAACGATACACTTTTGCATAAATCACTTAGGAAAAATCCAAAAGTAAATTACTTAATTAAAAACGTAAAAGATTTAACAAAAGACGATTTTAATGAAGAAATTGACCTTGTAACGGTAGACTTAAGTTTTATATCATCAACCGTAATATTTGATAGGCTTAAAAATATACTTACAAGCGGTAAATATATAATTCTTTTAATAAAGCCACAATTTGAAAGTGATAAAAAAATGTCGTTTAAGAACGGCATAATAAAAGACGATAAGATTAGATTTTTTCGTGCAGAAAAAGTAATAAATAAAGCAATAGAATACGGTTTTTATCCGCAAAAATTCACGTCAGCGCCCATATCACAAGAAAAAAACGTAGAATACCTTGTTTTACTACAAAACGGCGTAAAAAGTTCATTTAATTTGAAAGAATATTTTTAATTTTATTCATAAAAATATGAATAACAATTGAAAATATTTTTTTATTATGTTATTCTATAAATATGAAAGTTTTAATTTACGTAAATAAAGAAAAAGACCTAAACGGCACCTCGCTAAAAACACTTCAAAATGAATTGAATTTATATTCAATACCTTTTGATGTTGCCTTTTGCGAACATGATATTAAATCTAATAAATATGACGCGGTTTACGTTATAGGGGGCGATGGAACAATACTTCGCCGTGCAGAATATGCAAACACTAACGATATTCCAATTATAGGCATAAATGCCGGCAAATTAGGTTTTTTGAGCGAATTTGAACAAACCGAAATTCCAAATGCCGTTAAACTTTTTGCTGAAAACAAACTTAAAAGAGACGAACGTATTACTTTTGAAATTAAAATAGACAATGATACTTTTATTGCGCTTAACGACGTGGTTATTCAAAGAACGTACTCAAAAAATGAAATAAATGGTATGATTGTTGACGTTTCGGTAAGTATTGATGATGTTTTAGTTGAAAAAATTAGTGGAGACGGCGTTATTATTGCCACACCAACAGGTTCTACCGCATATTCGCTATCCGCAGGTGGGGCAATACTTGCACCTGCAATCAATGCTTTCGTTATGACACCGCTTGCAGCACACTCATTTAACCAACGTTCAGTAGTGTTTTCTGCTGATTCTATTTGTAAATTAGAATTTTCTCGCGGAAACTCGGCAGGAATTTTCCTTGATGGAAAGTTTATTAAACATCTTGATAAAAACGACGTTGTTGAAATTAAAAAAACTAATAATAAAACCATTTTCTTAAGAAAAGAAAACTCAAACTTCTACGATAGATTAACCAAAAAAATTAAAGAAAAGGAAAACTATTAAGATGACTAAATCACAAAGACATGAATTAATTTTACAAATTATAAATGAAATTGAAGTAAACACCCAAGAAGGTCTTACTCAAATTATAAACGATAAAGGATATAAAGTATCACAAGCAACTATCTCAAGGGACGTTGAAGATCTTAATTTAATAAAAGTTGCGGGCGAAAAACTTAAGTATAAATATGTAAAACCTTCTATAAAAACTGATAAGGTTCCGCAAAATATTATTGACCTTTTCAAGCATGTTACAACTTCAATAGTTGACACTAATAACCTTATCATTATTAAGACGCTCGTTGGCAATGCTGGTAGCGCTGGTATGGCTATTGACCATATGCATATTAAAGAAATTATAGGAACAATTGCAGGCGACGACACTCTTTTAATTATCACTAAAAACGAAAGTGATGCACAAGTCGTAATGAAAATTTTGAGGAATATTTAATGCTTAATAGACTTGAAATAAAAAATATAGCGCTTATAGACAACGCTGTAATTGAATTTAGTAATGGTTTTAACGTGCTTTCAGGTGAAACTGGCGCGGGTAAATCTGTTATACTAGAATCACTTAATTTTGTTCTAGGCGCAAAAGCAGATAAAACGCTTATACGTAGCGGGGAAGACTTTTCGTACGTTTGTGCTGAATTTGACGTTTCCGCTAACACCGCTATAAGCACAATTTTTGAAGATTTTGAATTGGAAAAAGACGATACGCTTATTATTTCAAGAAAATTCACCATTGATGGCAAAAACACTATTAAAATTAATGGTATGAGCGCTAACGTTACAATGCTCAAAAAGTTTACCTCTGGGCTAGTTGACGTTCATGGTCAAAGCGACCATTTTAACTTGCTTAGTGAAACAAATCAATTAAAACTTATTGATTCTTTTGGCGACGAAGAGTTTGTTTCGCTTAAAAATGACGTTCAAACGCTATATTTAGAATATAAAGATGTATTAAATAAAATTGAAGTAGGCGGTGGGGACGAAAGTGCAAGGGCAATAAGACTTGACGTTATAAATTATCAAATAAATGAAATCGTATCTGCTGATATAAAAGAAGGCGAAGAAGAAGAGTTAATATCACTAAAGCAAAAACTTTTATATCAAGAAAAAATATCTAGTGCACTAAATTCACTTATTATGGCGCTAACTGACGACGGCGGTGCTTGCGACGCTATTTCAGGCGCAAATAGAAGTTTATCTCAAATAACCAAAATTTCAGATGAATATAGCGAATTATACGATAGAATTTCTAACGTTTATGCCGAATGTGACGATATTTCAAGTACAGCAAAATCATTGCTTGAAAGTTTTGATTTTGAAGAACTTGATGAAAATTATATTGAAAAAAGACTTGAAAAAATTAAGCAATTAAAGAAAAAATACGGCGCGTCATATCTTGAAATTCAAGATTTTTTAGCACAAATTGAAAAAGAACAAGAAACGCTAGTAAACTTTAACGCTGAATACGAAAAACTTTGCGAAAAAAGGAAAGAAATAGAGCAAAAATTATATAATTTATACGTTCTGCTAAGTGATAAACGCAAGAATATTGCTAAAGATTTTGCAAAAAAAGTAGTACTTGAACTTCAAGAACTTGGAATGAGTAAGGCAAAGTTTGAAATTAACTTTAGCGAACTACCAAGCAGTGAAAATTGCAAGTTTGATTCGGGTAATGGTATAGATAGAATAGAATTTATGTTTAGCGCTAACCTTGGTGAGCCCGTAAAAAATCTTTCTGCGGTAATTAGTGGCGGTGAAATGAGTCGTTTTATGCTTGCTATTAAAGCGCAATCTGCAAAATATAATGAAACTTCAACTTATATATTTGACGAAATTGATGCAGGTATTAGCGGTTTAGTTGCGGAAACTGTTGCTCAAAAACTTTATAAAATTTCTAAAAATAAACAGGTTGTTGCTATAACTCATTTACCGCAAATTTCAGTATTTGGCGACAATAATTTGCTTATAACAAAACAAGAAAATTCAACAAATACAATAACCACGGTAAAATCGCTTAGCCAAGAAGAAAAAATTAATGAAATTGTTCGTCTTGTCGGTGGCAGTGAAACTAATTCCGCAAAATCACACGCTATTGCTTTAATTAAGCGTGCTGAAGAAATTAAAAAATCGTTATAAAAATTAAAATCGGCGGTTTTTGCCGATTTTTTTGTATAAAAAATAACCTTTTACTCATTATAATGCAAGATGGAGTTTTAATGAGAAGAAAAGGTCTTTTTTTTATTATATTATGTTTGCTAATTTCGCTATTTTCAGTTAGTAGTGTCGCTTACGCAGATGAGTTGGGTAATAGCGTATATTTAGGTGGAATGCCTGCAGGGTTTTCAGTATATACAAAAGGTGCTTTTGTAAACGGATTTTCTAGTGTTATTTGTAATGACGGCGTATATTCGCCCGCAAAAGATGCTGGTGTAGAAATTGGCGACGTTATTTTATCAATTAACAACATAGAAACTAATAACGTTTTAGATATTGAAAAAAGTTTAACTGATACAAACGATAAAATATTAAAAATAGATAGAAATTTAGAAATAAAGTATATTACCGTTAAGCCAAAAATGGATTTATCTGGAAATATAAAGTTAGGTTTATTTATACGTGATGGAATTAACGGCATAGGAACTATAACTTATATTAAAGGAAATAATTTTGCTTCTTTAGGGCACCCAGTAACTACTGAAAACGGAGAAATTGCAAATATTTGCGGTGGAAATATATTTAGTTGTAATATAACTGGCGTAATTAAAGGTGTAAAAGGGCGCGCGGGTGAGTTAAGGGGAGTTTTTCTAAAAGATAACGTAGTTGGATGTATTGAAAAAAATATTAAAACTGGCGTTTATGGCAAAATTAATGATAATTTTGAATTAAATAATTTACGAAAAATTGAATTAGGCAAACCGAACGTTGGTGATGCGATAATTTTTTCAACTCTATCAGGTAGTACTCCCGAAGAATATACAATATCAATTATTAAAGTAGATAAAAATAGAACTACCAAAGATTTAGTTATAAAAATTACTGATGAAAAATTATTAGAAAATGCAGGGGGAATTGTTCAAGGTTTAAGTGGTAGCCCTATAATTCAATGTGGGAAACTTGTAGGTGCTGTAACACACGTTTTTATCAACGACCCAACGCGTGGTTTTGCGATAAGTATTGACAATATGCAATAATGTTGTAAATATATAACAATTTTAATATTTATTATGTCTGACATAATGTATAAAAATATTAATAAATACAGAAAATATTATCACGGAGGAACTCTATGAGAAATAAATTTTCTGTATTTTATTTTTTATTTGCTTTTTTAATTTGCTTTGGCACACTTTTTAGTTTTAACACAAACAAAAGCGCCTATGCTGACGACATAAAACAAGTTTCAAAATCCGCAATACTTATTGATGCGGGCAGTGGAAAGACTTTGTATTCAAAAAATGAAAACGAAAGATTACCGATTGCAAGTATGTGCAAAATTATGACGCTACTAGTAATTTATGAAAACGTTGATAATGGAAATATATCACTTAACGACGACGTCGTAGTAAGTAAAAATGCGTCATCAATGGGTGGTTCGCAAGTTTTTTTAGAAGAAAACGGCGTATATAAAGTTTCAGAATTAATAAAAAGTATTAGTGTAGCGTCGGCAAACGATTCTTGTGTTGCAATGGCCGAAAAATTATATGGTAGCGAAGAAGAATTTGTTAAAGTTATGAATAATAAGTGTACTGAATTAGGGCTAAATAACACAAAATTTTCAAATTGCACGGGACTTCCTAAACCCGAACAATATTCTACCGCAAAAGATGTATCTGTAATTTTTAACAACTTAATAAAACATGATAAATATTTTGAAATATCAAATATATGGATGGAAAATTTTATTCACCCTGAAGGTAGAATTACCGAAATGTCTAATACAAATAAATTAGTACGTTTTTACGACGGATGCGATTCAGGTAAAACTGGTTTTACAAGCGAAGCGGGACATTGTTTAACCGCATCTGCAAAAAGAAATGGTTTAAGGCTTATAGCAGTTGTTATTTCAGCGCCTGATTCAAAAACTAGATTTAATGAAGTTTCTAGTATGTTAAACTATGGTTTTTCTAACTATGAATGTAAGAAAATTATTGATAAAAATGAAATTTTAAGTATATCAGCCAAAGTTGAAGGTGGAAAAAAAGATAACATTAAAATTATCCCTCAAGAAGATTTTTATTCTTTAACTAAAAAAGGGGAAAAAAGGAGTTATGAAATAAATTTTACGCCAAATTCTAAAATTAAAGCACCAATAAACGTAGGTGACTATGTGGGGAAAATTTCAATATTTGAAAATGGAATTGAAATATTTAGCACTAACGTATTGTCTAATGAAGAAGTATTATCTAAAACTTATTTTGACGTTTTGAAAGATATATCACATAACTTTAACTTAATATAAAAAAATAATGACTTATTATTGACTTTTTGCCCTTAACTTTGTTAAAATAATACTAAGGTATTATTTATGGAAACAAAAACACAAATTATGGACAAAAATAATCAAATGCAAATTGGGGGAGTTGCCATTACCAACCTTACGGCAAAATACGGCACTCCTCTTTTCGTGTTTGACCAAAAATTTATAGAAGATATTTCACTAACCTATAAAAATTCATTAAAAAAATATTATGGCGAAGGTTTAATTTTGTATGCTTCTAAAGCATTTTCCGCTAAAGGTATTTATCGTTTAATAGGCGGTTTAGGTTTGGGATGTGACGTTGTTTCAGGTGGGGAACTATACACGGCACTATCGGCGGGGTTTGACGCAAATAAAATATATTTCCACGGCAATAACAAAACTTATTCTGAACTTAAATATGCTATTGAAAATAAAATTAGCACGATTGTTGTAGATTCATTGCAAGAAGCAGACGATATTGAAAATATTGCAACTGAATTAAACTGCGTTCAAGACGTTTTAATTAGGGTAAACCCTGGCGTTGAAGCACATACTCATCACTACGTTCAAACTGCAAATATATCGTCTAAATTTGGTTTTTCAATCTCTAATGGAGATGCCGAAAAAGCGGTTTTATACGTAAATAAACTAAAGCACCTAAACCTTAAAGGTTTACACTGCCATATCGGTTCTCAAATTTTTGAAATTAAATCTTTCTTAATTGCTACCGATAAAATGCTAACGTTCTATAATGAACTTAAAAACAACTATTCTATTGAATTTTCTACGTTAAATTTAGGTGGCGGTTTTGGTATTAAATATACTGAAAATGACCCATCACTAACTCTTTGTGATTATGAAAATTTTATAAAAGAAATTTCTAGTAGAGTAAAAGAAAAAGTTAATGAATATAAACTTAAAAAGCCCTTCCTAATTTTTGAACCAGGTAGGTCAATTGTTGCAAGCGCCGGCACAACACTTTATACGGTTGGCAACGTTAAAGAAATTAAAGACGTTAAAAATTATTTAGCGATAGATGGCGGTATGTTTGAAAACCCAAGATTTGCTTTATATCAATCAAAATATACCGTTGTCGCCCCCGAAAAAATAAATCAAAAACCCACCAAAAAGTATACCATTGCTGGAAAATGCTGTGAAAGTGGGGATATAATTGCAGAAGATATACTGCTTCCAGAAATGAAGAAAGGTGATTTACTTGCGGTTTTAGCAACTGGTGCATACAACTATTCAATGGCAAGTAATTACAATAGGAATTTAATTCCACCCGTAATAATAGTAAAAGATGGCGTTTCAAATTATTTAGTAAAACCACAAACTTACGAAGATTTAATAAGAAACGACGTATAAAGGGATATAATGGCACAATTTGAACCAACTGTTGATTATTCAACAAAACTTGATAATTTTGAAGGGCCTTTAGACCTACTTTTGCATCTAATAAAGGAAGCAAAAATAGAAATAAGGGAAATATTCGTTTCGCAAGTTACGGAGCAGTTTTTAGCCTACATTGAAGGCTTGAAAACTCTTGACGTGGACAAGGCAAGCGAATATTTAAGTATGGCTGCTACGCTTCTTGAAATCAAATCAAAATCAATTCTACCGAAAATTGAAATGTTTGATGAAGATTTCGTTGACCCAGAAGAAATGCTTTACCGCAAAATAGAAGAATATAAACTCTTCAAAGAAGCAAGTGAAAAATTAAAGGAAACCGAAAATGTTGCAAGGTTTTATAAAGAACCAGACAAGTCGGTAGGAAACGTTAAAATTGTTTATAACGACTTTAATCTTGATGGTTTAATTAATGCATTTTCAAAACTTTTAATGCGTGTTGACGTAAAAAAACGTCAAGAAAACACGCTAAAAGAAATTCCTAAAGAAGTATTTACTGTAAAAGATAAAGTTGATACTATCCGCACAGTACTTCTTGATAGAAAAGAGGTTAGTTTTTTTGAACTTTTTAGCAAGTATTACACTAGAAACGAAGTAATTACAACCTTTCAAGCAATGCTTGAACTTCTAAAATTACAATACATAACAGTAGTTCAAGACGAAACGTTTGACGATATTACATTATTATTAAGGGATGATAGAAATGAAGAACTTGGAGAAATTGACGAATATAATTGAGTCTATATTATTTGTTTCAGGCACACAAGTTGCCATCAAAGATATTTCCGAAAAACTTGAAGTAACTGATGCAGATATATTAAAAGCCGCAAAAAAACTTCAAGAAAAACATAACGAAGAAAGCGGAATTCATTTACTAATTTTTAATAAAAAACTTCAGTTTAGTTCTAACCCAAATTACGCTAACGAAGTTTCATCAGTACTCAATCCTATCAAAGAAAAAGAACTTTCAAAAAGTATGCTTGAGGTTGCAGCAATTATTGCATACAAGCAACCCGTTACTAGAATTGATTTAGAAGAAATTAGGGGGCACGATAGTGAATATCCCGTTCAAAAACTTTTAGAACTTGGTGTTATTGAACCGGTCGGCAGAAAAGATGCTGTAGGTAGGCCGGTAATGTTTGGGACTACGGATAAATTCCTTAAAAGATTCCAAATTTCATCTCTTGACGAACTACCTGATTACGAAGAATTGATTAATAAAATTCAATTACTTAACGGCGGAGAAGAAGACGATTACTTGTATAAAAAAGACGTTTACGTTGAAGAAACAGCAGTTACTGACGTTGATGCTTCAAAATCCGAAAAAACGCCTAATAAAGAAGATGATTTTATTCTACCTGATTTTGATGAAGAAGAAATACCAGACTTCTTAAAAGGTGAAGAAGTAGAAAAAATTTAATATATAATCAATGTTAAAAACGCAAAGCAATGCTTTGCGTTTTTTATTTTAATACGAATATTTAACGTTAATTTGCCGATATTATAAATAGTGCTAATAGCGATAATAGTGATAATTTTATTAGTTTTTCCAATCTTTTTAGATACTAAAGCAGTTTATAAAAAAGAAAATAATATATTAAAGTTTAATTTTAAAATTTATCGTATTCTACCTGTTTTTAATGGATTTATTAAGCCCACACCTAGTGGAATTGAAATTTATTACCATAAAAAGATGAAGAAAATTTTTTTTGCAAATATGCTAGGAATTAGAAAATCAATAAAACCGTTTTATGATTATCATTTTATTAAAGTTAATACTAAAGTAGAAATAGGAAGCAAGGATTTGCTTGTTTCATCACTAGGTAAAGGATTTACTTTTTTATATATAAACTCATATATTTGTGATTATTTTAAGTATAAAAAGCCACACTTAAAAATTGATAGCACCGTAAACGTATATGATAGTGAAAACATATTAAATATTTATTTTAATACCAAAATCGTATTAAATTTACTAATGATTGTTATAAGTTTAATAAAAATTCTTTCAGGGAAAATTATAAATGCAAAAAAACTCAGTAAACAAAATTAATGAAGTAGTATCTAGCGCCATAAAAAACCTTAATGATATTATTGACGTTAATACTATAATTGGTAAACCCGTTAAAACTGAAGAAGGCACAACGTTAATTCCTATATCAAAAGTTACTTTTGCTGTGCTTGGCGGTGGCGGGGAATATGGAAAACTTAACGTTTTTAGAAAAAATGACGAATTGCCATTTTCGGCTGGAAACGGCGCTATTGTATCACTTAACCCATCTGGATTTTTAATCAAAGAAAAAAATGGTGAATATAAGGTTTTAAACATAAATAATAATTCACAACTAGCATTTTTAGAAAAAACAGCGGAACTTATAAAGGATTTGTGTAATGATAAGACGTAAATTTTATAAAATTTTAATATTCTTTTTTATAATGGCAACGTTATTTTTTATTTTTAGTAATAAAAATAGTCTGGGTAATGCTAGCGCCGAAACTATAACGCGCGAAACTTCAGAAATAGTAATGGAAGTAAATTCTAAAAGGGTTTTGCATGAAAAAAATTGCCACGACAAAAAATATATGGCAAGTACAACAAAAATTTTAACCGCAATATGTGTCATTGAAAATATTGACATAAATACACAAATAAAAATACCTGCAGAAGCGGTAGGAATTGAAGGCTCTAGTATATACTTAAAAGAAAATGAAACACTTACTATAAAAGAATTATTGTATGGTTTAATGCTACGTTCAGGAAACGATTGTGCTACGGCGTTAGCCATTGCCGTTTCAGGTAATATTGATGATTTTGCTATACTTATGAATAAAAAAGCAGGTGAGATAGGCGCGAGAAATAGTAGTTTTACTAATCCACACGGACTTCACGACGATAATCACTATACAACCGCTTATGATTTAGGCTTAATTTCTTGCTATGCAATGCAAAATGAAACTTTTAGAGAAATAGTAGGCACTAAAAAAATAAGCATTTCTAACGAATTTTACGACTATGACCGCGTTTTAATAAACAAAAACAAAATGCTATTTAGAAATGATAATTCTACGGGAATTAAAACAGGATATACTAAAAAAGCAGGTAGATGCCTGGTGTCAAGTCGTATAAAAGATGGTATGGAAGTTGTATGTGTGGTACTTTCGTGTCCGGACATGTGGGAAAAATCAAATACACTTTTAGATAGTGCGCTTGACAATTATAAAATGATAAAAGTTTTAGAAAGTGATAATATTCTTGATTTTAACGATAATCCACCAACCAAAACGATTGCTCACGCCAAAAATGACGTTTATTTGCCACTGCTAAAAGACGAATACAATAAGGTTAAATATGAAATTATTTACTTTGATAATATTCAAAATGCAATAAATAAAGATACACCGATAGGCAAAATTAATTTTTATATTGAAAATAACTTGATTTTTGAAGAAAAAATATATACAATCATATAGAAAATAAAAAATCAGGTGATAATATGCGCATAAATAAATTTATAGCGGAAAGCGGAATTGCATCAAGAAGAAAAGCAGACGAAATGATACTTGACGGCGTTGTAAAAATTAATGGAAGAATTTGCACTCCTGGTCAAGACGTTGACATCTCTAACGACCACGTAACTGTAAATGGTAAAACCATTAATTTAGTTAAAACTTTTGAATATTATATAATGAATAAGCCAAAAGGTTATATAACTAGCGTTAAAGATGAAAAGGGCCGTAAGACTGTTATGGATTTATTACCGTCTAATTTAACAAGACTTTTTCCGGTAGGAAGATTAGACTACGATAGCGAAGGCTTATTAATTTTAACTAACGACGGCGACTTGACTTATAAGTTAACACACCCAAAAAATGAAATTCCTAAAACTTACGTTGTTAAAACGGAAAAACCTGTTACTGATAAGGATTTATCAAGTTTACGCCAAGGCGTATATATAGACGGCGTAAAAACAAAAAAATGTAACGTAAATTTAATTGAAACAAATAAAACAGGTTCAAAATTACAAGTTACTATTACTGAAGGTCGTAACAGACAAATCAGAAAAATGTTTGAAGCAGTTAATAATAACGTTGATTTCTTAAAAAGAATTAAAATAGGTGACTTAAAACTTACAGGTCTTAACCGCGGAGAATATAGAAAACTTTCTAGTGAAGAAATAAATTATTTATTGATGTTATAAAAAAACACCGCTTTAATAAGCGGTGTTTAATTTTGTTGATTTTATTTTTTTAATGTGTTAAATTTCTTTTTATTTGCAAGTGTATATTCAAATACTGAATATAAAGCGCAATTTACTATTGTAAGTAATGGTAAAACTAAATAACAAATAACCGAGTAGGTATCATTAAAATTAACGTTAAATATAAAGTTTATGGCTAGCGTTACTAATATAAGGTTAAATGCAATTATAAATGACGTTAAAATTCTATCGCCACTATATTTTTTTGCCGAACGCTTATCGGGATTCTTAAAGAATATAATAGCGAAAAGCAAGGGGAATATTAAAAGCCCTAAAATTACGGTTAAATAAGTATTATTTGCAATAACATTAGTTAAAAACGTTCTAAGTAATGAAAATTGTAATGTTGCAAGTAAATAAACAAATAAAACCGAAATAAATCTTACCTTATTTATTAAAACGTTGCCATTAGAACTTGCAGAATCTTTTGCTGAAATTCTAATTTTATAGCCTTCTTGAGATGCTTTAATCATTAAATCGCCAAAATCAATTTTGCCGTTATTATTTGATTTTTGACAGTTGTAATTATTGTCGCTAATAACTTGATTAAAAGAAACTTTTTCTTCAAAAATAGTGTTATTTTTAGGCAAATTTTCTTCTTTTAATTCTACATTAGTTGATAATAGTTCAATTTTTTCATCAATTTTAGTTGTTTTTGGCACCGAAGAATCAATCAAATTGCCTAAAACACTTCTAAAATTGTCCGCATTATTTAGCGGATTATCACTTAAAATTTTAACTGGTTCAGTATTTTCCTTAATAATGTTATCGCCGTTTTCTTTTACGGGAACTTCAATTGGTTTTTCAATGTAAACTATTTTTTTAACTACTTTAGGTGTGATATAATTATCATTGATTTCACTAGATAAATACTGAATATTTTGCATTTTTTCTTCTGTGCCAATTAGTTTATCAATAATAGCACGAGAATGTGACCAAGAGGACATATTTTCCTCAACAAAAGTAGCGCCTGAAGGGGTAATTTTGAAGAATTTTCTTCTGCCACCGTCAATATCGTTCATATAAGACGTTACGTATTTAAGCGTTTCTAGTCGTTTTAACGAACTATAAAGCGTTGCTTGATTGATTTTATACTGATTTTGGCTTTTATTTTCAATAAAATCGCTAATTTGTTGAGCAAATTTATCGCCATCAGCAAGCGAATGCAATATAATCGTATCAATATGACCACGAATTAAATCACTAGAAATTGAATTTTGTTCCATACAAACATCCTTAAAATTTATTGTATAAATTATACATTATAATTTAACATTAGTCAATAGAAAAATAAAATTGTACGTAACATAATAAAACCTAAAAACATTGTAAAATACTAAAGTTTTCTAATTT
>JAZOST010000050.1:0-9411 GCA_045657285.1 Christensenellaceae bacterium
ATTTTTAGCAGATGGTATAAGTCTTACCGTTCACTACGACCCAGTAGTTACTGATAGTCCCGAATTAAATGCCCTAAAACACGCAGTAATACACGAACTAGTAAACAATGACGAAAGAATTACAATTCACGATTTTAGAAGTATTCCTTGCGACGGATTTACAAAGGTTTTCTTTGATTTAGCACTCCCTTGCGACCTTGACGATAAAAAGGATGAAATAACCGAAAACGTAAACCGCGCCCTTAATGAGTTAAATATTGGCAAGTATTCGGCGGAAATAACTTTTGACTCTGAAGCGTTTAACGAAAAGTTGTAAAAAAAATATAAACAAAAGCCCTAAAGTTTAGGGCTTTTTCTTTTTGGAATATATTTCTTCGCCTTTAATATACTCTTATTATATGGAGAGTTTTATGAAAAGGTCTTTATTATTATGGCAAATAAGTGGTCTAACTTTTTCGGCGGTTTTAGGCACTCTATTTCATTTTTTATACGACTGGACTGGCTTTATTCTTTTCGCACCTTTTTCGGCGGTAAACGAAAGCACTTGGGAACATATGAAACTTTTGTTCTTCCCTTCATTTATTTTTGCTATACTTCAGTCCGTTTTCTTTCTTAAAGACTATCCTTCTTTTTGGAAAATAAAACTTATTGGAATTATGGTTGGTCTTTTAATTATACCCACCCTTTTTTATACGTATAACGGCGCTATAGGTAAATCGCCCGATTGGTTTAATATTTCCATATTTTTTATCGCGCTAATAGCGGAATATTTTTTTGAGTACCGACAATTAAAATCCGAAAAAACTAAATCTCCGCTTTTGATATTTTCAATAGTTTCCCTAGCGATAATTACTTTTTTATTTATAATTTTTAGTTTTTACCCGCCGAATTTACCTTTATTTACACCGCCTATTATATAAAAGTAAAAGCACCGATTAGCCGAGTCCCTACAAGGGATTCGGCAACTAAATAAATCCTTACGGATTTGTGATATTCGTCTAACGACGAGTTATATTGCCTATCGGCAGTTATATTTGCCTAACGGCAAGTTAAGGATTTATTTAATATAACTTTGGCGTAGCCAAAATATAACTGCTTGTAAAACAAGCAATATAACTTTTTTATTTTAAGATTTTGTGGATAAAGAAAAGCCCACCATATTTCGCTACTTGCGAAGTATAGTGGGCTACACTTTTGTTAGTTATTAAAATTCCCTAATGGGAACGCACTAATTCGGTGCTTTTTATATTTAAGTTTAGCAATATTAGAAAGTAGTTAAACCGCTATCAGCAGTAACAATTGCGCCGTTTACTACCGCTGCTTTATCGCTAGCAAGGAAAAGTGCGATATCAGCAATTTCAAACGCTTCAGCACTTCTAGTACCAAAGTGCATTGAAAGCATTGCGCTTTGTAAACCTTTTTGGTCAGCAGTTGCAAAGAGTGCGGGGTCAGTCATTTCAGTATTGATACCACCGGGGCAAATTGCATTACAACGAATATTGTTAAGTCTATAAGAGAAAGCAGTATTCTTGGTAAGACCGATTACTGCATGTTTTGCCATAGTGTATGCGCAACCGCTTTTTCCACCGCAAATACCTGCGATAGACGCTACGTTTACGATATTTCCGCCTTTTTCATTGTTTAAGAATACTCTAACAGCCTTGCGGGTTGCCCAAGCAGGTCCGAAAACGTCAACTTTCATAAGACGATTAAGTAGTTCCGTATCAAGATTTTCAGCAGGCGCAAAGTTATCCATTAAGCCTGCGTTGTTGATAAGAATATCAAATTTTCCGAATTTTTCAATAGCAAAATCAATCATCTTTTCGTTGGTTTCTTCAATAGAAATATCGCCAGCATATGCCACGATTTCGCCTGCAAATTCTTTTGATTTTTCTTCAATTTCTTTAAGGCGTTCTGCCCTTCTTGCAACCGCTACTACTTTTGCACCTTCTTTAGCGAAAAGCAATGCGATTTCTCTACCAACGCCACTTGATGCGCCGGTTACTACTGCAACTTTACCTTCTAATAACATGTTAATTCCTCCGTAGGTTTTTTTATATTATACCATACCTATAATAATTTATACAAATAAAATACATAGACAAAGAAGATTTTTACTAGAAAGTTACATTAGTGTCCGAAAGGAATTTCTTCTACTACACATCAATAAAACGTAATTCCTTATATTACGGCACCTTTTATATACAATATAAAAAATACTTTGGCGTTTCGCCTAAAAATTCTAAATAAAAAAACGCAAATGAAATTTATTTGCGTTTTTATTTTTACAAAACTATTATTTAATGGTTTGTGTTTTTTCTTTTTGAATAACGTCGTGCGCGCCACCTTCAACAATACTTGTTGCCGAAACTAAGGTAAGTTTTGCTTTTTGTTGAAGTTCAGGAATCGTTAACGCACCGCAGTTACACATTGTTGATTTAACTTTGCTAAGTGATAGTGCTACGTTATCTTTTAATTTGCCTGCGTACGGAACGTAAGAGTCAACACCTTCTTCAAACGAAAGTTTTTTGTCGCCACCAAGATCGTATCTTTGCCAGTTTCTTGCCCTTTGAGAGCCTTCGCCCCAGTACTCTTTGTAGTAGTTACCACTAATAATAACTTTGTTCGTCGGGCTTTCGTCAAATCTTGCAAAATATCTACCAAGCATTACGAAGTCCGCACCCATTGCGAGAGCAAGCGTAATATGGTGGTCGTATACGATACCGCCGTCAGAACATACGGGAACGTAAATGCCAGTTTCTTCGTAGTATTTATCTCTTTCCTTGCATACTTCAATAAGCGCCGTTGCTTGTCCTCTACCTATACCCTTCGTCTCGCGGGTTATACAAATAGAACCGCCACCGATACCAACCTTAACAAAGTCGGCACCGCTTTCTGCTAAAAATCTAAAGCCATCAGCATCAACTACGTTGCCCGCACCAACTTTAACGGTGTCGCCGTAGTTTTTTCTAATCCAGTCTATAGTAAGTTTTTGCCATTCAGAAAAACCTTCAGACGAGTCAATACATAAAACGTCTGCACCGGCGTTTACAAGTGCGGGAACGCGTTCAGCATAGTCCCTAGTATTGATACCTGCACCGATTACGTAACGTTTTTGACTATCTAAGAGTTCACAAGGGTTTTGCTTGTGATTATCATAGTCTTTACGGAATACGAAATAGCAAAGTTTTTGTTCGTCGTTAATTATGGGAAGTGAATTGAGTTTGTTATCCCAAATAATATCGTTTGCTTCTTTTAAGGTAGTGCCTTCCTTTGCGGTTATAAGTTTTTCAAAAGGAGTCATAAAGTTTTCAACCTTTTCGTCTGGACTCATTCTGCTTACCCTATAGTCACGACCGGTAACTATACCTAAAAGTTTTCCTTCGCTAGTGCCGTCTTCAGTAACGGCAACGGTTGAATGCCCAGTTCTTTCTTTAAGAGCGATTACGTCCGCAAGTGTTGATTTTGGCGAAAGGTTTGAATCGCTTTTTACAAAGCCTGCCTTGTAGTTTTTAGCGCGTGCAACCATCGCCGCTTGGTTTTCTATTGTTTGTGAGCCGAAAATAAACGATACACCGCCTTCTTTTGCTAGTGCGATAGCAAGTTTATCGTCTGAAACGGATTGCATTATTGCCGAAACCATAGGAATATTAAGTGAAATAGCGCTTTCTTCGCCTTTTTTATACTTAACAAGCGGGGTTTTTAGGCTAACGTTTGCAGGTATTGCATTTGCCGAAGAATAACCTGGGATTAATAAATATTCATTAAAAGTGTGTGAGGGTTGGTCAATGTATTTTGCCATAACTACTTCTCCTTTTTTGTTTTATATTTTAGAATAAACCGGTAATTACACCGTTTTCATCAACGTCAATTTTTTCCGCTGCGGGAACTTTTGGAAGACCTGGCATTGTCATAATATCACCAGTTAATACTACTATAAAGCCTGCCCCTGCTGAAATTTTTACGTTTCTAACAGTAACTTCAAAGTTTTCGGGCGCACCAAGTTTAGTTGGGTCGTCAGAGAAACTATACTGCGTTTTTGCTACACATACGGGGCATTTACCAAAGCCCATATCAGTAAGTTTTGCAATTTGCTTTTTAGCGCCTGCAGTAAATACCGCCCTAGTTCCGCCGTAAACTTTTTTAACAATAGCGTTTATTTTTTCTTCAATAGTAAGGTCGTCTTCGTATGAGAAGGTAAAGTCGCCTTTTTCTTCTTCGCAAAGCCTTACTACTTCTTTCGCTAGTTCTTCACCGCCCTTTCCACCTTCAGCCCATACGTTAGAAAGAACTACGTTTACGCCAAGTTTTTTGCATTCATCAATAATGCAATCAATTTCAGCATCCGTATCGGTTGGAAAACGATTTACCGCAACTACTGCGGGAAGTTTATAAACGTTTTTAATGTTTGAAACGTGCCTTAAAAGATTAGGAATACCTTTCTTAAGTGCATCTAAATCTTCAGTGCCTAAATTATTTTTTGCAACACCGCCGTGCATTTTTAATGCCCTTATAGTTGCAACAACTACAACTGCCGAAGGTGTTAGGTTTGCCATTCTGCATTTAATATCAAGGAATTTTTCCGCACCCAAGTCCGCACCGAAGCCTGCCTCAGTAATAGCGTAATCGCCCATCTTAAGCGCAATTTTGGTTGCTATAACTGAGTTGCATCCGTGCGCGATATTAGCAAACGGACCGCCGTGAACGAACGCGGGCGTGCCTTCTAGAGTTTGCACTAGGTTTGGTTTTAGAGCGTCTTTAAGTAGCGCCGTCATTGCACCTTGAGCGTTTAGCATACCGCAAGTTACGGGGTTATCATTATAATCGTAACCTATAATAATTTTTGAAAGTCTGTCTTTTAGGTCAGTTATTGATGAAGATAGGCAAAGCACTGCCATAATTTCGCTAGCAACCGTTATATCAAAGCCGTCTTCCCTTGGAACGCCGTTAGCCTTTCCGCCTAGACCTGCTACGATATTTCTAAGTTCCCTATCGTTCATATCAACGCATCTTTTCCAAGTGATTTTTCTAGTGTCAATTCCTAAAGCATTGCCTTGATGAATATGGTTATCTATCATTGCGGCAAGCAAGTTATTAGCCGCACCTATTGCGTGAAAGTCGCCTGTAAAGTGAAGATTTATATCTTCCATAGGAACTACTTGAGCGTATCCACCGCCAGCAGCACCACCTTTAACGCCGAAAACTGGACCTAAAGAAGGTTCGCGAAGGGCTACTACAACTTTCTTACCTATTCTCTTTAAGCCGTCAGCAAGACCGATTGTTGTAGTCGTTTTGCCTTCGCCCGCAGGGGTAGGAGTAATTGCCGTTACTAAAATTAGTTTTCCGTCTTTATTATCGCTCTTTAGAAGAGATAAATCAACCTTTGCTTTGTATTTTCCGTAAGGTTCTAATAAATCTTCGTCTAAGCCTATGTTTTTTGCGATTTCTAAAATGGGTTTCATTTTAGTTTGTTGCGCAATTTCAATATCTGATAAATACGCCATAAAATTTCTCCTATTCTACTTAAAATACTTAACGGCAGATTCAAACATTTTTATATCGTAATTGCCGTAAACGTTTTTATATAAACCTTTGTTGTAACGTTCAGAGTGTCCCATCTTACCAAACACCCTGCCATCAGGCGATAAAATACCTTCAATAGCCATATCAGAGTTGTTAGGGTTAAACTGAATATCGCTTGTAGCGTTGCCGTTAAGGTCAACGTACTGCGTTGCAACTTGTCCATTTGCGATTAGTTTTTTAAGAAGTTCGTCTTCGCAAATAAACCTACCTTCACCGTGCGAAATAGCAACGTTTACTATATCGCCAACGCTAACGCCCGAAAGCCACGGAGAGTTATTTGATACAATTCGCGTTTGAACTATTTTAGATTGGTGACGACCTATACTATTAAAAGTAAGCGTAGGTGCGTTTTCGCTTGGATCAACGATTTTGCCGTAAGGTACTAATCCAAGTTTTATAAGCGCTTGGAAGCCGTTACAAATACCACACATTAAGCCGTCGCGTTTTTCTAAAAGGTTAGTTACTTGTTCTTTAATAACGGGGTTTCTAAAGAACGCGGTAATGAATTTACCAGAGCCGTCGGGTTCGTCACCGCCAGAAAATCCCCCTGGTATAAATATCATTTGTGATTGTTTAATTTTTTCCGCAAAAGCGTTTACGCTACGTGCAACGCCGTCTGCGGTAAGGTTATTAAGAACGAAAATGTCACTTTCAGCACCCGCACGTTCTACTGCTTTTGCCGAATCATATTCGCAGTTAGTACCTGGGAATACGGGGATTAAAACTTTAGGACGCGCTACTTTGATAGATGAAGTAAATACTTTATCAGTATTGAACGCTAAATTTTCTAATTTATTTTCTTCAGTTTTAACGTTGCAAGTGAACACGCTTTCTAGTTTACCTTCGTAAGCGTTTTCAAGGTCAGTTAGAGATACTTTTGTATCTTTATAACTAATAGCGTAGTTTTCGGTTGTGTAGCCTAAAGTAGTACCGATTTCTTCGCTTTCTTTAAGTTCTAGAACGAAACTGCCATAGTTATAACCGAAAATATCGTTTAAGGCTAAACCATTATCGTAAGCAAAGCCTACTTTGTTACCAAAGCACATTTTAAGAACGGCTTCTGCTACGCCACCAAAAGTCGGCGTATAACAAGATAATACTTTTCCCGCTCTCATAAGTGCGGTAACTTGATTAAATACACTTATAAGCGAAGAAGTTTTGGGTAAGCCGTTTTCATCCGTTTCGGGCGAAACAATAACGACTTTACTATTTGCACCCTTAAATTCAGGAGAAATAATATTAGGAACTTTATTGTTAGTAACTGCAAAAGAAACTAACGTAGGCGGAACGTCAAGCGTTTCAAATGAACCGCTCATTGAGTCTTTACCACCGATTGCGGCAATGCCAAGTTCAACTTGAGCCTTAAATGCGCCAAGCAATGCCGATAAAGGTTTACCCCAACGTTTTGCTTCCTTGTTAGGTCTTTCAAAATATTCTTGGAAAGTTAGATATACGTCCTTAAATTCTGCGCCAGTTGCAATTAGTTTAGAAACTGATTCTACTACTGCAAGATATGCGCTGTGGTATGGGCTTTTTTCCGCAATATACGGGTTATAACCCCAAGACATTAAAGTACAATCTTCCGTTTCACCTTTTTCTACTGAAACTTTTTGTACCATTGCTTGAATAGGCGTACGTTGATATTTTCCGCCAAAAGGCATAAGTACAGTGCCTGCGCCTATGGTTGAGTCAAAACGTTCTGAAAGACCACGTTTTGAGCAAATGTTAAGGTCGCTAGCAAGGTTTAAATAGTTTTCGCTAAAATCATTACCAAATTCTTTTGCGAAGTTTTGACATTTTGCGGTTTCAACGTCAATGTGTTTTTCTGCGCCGTTAGAATTTAAGAATTCTCTCTTAATATCTACTATCGTTTTTCCGTTCCAAGTCATAGTAAGTCTTGGGTCGGCTTTTACGGTTGCAACAACGGTTGCTTCAAGGTTTTCGCCGTCGGCAAGAGCCTTGAACGCGTCAACGTTTTTGGCTTCAACAACAACCGCCATTCTTTCTTGCGATTCACTTATTGCAAGTTCAGTGCCGTCAAGCCCGTCGTACTTTTTGGGAACTGCATTAAGGTCAATATCAAGCCCGTCGGCAAGTTCACCGATTGCTACGGATACACCGCCCGCACCAAAGTCATTACAACGCTTAATCATAAGACTTGCTTCAGGGTTTCTAAATAATCTTTGAAGTTTTCTTTCTTCTGGAGCGTTACCCTTTTGAACCTCTGCACCACAGTTTTCTAGAGAGTGTAAGTTGTGCGATTTAGATGAACCCGTAGCACCGCCACAGCCATCTCTACCAGTTCTACCACCTAAAAGAATAATCTTATCGCCTGCAGACGGAACTTCGCGGCGGACGTTTTTCTCAGGAGCACCCGCGATAACCGCACCAATTTCCATACGCTTTGCAGCGTAGCCGTCGTGATAAAGTTCGTCAACTATACCCGTTGCAAGACCGATTTGATTACCATATGAAGAATAACCTGCCGCAGCAGTAGTAACGATTTTTCTTTGGGGAAGTTTACCCTTTAACGTTTCGTTTAAGGGCTTTAATGGGTCGGCAGCACCAGTAACACGCATTGCGCCGTAAACGTACGACCTACCTGAAAGCGGGTCTCTTATAGCGCCACCGATACACGTTGCCGCACCACCGAAAGGTTCAATTTCCGTCGGGTGATTATGCGTTTCGTTCTTAAATAATATAAGCCACGGCTCTTTTTTGCCGTCTATTTCAATTTCAACTTTTACCGTGCAAGCGTTAATTTCTTCAGATTCATCAAGTTTATCAAGTTTTCCAATCTTTTTAAGATATTTGCCTGCAAGCGTACCTATATCCATAAGGTTTATAGGCTTGGTTCTTCCTAAAAATTCCCTAGTTTTAATATATTCTTCGTAAGTTTTTTGCAACAACTCGTCTTCAAACTTAACGCTGTCAATAGTCGTAAGGAAAGTAGTGTGACGGCAGTGGTCCGACCAGTATGTATCAATCATTTTGATTTCCGTAATAGTCGGGTCGCGGTCTTCACTTATAAAATACTTTTGACAAAACTTAATATCGTCTAAATCCATTGCTAAACCTTGCACAGCAATGAAGTCTTTTAAGCCGTTTTCGTCAAGTTTATTAAAACCAACTAAAGTTTTAACTTCAGTAGGAATATCATATTCGGCTTTTAAGGTTTCTACTTTACCTAAATCCGCTTCTCTTGATTCTACGGGGTTAATAACGTACTTCTTAATTTCATTTAGTTCGCTATCGGTTAAATCCCCTTCAAGAAGATAAACTTTTGCAGTTTTTACTAAAGGACGTTCTTTTTGAGATATAATTTGAAGACATTGCGAACAAGAATCCGCACGTTGGTCAAATTGTCCCGGTAAAAATTCTACTGCAAAAACAATTTTGCTTTTAGGAAGTTCGTAGTAAACACTATCAGTTTGCGGTTCAGAAAAAACCGTGCTAATAGCATATTTCAAGAGTTCTTTTTCCACGTTTTCAACGTCATAACGATTAAGAACCCTTAAACCTTTAAGTGAATTTATACCTAAAAATGTTTTAATGTCCGAAAAAAGTGCTTTTGCTTCGTTATCAAAGCCTAATTTCTTCTCAACGTATATGCGGTTAACCATTATTTACTCTCCTTTTGTTTTAACGCCTTTGCACCTATATCGTTTCGGAAGTATTTGTTTTCAAAACTGATTTCGTTTGAGTATTCGTAAGCCTTGCTAACAGCATTTGAAAGCGTATCAGCAGTTGCAGTAACGCCTAAAACTCTACCACCTGAAGTTTTAAGTACTTCGCCGTCAAGTTTTGCACCCGCTACAAATACGTTTT
>JAZOST010000051.1:0-17415 GCA_045657285.1 Christensenellaceae bacterium
AAATCTTGTCAACTTTTTTACGAAAAAAATTAAAAAAGACGGCGAAAAGTGCGTGTCCCATAGGGATTTTTAGTTCGTAATAAAAGTGTAGCCCACTATACTTCGCAAAAAGCGAAATATGGTGGGCTTTTCTTATCCACAAAAGATAAATTATTATAAGTTATATTTTTAGCCTTGTGGCTAAAAGTGATATGCAAAACTATTTTGCGTTAGATTGCGGCTTGCAGTCGCAGTTATATTATATTTGCCATAACTTACCCTATGGGTAAATATAACTTTGCGTAGCAAAATATAACTGCGAAAGCAATATAACTTGCCGATAGGCAAATATAACTAGTGCGTCAGTAATAATCCCTATTACTGACGCACTAAACGCCGTCTTTTTAGTTTTATTTTCTATTATTTAATTTCAGAGAAATATTTAATAGTTCTTACCATTTGGCTGGTGTAAGAGTTTTCATTATCATACCAAGAAACAACTTGTACTTGGGTTTTGCCGTCAGCCATGGGGATAACCATAGTTTGAGTAGCGTCAAATAATGAACCAAATCTCATACCAACAACGTCAGAAGAAACGATTTCGTCGGTGTTGTAACCGAAAGATTCGTTTGCAGCAGCCTTCATAGCAGCGTTAACTTCGTCTTTGGTAACAGCCTTGTTTACTACTGCTACTAAAATAGTGGTTGAACCAGTAGCGGTAGGAACACGTTGTGCTGAACCGATAAGTTTGCCGTTAAGTTCAGGGATAACAAGACCGATTGCTTTAGCAGCGCCAGTGCTGTTAGGAACGATGTTCATAGCGCCTGCTCTTGAACGACGAAGGTCACCCTTTCTTTGTGGACCGTCAAGAATCATTTGGTCACCAGTGTAAGCGTGAACGGTAGTCATGATACCTGCTTCAATAGGAGCAAGGTCGTTAAGTGCTTTAGCCATAGGTGCTAAGCAGTTGGTGGTGCAAGATGCAGCAGAGATGATGTGGTCATCTTTGGTTAAAGTTTCGTGGTTTACGTTGTAAACGATGGTGGGAAGGTCGTTACCTGCAGGTGCAGAAATAACTACGTTTTTAGCGCCAGCATCAATGTGTGCTTGTGCTTTTGCTTTAGAAGTATAGAAACCAGTACATTCTAAAACAACGTCAACGTCAAGTTCGCCCCAGGGAAGTTCAGCAGCGTTTGCTTTAGCGTAGATGGTGATTTTCTTTCCATCAACAGCGATATAACCTGCTTCCGTTTCGGTTGCTTCACCGAAAGTTACTTCGTGGTCACGAGCATAGTTACCTTGCATCGTGTCGTATTTTAAAAGGTGAGCGAGCATTTTGGGGCTCGTTAAGTCGTTGATAGCAACAACTTCGTAACCTTCTGCGCCGAACATTTGTCTGAACGCAAGACGACCGATACGACCAAAACCGTTAATTGCAACTTTTGTTACTTTTGACATGGTATATGTCCTCCAAAATAATATATTTTCTTTATTTATCGTAAAATATTATAACTTTTTGGTAAATTTTAGTCAAACATTTTACAGCCATATTTGAATTTTTTCTTGCCCGACTATAATTTATACCCTTATATTAAATTTTCGGGGTTAAGGCACTCTAAATCTTTAGTAACGAATCTTCCGTTTTTGCGGATTAGTTCGCCGTCAAGGTATATTTCGCCACCGCCGTATTCTTCAGTTTGAATTAAAACTAAATCCCAATGAATAGCAGAAACGTTGCCGTTATTACAACTTTCATAGCAACTGCCCGGCGTAAAGTGAATTGAGCCTGAAATTTTTTCGTCAAACAAAATATCGCCCATAGGCTTATTTATATAAGGATTAACGCCGAAAGCAAATTCGCCAACGTATCTTGCGCCTTCGTCAGTATCAAAAACTGCGTTTACTTTTTCAGTATCGTTAGCGGTTGCTTTTATAATTTTTCCGTCCTTAAAGGTTAGCGAAACGTTTTCGTATTTAAATCCGTTTTGAATTGACGGGGTATTGTAGGTAATAACACCGTTTACACTATCTCTTATAGGTGCAGTATAAATTTCGCCGTCGGGAATATTGCACTCTCCCGAACACTTTTTGCTACCTATTCCTTTAATAGAAAAATTTATATCCGTATCTTTTGCGGTAATTCTAACCTTGTCGGCATTATCAAGCCTTTTCTTTAGCGCGTCCATTGCCCTATCCATTTTAGAATAGTCTAAATTACATACCTTAAAATAAAAGTCTTCAAAAGCGTCCGTACTCATACCCGCTTGTGATGCCATACCTTCGTTTGGATAGCGAAGAATTACCCACTTGGTCTTTTTAACCCTTATTTCATGGTGAACGGGGTGAGAGTAAAACTCACTTTCAATTTGTAAGTTTTCAGCAGGTACGTCTGAATTTTCATTAGAGTTATTTCCGCCCCTAATTCCTATATAAGCGTCCATTTCTTGCATACGGAAAGCGTCGTACTTTGCTTTATATTTTGCAAGTTCTTCAGTTTCGCCAAGTAAAAGTTCTCTAGTTACCCTATTGTCGTACATTTCTACGAAAGGATAAGCGCCCACTTTATAAACTTCCTTAATAAGAGCATTCACTAACATATAGTCAACGCCTTTGGCTTCTATTAAAACTTTTTCGCCTTTTTTTAGCGAACACGAATAGTTTACTAAGTTTTTTGCAAGTAAATTTATTCTTTCGTCTTGCATAACTATCTCTCCTTAACTCTTTTATTCAATTATACAACTTTTTGCCAAAAAATATAAAGTATTTTTAATATAAAAGCGTATTTTGTTGCAAAAATATTAAAAAAAGTTTATAATTATTTATAATAAGCAATCAAAATTCGCAATAAATAATTAAATTTTTTCGGAGGAAAATATATATGGCACTTGTAAACTCAAAAAAGATGTTTGAAATGGCTTATAAAAACGGCTATGCTATCGGCGCTTTCAACGTTAACAACATGGAAATCGTTCAAGGTATTACCGAAGCCTGCAAAGAAGAAAAAGCACCCGTTATACTTCAAGTAAGTAAGGGCGCAAGGGCATACGCTAACCACACTTACCTAGTTAAATTAGTTGAAGCAGCGGTTTTAGAATGTCCTGAAATCCCCGTAGTTCTTCACTTAGACCACGGTCCCGACTTTGAAACCTGTAAGGCTTGTATTGACGGCGGTTTTACTTCAGTTATGATTGACGGTAGCCACCTTCCCTTTGAAGAAAACGTAGCACTCACCAAGAAAGTAGTTGACTACGCTCACGACGTTGCTGCACGCGGTAGATATATCACCGTTGAAGGCGAACTTGGAACTCTTGCTGGTATTGAAGACGACGTTAAAGTTGAACACGGCGCTGAAAGTTATACCAAACCCGAAGAAGTTGTTGAATTCGTAAAGAGAACTGGCGTTGATAGTTTAGCAATCGCTATCGGTACTAGCCACGGCGCATACAAATTCAAACCCGAACAATGCACTGTAAACGAAAACGGCATTTTAGTTCCCCCTGCGCTTCGCTTTGACATCTTAAAAGCAGTTGCAAAAGAACTTGGTGACTTCCCTATCGTTTTACACGGCTCATCTTCAGTTCCCCAAGAATACGTTAAAATGGTAAACGAAAACGGCGGTGCAATGCCCGACGCTATCGGTGTTCCCGAAGAACAATTAAGAGAAGCTGCAAAACTTTCAGTTTGCAAAATCAACATTGACTCTGACCTTCGTCTTGCAATGACGGGTACCGTTCGTAAATTCTTTAACGACAATCCTTCTAAGTTTGACCCACGCGAATACTTAAAACCCGCTAGAGCAAACATTAAAGAAATCGTTCGTCATAAACTAATCAACGTTTTAGGTTGTGCTGGCAAAGCAGACGAATGCAAATAAAAAACTTAAAAAATAAAAGCGACGGAATTTTCCGTCGCTTTTTTTCAATAAATTTAACGTAAACCGTAAAAACGCACTATATTTTTGCTAAAATTGAAACTTAGCGTTTTTTCCTTCGCGGTAGCAATTTAAAGGAATTACTTTACTTTGCTAATATTATATTGTATAATTGACAAAAGGTTTTAATTACGTAAACGAATACTTTTCGTTTCACGTTATATAAACAACACAAAGGAAATAATGCATGAAAAAAATCCAAGTTATAATCGCAACGCACAAGCCCTATCCCATGCCTGATGAAGACATATACTTGCCCCTCCACGTCGGTGCTGAAGGGAAAGAAAGTTTTGGGCTTCAAGGCGACAACGTCGGTGAGAATATTTCTGAAAAAAACCCTAATTTTTGCGAATTAACAGGGTTATATTGGGCATGGAAAAATTCCGATGCGGATTATATAGGTTTAGTTCATTATAGAAGACACTTCAGTGGAAAAACTAGTTTTGTCGTAAACGGCAAAACTAAACGTGTTCTAGATAGGAATTCTTTAGAACGCGCGTTGACTCTAACGGACGTAATTCTCCCTAAAAAAAGGAATTATTTTATTGAAACGCTATATTCACATTACGAACACACTATGTACGTAGAGCCCTTAGATAAAACGGGCGAAATTATTAAAGAAAAATTCCCACAATATTTTGCGGAATTTAACAAGTTAAAGAAAAGAAGAAAAGCACATATGTTTAATATGTTCGTAATGAAAAGAGATGTGTTTAATAAATATTGTGCATGGCTTTTTGACGTATTGTTTGATTTAGAAAAAATGGTTGATAGTTCTAAGTACGACTCGTTTCACGCAAGATTTTACGGCAGGGTTTCCGAACTTCTTTTAGACGTTTGGCTAAATACTAACCAAATAACTTACAAGGAAATTAAAGTTAAAAACATAGAAAAAATAAACTGGTGGAAAAAAGGAACAAGTTTCTTAAAAGCAAAATTCAAAAAGGAAAAATATGAAAAAAGTTTTTAATTCAATAATTGCGAAAAAAAACTTAATATGCCTATACTTTTTTGCATTTTTCTTCACTTTGATAATGCTAGAAAATTCAACGCTTGGTAGCAACGAAACGCTTTCTCGCTTAATTTATTTCTCAAAATTTTTAGTTTTTGGCGTATTTTCTTTAGATATTCTTTACGACGTTATAACTAAAAAAATAAAGATTAATTTTGTTTTGGTATTTTTATCAATTATTGCGGTGGAAACCTTGATATTCTCAAGAAAACCTCATATGTTGATTTTAATGCTCTTAATGGTAGAAACTAGCAAGTATAAATTCTCCACTGTTGTAAAAACTGCATTAATCACTTTTATAGCATGCTTTGGGTTGATTATATTCTTGTCCATCGTAGGCATTATTCCAAACGCAAAAAATTATAGACCAGACGGAACGTTAAGATATTCTTTAGGCTTTAGTTACGTAACCATAGCGCAAACAGTTTACTTCTTTATAATCTTATTTAGAGCGTATCTAAAAGGCAAAAATATTTCTTACGTTGAACTTTTATGTCACGCCGTCGTAGTTTCAGTAGTTTATTTTTTAACAGACTCTAAATGCGATTTCTTCCTTTCAATACTTGCGCTTATCGTAATATTATTTGCTAAATTATTTGGCAAAGGGAAATCGCCAAGGCTTTTATATTCAAAATCATTTACGATAGGCGTTACGGCTATACCCATACTAGTTTTTTTCGTGTCAGAACTAGCGCTTATACTTTACTCTTTTGACCTACCTATAATGAATAAAATAGATGCTTTATTAAGCGGTAGGCTTTTCTTAACGTTAAATGCTTGGAACGAATACGGGTTTAGCTTTTTTGGAACTACCCATACGTACGCCCCGATAACCTACGTGGACTGGGTAATCGTTCAAGATTCGTCTTATCTCTTTTTAGATAATTCAATATTCTCAAGCTTGCTACTTTACGGATTCGTGAATTTGATAACTGTTCTAATCGGTTACACGTTCTTACTAAAAGAAAATTTAGAACAAAAAAACTATTGGTTCGTTTTCTGCCTTGTATTAATTCTATTGCAGTCACTAATTGAACCGTATTTAATAGCTTACAATTACAACGTGTTCGTTCTTTCGCTAGGTTATCTTTTAAATATAAGAAATCACGGGCCTTTAGAAGTTTTTATCAAAAAAACTAAATTTAAAACAAAAAGAAAATAGGACTAGTATAAATTATCATGGAACAAACAAACAAGACCGTTTGCGCTGTCGTAGTAACGTATAATAGAAAAGAATTATTAAAAGAGTGCATAATCGCCTTAAAAGAAAGCAATTATGATAACCTAAAAATACTAATCGTTGATAACTTCAGCACGGACGGCACAAAAGAATTTATTTCAGATTTAGTTGACGGCTCTAAAGTTTTATACGCGAATACAGGTGAAAATCTTGGTGGCGCCGGCGGATTTAACTTTGGAATGAAAAAAGCGGTTGAAATGAACTGCGATTACGTTTGGATAATGGATGACGACTGTATCGTTCAAACGGATTCATTGAATGAACTTATTCAATTTGCAAAAGAATTAAAAGACGATTTTGGTTTTCTTTCTAGCGTTGTAAAATGGACTGACGGATCTATATGCGTAATGAACGCTCAAAGAGTTAGTTTATCTACCGAAATCACGGACTTTACTAAAAATCAAAAAATAAAACTAGCGTCCTTCGTTTCGTTGTTTATAAAAAGAGAAACGATTGAACAATTTGGCCTACCCATTAAAGACTTTTTTATTTGGGGGGACGACTGGGAATATTCTTCAAGAATTTCTAAAAAAACTCCTTGCTATTTGGTTGCAAATAGCATAGTAACCCATAAATGTAAAACCAATATGGGTGTAGATATAGTAAAAGAATCTAGCGACAGAATTGACAGATATTTCTACGCTTATAGAAACGAAGGTTATTTTTATAAACAAAACGGCTTAAAAGGTAAAATATATTATTTCTTAAAACGAAATCTACACAAGTTTAAGATAAAAACTTCAAAAGATTGTAAGGAAAACAAAAAGAAAAAACTTGCAATAATTAAAAAAGGCGTAAAGGCAAGTAAGAAATTCAATCCCCCTATTGAATACGCTTATGGCAAAAACACAAAAGTTAACGTCACTGAATTTTTTGGCGAGCCTTTATCTTACGGTGGACAAGAAGCGTTTATTTTAAATATGTATAAAAACTTTTCTTGTGAAAAAGTTAAATACACCTTTGTTACGCCGTTTAATTGCGACAATAAATCGTTACAAGAACTTACCGAAACTAGAAAAGATAAGATTACTGCTTACAATTATAAATTTAATTCTAAAAAGAGAAAACTTTATATTCTTAAGGCAATAAAAAATCACCTAAGAACCGAATCTTGCGACGTAATTCATATTCACTCTGGTAGCATTTTTACTTTATTTTTCGTTTCAAAAATCGCAAAAAAGATGGGCGTAAAAAAAGTAATAGTTCACTCACACGCTAGCGGAGAAAAATCCTTCACCTATAAACTTATTAAAAAATATTCTAATAAGCGCATAGAAAAATTTGCAGACGTATTTTTCGCTTGCTCTAAACTTGCAGGAAAATGGAAGTTCCCTAAAAACGTTATTGATAATGGAGCGTTAACGATAATCAACAACGGGATAAATTTAAATAATTTTACTTTTAATTTTGAAAAGAGAATTCAATATAGAAAGGACTTAAATTTAGGCGATAGTTTAGTTCTTCTTAACGTAGGAAGAATGGAATATGAGAAAAACCAAGAGTATATAGTTGAAATTGCAAAAAAATTACTTGACGAAGAAGTTGACTTTAAGATTATAATCGTCGGCGAAGGCTCTCTTAAAGGCGCGCTCGTTTCTAAAATTAACGAATACAATCTTAACGATAAATTTATTTTGTTGGAAAAAAGAAGCGACGTAGCCGAAATTATGATGGCAAGCGACGTGTTCTTATTCCCCTCTCATTTTGAAGGATTAGGTCTTGTGGCGATAGAATCACAAGCCACGGGGCTACCCACGATTTGTTCAAAGAACATAATATCTGAAATAAATATTACTGATATTATCCGTTTCGTTGACCTTGAAAAACCTAACGAGTGGTTAGACACGATTATGCAATTTAAAAAACTAACCGTTAACCGCGAAGAATACGCGGAATTGATTGCAAAAGCGGGATACGATGCTAAAACTTCAGCAGAAATTTTAGAAAAAACTTACCTACAATAAGGAAATAGTTATGGACAAACAAAAAATATTAAGTGTTAGCGTTGCTTGTTACAACCTAAAAGACATGATAGAAACTAATATCAAATCTTTTTGCGAATCTTCGGTGGCAGATGACGTAGAACTTATAATTACCGACGACGGCAGTACGGACAATACGCTTGAATACGCTGAAAAATGGGAAAAACAATACCCTAACGTTATAAAACTTATTAGAAAAAAGAACGAAGGACCGGGCTCAACCGTTAATTCTGGCATTAAACACGCGACGGGTAAATATTTTAGAATGGTTGACGGCGACGACTGGGTGGATTCAAAAAATTTAGAACTCTTTATAGAATTTTTAAGGGGTTGCGATTCCGACCTAGTAATAAGTGATTACGATATTTACGACAACGAAAATAAGAAAATAATAGAAACCAAAACTTGCTCCTTACCCCCGCTTAATCAATTTCACGTTGATAAAGCGTATTTAAATATCCCCTTTGAAATGCACTCTTTAACATTTAAAACTAGCATTTTAAAGGAAAATGAAATAAGCCTTGATAATTGTTTCTATACGGACGTTGAATATACGCTTTTTCCAATGAAATACGTAAATACCCTATCTTATTTTAATAAAACTATTTATATTTACAGGGTTGCCCAAGCCACTCAAAGCGTAAACCCAAACAGCATGAAAAAAAACGTAGCTCAGCACGAATTAGTTCTAAACCACGTTATTGAAGATTTTATAGTTAACGAAAAAAATATGAGCATAGGGCAAAAAACTTTCATTGCAAAACGAATTGCTTCTATGTGCGACGTACAACTAACTACCTACTTATACTTTGAGCCAACTAAAGAACAAAAACGATTCGTTAAAGACTTTATAAATTCAATAAAACAATACCCTGAAATTTATTCGGAATTTAAGAAAGGAAAAAAATTTAAACTACTTAAATGGTCTAATTTCGTACTATTTTCTTTCGTGCGCAAATTAGTATTAAAAAAGACCGCTTAATTTAACGCTCTATATACGATAAAAAAATCACCTAATCAGGTGATTTTTTATTTGCTTTCATTATTCTAGTAAATTTTTTCAATAAACCGTAAAACATCTTTTCTTTAACTATCAATAGCACCACCGCATAGGAAACAATCGCAACGGCGGTTATTATAATAGAATTTAAGACGCCAGGCGTTAACCACAAGGTTAGCGGATACGTCGCCAAGAACATTACGACACCTGCTATAACGGGTTTGATTGACGTTTTTATTATCCTATTTATAGACAATTCCTTTCTCAAAAACAAACACATTGATATAGTTACGGCAAACTCTGCAACGATAGTTGAAATTGCCGCACCCAAAGCGCCAAGATAATATATTAAGATTATATTTAGCAAAATATTCGTCCCCGCGCCGATAAGAATTGATATCGTATATTGCTTTTCTTTTTTACACGGAACTAAATATTGTAATCCCAAAATATTACTAAATCCTATAATCAAAACGAGCGGGGCGAAAACTTTTAGAAGCAACGAACTTTCTATAAAATGCACGCCCAAAAACCAGGGAATTAAATTATCGGCTATTAATACGAAGCCTAAAACTAAAGGCGTTGCCAAAAGCCACATAAAATTACTTGCTTTATAAACGTTGTCTTTAACTTTATCGAAATTACCTTCCGCAATTTCTTTAGAATTTCTAGGAATCATTACGGTTCCAAGACAAGTTATAAGCGTCATGCTTAATTTAATAATTTTTTCCGTTTGCTCGTAATATCCGTTTTGTACGTTTGACTGTGTTATAACGCCAATCAAAGTCTTATCAAGAACGGTATATAGACTTATTGCAAGAGAAGGAATAAATAAACATAATGCACCTTTAACGTGCTTAAAAGGTCTAAGGCTGTTCCACTTTATCTTTTTAAGCCTCTTAAAAAGAGACGTCCACATAAACGCATTGCTAAGTAGTATAATTAAACTTTGAATTAAGGTATAAACCCATAAATCATTTGAATTTTTTACGAACAAGAAAATACTTAGAGCGCCAACAACCCTTACTACTATACTTTTTATTACGAGTTTATCAAATTCTTCGTTGCCTTGAAAGAAATACGCCACGTCAACGCCAATAGATATTACGTTAATTGATAAAATCAACATAAGTTGTCTGTTTGCGCCATATACGCTTGTTGATAATAAAACGCCGTGCAGAATAAGACTGAACGAAACGGTGAATAATCTACCGAAAAATATTTCCCAAAAAACCTTACTTTGCTTTTCAATTTTATTTTGGCACTTTGCAATTTCTCTTTGCGCGTAATTTTCAAACCCAAACGAAGCAAACAAGGTAAAATACGTAATTAACGAAAAAGAAAAACTATACCTGCCAATTCCTTCTGGCAAAAGTTTTCGTGAAGCATAAGGCGTTATTATAAGTGGAATTATTATAAGCGTAATTTGATAAATTAAATTGTAAACGTAATTTTTCTTTACACTTTTTAACTTCATTTTGTAGCCTTTTTAACTAATAATTAAATTAATAAGAAAATTTTATAATTTTTCAGACACTAATTTAAGCGCCTCTTTTATTACGATATGCATATCGTAATACTTGTATTTGCCAAGCCTACCGCCAAAAAACACTTTATCTTGATTTTTACTCAATTCTTCATATTTTTCATAAAGTTGATTGTTTTTTTCGTCGTTTATCGGATAGTACGGCTCGTCACCTAGTTTCCACGTTGCAGAATATTCACGACTAATAACCGTTTTTGGTTGACTTCCAAATTCAAAATGCTTGTGTTCAATAATTCTCGTATATGGAACTTCCGCGCTGGTATAATTCACAACCGCATTTCCTTGAAAGTTTTCCGAATCAATAACTTCTGTTTCAAAACGAACGCTTCTATATTCTAAAGGTCCAAAGCAATAATCAAAGTATTTATCTATTGGTCCGGTATAAATTATCTTATCGGCTATACTATCTAATTCTTCCCTGTGTTCAAAATAATCGTAGCCGACTTTAACGTGAGAGCCGACGAGCATCTTTTCTATGATTTGCGTATATCCGTTAATAGGAATCCCTTGATACCTATCGTTAAAATAGTTGTTGTCAAATACAAATCTTACGGGAAGTCTTTTAATGATAAACGGTGGAAGTTCCTTGCACGGCTTTCCCCATTGTTTTTCAGTATAATCCTTAATTAATTTTTCAAAAATGGTTTTTCCGACTAATTTGATGGCTTGTTCTTCTAAATTCTTAGGTTCGTCAAAACCGCAATTTGCTTTTTCTTCTTCTATTCTTCTTTTAGCATCTTCGGGGGTGAAAACGTCCTTCCAAAGTTTTGTAAAAGTATTCATGTTAAAAGGAAGATTATATAATTCGTCGTGAAATCTAGCAACCGGACAATTAACGTAATTATTAAATTCTGCGAAAGTATTTACGTAATCCCAAATTTCCTTATCAGAAGTATGAAAAATATGCGCGCCGTACTTGTGAACGTTTATTCCTTCTATTTCTTCAGTATAAACGTTACCGCCGACGTGCTCTCTTTTTTCAACGACTAAACATTTCTTTCCTTTTTTCGTCAATTCGTGTGCGCACACTGCGCCATATAATCCTGAACCGACAATTAAATAATCATACTTCATGCTTATTTCCTGCACCTTAATTTTTTATCTTTTGTTTTTCTATTATACAACAAAAAGAATATAATATCAATAACTTGTTGACATTATATTCCTTTATTTAACTTTGTTATAAGTTTAATGCTTGAATTATTTACCCGTATCGCAGAAACGATATTGTTTAACTTGTAATTTAATTTCTAGTTCAATAGTCGTCCAGTTGGTCTTTTTTCTTAAAATATTGAGTACTATTTCGTCGCCTATTTGCGCTTTAGCCATTTGGGTAGAAAACTCGCTAACCGTACTAATATTTGTTTTTGCGTTGTTTCCAACGGTTATTGATACGACCTTATCTTCAGCCTTTAACCCTGCGCTATCTGCTTGACTACCACTAGTTACTTCAAGAATATAAGCATACGTTCCGCCTGCGCCGTCATCAGTTTCAGTAATCGTAAAGCCGAATTTTTCGCGTCTACCAGAAATGTAGCCATAGTTAGAATCCGTTTGTGATGCTAAAAGTTGTGATGCCATATCTATAAAACCATTACCGTTAGATAAAACTGCAGGTATTGCATAGTTGAGCGCGTTGTATGACGTGTTACCTGCGTTGGTTATTCCTATAAGTTCGCCTTTAAGGTTATAAAGTCCGCCACCAGAACTGCCGGGGTTAGTAGTTACCGAAATTTGAAGAAGGAGCATATCGCCTATATCATCAAGGGTAATATCTCTCTCAAGATAACTTACAATGCCGTCTGCAACTGAGCCTGGAAGACTACCTGAAGGATTGCCTATTGCAAAAACTTGCTGACCTTTTTTAACCGAATACGTTTCAGGAACTTGCGCCTTAACTATTTTGTTAAGGGGCAAAATTTTTCCTGATTTTGCGGGTTTAGATAAATCTAATCTTAATAATGCAATATCTGAATCTTTATCGCCCCCAACAAGAGTAACTGCCTCAGTATTTATAAACGTGTTATTACCTATTGAGCCACTAAATATATAATCAGTGTTATCGTAACCACAATTTTCGTCTGGAATATTTACTTGAACCACACCTTTTTCTTCAATAACGTGATGGCAAGTTATAATATAAACGTAGTTATCGTTTTTTGGTTTTGATTCATCTAGTATGTCAATAATTACGCCCGAACCACTTCCCGTGCTAGTAAAAATTGCAACCGAAGTTCTTTCCACCTTTGCGATAGCATCAACAAGCGAAAGGTCCGTTTGTGATGCGGGGTTAGAATCATCTTGATTAAACACTACCTTTTGCGCTAAAGCACTGGTGTCTTGCGGGGGTAAATTACCGCCACCACCACTTGACGAGTCGTTCATAAAAGTACAAGCGGTTGCGCTAACCGAAAGAACTATAAGCATTATTAGTAGCGAAATCGCCTTAAAAAACCTTTTCATAGTTTTCTCCTTTTACATTTATATATATATTGTATCACACAATTTATTTAAAAAACCTTAAAAGTTACAAATTTTTCAAAAAAAAAGAACGGACGTGCCGTTCTTTTTCTTTGCGCTTTAATTCATAAAGTAAAAAATTACCGCCGAATAAAGCGAATATTTTAACGGCGGTAATTTTATTGATAATTTCTAGTCGATAATTTTCATTAAAAAGAAATTACCTTACTGCCGATATAATAAGTGTTAGCAAATAAGGTAATTTTATACACGTTTTTATTATTCTTCGTCGGGAAGGTCAACGTTGTGGTAAACGTTTTGAACGTCGTCAAGGTCTTCTAAAGCGTCAACTAATCTTTGGAACTTCGCTAAATCATCACCAGTTAACGTGATTTTGCTTTGCGGTACCATTTCAATTTGCGCTTCAAAGAAAGAATAACCTTTTTCTTCTAAATATTTTCTTACTTCAGAAAAGTTTGATACACTAGTGTGAATTTCAAAAGCATCGTCTTCTGCGATAAAGTCGTCAGCGCCGGCTTCTAAAGCGTCTTCCATAACGGTATCTTCAAGCATATCAGCCTTTCTTTCAATAACGATAATACCCATAGTTGTAAACGTAAAAGAAACGCAACCGCTGTTGCCTAGCGTTCCGCCGTGCTTACGCATAGCCGTTCTAACGTAGTCAACCGTACGGTTTTTGTTGTCGGTAAGCGTTTTAATAATTACCGCGCTACCTGCAGGGCCGTATCCTTCGTAAGTCAATTCTTCGTAGTTGTCGCCCGAAAGTTCGCCTGATGCCTTCATAATACATCTTTTGATGTTGTCGTTAGGCATATTTACTGACTTTGCTTTAGCAATAGCATCAGCAAGTTTACTATTAGTGCTAGGGTCGGGGTTAGATTTAGCAGCAACTGCAATTTCCCTACCTACCTTAGTGAAAATTTTACCTTTAAGAGCGTCGGTTTTTGCTTTTTTAACGGCGATATTCGCCGCGTGGCTATGTCCTGACATAAAGATTTTCTCCTTAATTTTAATTTTTAAGTAAATACATAAGTATCCCCGCGGATACGCCTGCGTTTAGGCTTTCCACACCATTTTGCATAGGAATACTTAAAATTTTGTTCGCTTTTTGCCTTAAAAGTGGCGATACGCCATGCCCTTCATTGCCTATAACTAAACAAAATTTTTCTTTTTCTTCAAATGAAAAAATATTTTCGCCGTTCATATCCGCTACGTAAATAGGCAAAGAAATAACTTCTAAAAGTTCTTCCGCTGTACCTTCGTAAACTTTTACGGAATATATACCGCTCATACTAGCCCTAACCGCTTTTGGCGAATAAGCATCCGCACACGGCGTTGCCATATAAATTTCGGTAATACCACAAGCGACTGCCGTTCTAATAATTGCGCCTACATTTGCGGGGTCGCTAACGCCGTCTAAAAATAAACAACTATCTTTTGGCGAATTTAGCGTAGAAACGCCTTTTTCAATAACGGCAAGCGCGCCTTGGGGCGTAGTTTCACCGCTAATTGAATTAAAAACGTCGTCACTAACGATTAAAACTTCAGCACTAGTAGACTTAAGGTCAATCAAATTTTCCGCTTTTTCTGTCAAAATGATAAAGCGTATTTTTTTGCCCTTTTCAAGCGCTTCTTTAACCATTTTTACGCCTTCAGCAATATAAAGACCATTTTCGTCACGGTATTTTTTTTGCGAAAGCGATTTGACGAATTTGATTTTTTCGTTTTGTTTTGAAGTAATCATAATTACTAAAATAAAGCCTACGTAATGTAGGCTTTAAATTATTTTGCTAAACTTTTCTTTGCAACTTCAACAAGAGCGGTAAAGCCCTTTGCGTCGTTTACTGCAATGTCTGCAAGAACTTTTCTATTGAGTGCTACGTCTGCTTTCTTTAAGCCAAACATAAACTTGCTGTATGATAAACCATTTAAACGGCAAGCAGCATTAATTCTGGCAATCCAAAGGCTTCTGAAATCTCTTTTCTTGTTCTTTCTGCCGATGTAAGCATACATTTGAGCCTTCATAACGGCTTCACGTGCTACTCTATATCTTTTGCTTCTGCCACCAAAGTAACCTTTAGCGAGTTTTAATATTTTTCTACGCTTTTTAACAGCGTTAACTGCTCTTTTAATACGCATATTCTTCTATCTCCTTCCTATTTGTTGTAAATAAGCGTCTTTACGGTTTTTGCTTGGGTAGCGTCAACGTAAGCGCCGTCGCATAAGTTGTTCTTTCTCTTTCTGTCTTTCTTGGTAAGAATGTGGTTCTTGCCAGAGCAAGCTCTCTTAATTTTACCTGTTGCGGTTACTTTGAATCTCTTTTTAGCCGCACTTTTAGTTTTCATTTTGGGCATAAATAGTACCTCCGTTAGTTAAATATATTTAAGTTACGCTTTAGCAGGCGCTAACATCATCCAGATGTTTCTGCCTTCGGTAAGCGGTTGCTTTTCAATTACAGATTGTTCTTTTACGAGTTCGGCAAAACGCTTCATAACATCCACGCCAAGTTCGGGGTGCGCCATTTGACGACCGCGCATCTTGATTGAAACTTTTACCTTGTTACCTGCGGTTAAGAACTTTTGGGTTTGTTTTGCTTTTACGTTAAGGTCGCCTACGTCTATGGTCATAGAAAGCCAAACTTCTTTAATTTCAACAACCTTTTGGTTCTTCTTCGCTTCTTTTGCCTTTTTGGTTTGCTCAAAAAGGAATTTGCCGTAGTTCATAATTTTACATACGGGCGGAACTGCGTTTGGCGAAATCTTAACTAAATCAAGACCTGCTTCGTCTGCAAGGCGAAGTGCTTCCCTTGAAGAAACAATGCCAAGTTGTTCCCCGTTTTCGCCGATAAGGCGAACTTCTTTGTCGCGAATTTCTTCGTTGATTTGACGTTCTTTACTATCCTTAATAATAGCCGTATACCCCTTTAATTTAATAAAAAAAGATTGCGCCTAAAGACACAACCCCCACTAAAAAACTAGAGCATTAAAGTTTTTAAGTATTGAGCCAACAGCATCACTTTGCGCTGGCGAGAAAGGTCATTTCTTCTTTAAGCCTTAATATAATAACTCATTTGAAAAGTTTTGTCAAACGTTTTAGCAATATTTTTTACCTTTATTTGCCTTGACTATCTTTTATATAAATGTTAAAATGTTCTAGTAGTTTTACGCTTTTAAGGAGATTTTATGATTAAAATCGCATTAGATACGTTAGGTGGCGACAATAGTCCTTTAGTAAATATTGAAGGTGCGGTTAAAGCCGTAAACGAAATTAAAGATTTACACGTCTTTGCTTTCGGCGACGAAACGGTTCTTAAAAACGCTTTCGCAAAATATAAGTATGATGCAGAAAGAATTACTATCGTTCACGCGCCCGAAGAAATTAGTTGTAACGATAAACCTACTGACGCTATTCGCTTAAAGAAAGAAAGTTCACTAGTTAAAGCCATTGATTTAGTTAAAACTAGCGAAGACGTAAACGCGTTAGTTAGCATAGGCTCTACGGGTGCAGTTTTATCTGGCGCAGTTCTAAAGATAGGCAGAATACAAGGCGTTAAACGCCCCGCCCTTTGCCCCGTTCTTCCAACTATGACTGATACGCTAGTTACCATTTGCGATAGCGGTGCTAATGCGGAATGTGACGTAGATATGCTATATCAATTCGCAATTATGGCTAGCGAATATGTAAAAAAGGCGTTCGGCGTTCAAAATCCACGTGTCGCACTTCTTAATATCGGTGCTGAAGAAGAAAAAGGCGACCTTTTAAGAAAAGAAACTTACGCTAAACTTAAAGAAAATGCTAACTTAAACTTTATAGGCAATATTGAAGGTAGAGAATTACTTTCAGGCGTTTGCGACGTTGTTGTGTGCGACGGCTTTTCAGGTAACGTATTGCTTAAATCTACCGAAGGTGCTTGTATTGAAGTTATGAATCTTCTTAAAAAATCGTTTACGTCTAGTCTAAAAGCAAAACTTGGCGCGCTTTTACTCAAAAAGAAAGTTTATTCTATCAAAGACAAAATGGACTATAACAACTATGGTGGCGCGGTTCTTCTTGGCTGTAAAAAGACGGTCGTTAAAGGGCACGGTAGCGGAAACGCCGTTTCAGTTTACAACTGCATTAAGCAAGCGTATAATATGGAAAAGAATAACCTTCGCGAAAGCATTGCGGAAAATATAAATCTTTAATAAAAATTTTAAAAATAAAACTCGGAAAAAAAGGTCTCTTCTCTTAGGGATTTTTACTTT
>JAZOST010000052.1:0-41439 GCA_045657285.1 Christensenellaceae bacterium
CGCGGTGAGTGCGCTTGTTGCAACCACTAACGCGTTAGGGTCAGCCAAACCTACGTCTTCAGCAGAGTGAACTACCACCCTTCTTGCGATAAGCATAGGGTCGCAACCGCCTTTTATTAGCCTTTGCATATAGTATAGCGCCGCGTCAGAATCACTACCGCGAAGGCTTTTGCAAAATGCCGATAAAATATCGTAATAAAGTTGTTCGTCGTACGAAAGCGCCTTTTTTTGTATTGATTGTTCCGCGTCCGCTAAAGTTACTACTATTTTTCCGCTAACGTCGGGATTAGTAGTTAAAACGGCAAGTTCTAGCGCGTTATACGCTACCCTTAAATCCCCCGCCGAAATTGATGCAATGTGGTCAAGCGCGTCTTCGTTTACTTGTAAATTGTATTCGCCAAGACCGCGTTCTTTATCTAAAATCGCTCTGCCAAGCGCTTTTTTAACGTTTTCTTTTGAAAGCCTTTTAAGTTCAAAAACCCTACACCTTGACACTATTGCAGGCGTCATTGACGCGTACGGATTTTCGGTGGTAGAGCCTATAAAAATAACATCGCCGTTTTCAATGGCGGGAAGCAAACTATCGCTTTGAGTTTTGCTAAATCTATGGCATTCGTCAAGCATAAGATACGTCTTTTTACCGTATAACTTGAAATTTGTTTTTGCTTCGTCAACGACTTTCTTTACGTCAGAAACGCCACTGCTTACCGCGTTTAGTTTAACGAAATAGCCGTCCGTATTATTGGCAATAACGTTTGCAAGCGTGGTTTTACCAGAGCCCGGTGGCCCCCAAAATATGCAACTACCTAGCCTATCAAGTTTTATAGCCCTACGAAGAAGACTATTTTCGGCTACGATATGTTCCTGCCCCAAATATTCCGAAAGGGTGCGGGCGCGCATACGTTCGGCAAGCGGAGCGTTGGTATTTTTTTTGTTAGCAATGTCAAATAAATCCATTTTATTCCCCATTTTAATAAATCGTAAATATTATACCATGACTTATATTTTTTTTCAACAACTAATACAATATAATATGGTTAAAAAAATTAAGTTTTCTAAAGAATTTTTTCTTGCTTTTGTTTTGTGTGCTATTTCAATTTTTCTTTGCTTTTTTAGCGGGACTTCTACTGCCGTTACTAACGGGCTTAAACTTTGGGTAGCAACGCTAGTTCCGTCGCTTTTTCCCTTTTTAGTCGTTACCGCTTTTCTTTCGGAAAATTCCGCCTTAAAACGCTCTTTTATGAAATTTACACCCATTACTAAACGCGCGTTCGGTACTAGCGGACTGACCGCTTACGCCTTTTTTATGAGCGCGCTTTCGGGCTACCCAGTAGGCGCAAAAATTATTTCAGACCTAAAAATAGGCGGGCTAATATCTAGTAGCGAAGCAAAAAAAGCGAGTGTGTTTTGTTCTACTTCTTCTCCCGCTTTTACCATAAATTGCGTGGGTAAAATTATGTTTAACAGCGCTTTATTTGGAGTGATTTTATACCTTATAAACATGCTTACCGCCATTATTTCGGGCATAGTTTTTTCTTTATTTATTCACTCTAACGATAGTGAACGCTCTTTTACCATTGCTAGCGGTAATTTTGATTTTTACGACGGAGTTTATCAATCGGTAATTTCGCTTCTAGTAGTGGGCGGAATAATAGCAGTATTTTCAGTAATTAGCGAAGTTTTACTTTCGCTAAAAGCCTTTTACGTCCCTACGCGTCTTTTAAGTTTAATTACAAATAACGACGGCGTTTCTAAAGCAATTTGTGTTGGTGCGCTTGAATGCACTAACGGACTTAAAATTCTATCCACAACGGGTATGACGTTTTTTTCTCTTCCCGTTTCGGCGTTTCTTTGCGGACTTGGGGGAATTTGCGTTATGGCGCAATCGGTAGCATTTTTAAAACGCGCAAAAATAAAAACCGCCGTATTTTACCTTGGTAAAATTTTTCAAGCGGTTTTAGGGTTTATATTAGGTTGTTTATTTAGCGGACTTTTCGTCTAAAATTTTATCAATTTCGTCTTTAACCTTTTTAGATACTAACGACGAAAAATCTTCATTTTTTATTATTTTTTCTCTAACGATAGTTGAACTAATCAAAGAATACTTCTTGCTAGCGTATATATATTCGGTAGTTATAAAGGGGTATTCTTTTTCGTTAATTTTTCTATAAGCATCTTCAAACGCTTTATCTTTTTCGTTTCTTATACCCCTAACGTAGTAGTTATAACCTTTTTCTTTTAAAAATTCGCTATATCTATCTTTATTAGACGCGTAATCAATAACTTCTACGCGCTTATCTTTGCCGTAAACCGCGCTTATAATACGCTTTCTTTCATCAAGTGAAAAATAGCACTTTTTATTAGCGTTTTCGCCTATTACAATTAAAACGCTATCATATTCGTTTAGGCTTTTTTTAATTATATCTTCGTGCCCTAAAGTAAGTGGGTCAAAAGAGCCTGCGTAAATACATTTTTTCATTATTTATCACTCTTAAAAAAGGTTAAATGCGCCCTGCCGTATTTTCTTTTATCGTAAACGTTTAAGCCTTCAATTTCAGCAGTAAACGGCATATCGTTTTCGTAAATAATTATACCGCCGTCGCTTAATCTATTTTTAGCAAGTTCTATCGCCTTAATACCTACTTCATCTTTATACGGCGCGTCAATAAAAATAATATCAAAGTTTTCGCTAGAATTTTCTAAAAATATAAGCGCGTCGCCTTGGCGCACGGTAAAGCCGTTTTCTATTTTAAGTTTTTCAATATTTCTTTTAGTTAAGGCTACGCTTTCCCTACTTAAATCGTTGAAGACAACCTTTTCCGCCCCGCGTGAAAGCGCTTCAATACCAACCGCACCCGTACCGCAAAAAAGGTCTAAAAAGTAAGTGCCGTAAATTCTATCACGCAAAATGTTAAAAAGGCTTTCCCTAACCATGTCGGAAGTTGGACGAATTTCGTAGCCCTTGAATTCTTCAAGAACCCTGCCCTTATAAATTCCGCCTACTACTCTCACTATATATCCTCACTAAACTGCTTTTGATATTCTTCAATTTTTGCTTGGCGTTTCATTTCTACTTTAGCACCTAAAATATAACCAAATCCCGTTAATATAATTACAAACGGAACGTAAAGGGCGGTAAAATAGAAACTTGACGCAAAATTCATAAACTTAACGTCCGTATTAAAGAAGAACGCAATTACAATATAAAGGGTTATTGTTATACCACCTGCAAAAGTTGCCGTCTTTCCAGTAGCCAAAACTATTATAAAATGTATAATCCATAAAACGACTAACGGAATACAAGAAAGCACGCCGATAAAAAAACCTTTCCAAGTTTTGTATTCTTCGTTTCTTTTAACTTCTAAATCTTTACCCGTTCTTATTATTTCGCGACGAGTAACGTCGTTTGCGCGAAGGGTTTTAACTGCGTCTTCACCCGTTTTCATTGCGTAATAGAATACGAAATATGCGTAAACTAAAATATTCATAACGCCTAAGCCTATCTTAAGCCCCATTACCTTGCTTGAAAATGATATAGCCGCAACACCCGTAATAACGGTGAGCATTAAATATACAACTGCGAAAAACGCTTTACCAAAATAATACTTCATAACTACCTTTTATAATTTTTTTCCGACCTTAACGAAAGTTTACATAACACTTCGTAAGGAATAGTTTTATATTTTTGTGCTTCTTTGAGCACGTCTTTAATAACGTAAAAACCTTTATAATCACCTTTTAGCGCAGTTACGTCCATGCACCTATGATTATACTGCCCTTTTACACATTTTCTCTCAAGCCCGTCGGCATAGCCGTATCTTATAAGAGAAATTTTTCTTTTTATTAGCGACGGCTTTTTGCCGTATAATGCGCTTTCGCTAATACGGAGCGTCCTTTTGGCGATTACGGGAATTTTTATCTGCATAGCAGGGCGTACGCTAACCCTTGAAGATTTAACGGTTTTATACCCGTAAATGAGCAAACCTATTCTAACCATATCAAAATCCGCACCACCTAGTAAAAAACCTGTGCTAGCGGAAATATGACAAAGTATATTTTTATTATAACCTTTCGCAATATTATTTGCAAGTAAAAACTTACGTAGGGCTTTTTCTTTTTCCCTTTTTTTCTCTGGACAAGAAAAATGCGAATATAAACCGATAATATTTACGTGCGTGAAACTTTTACAGCACTTGAAAATTTTTTTAAGTTCGTCTATGCCCGTAATTCCAAAACGATTCATACCGGTATTGTATTTTAAATGAACGTTGACGGTTGTATTAAGTTTTTTACATTCTTTTTCAATTAAAAAAAGTTGATTAAGTCTATCCACGGTAAGCGCTACGTTAAGTTCTATTGCTTTTGAAATTTCGCTATCTAAAATAGGAATTAACACCAAAATTTGTTTTTTTATCCCCGAAAATCTCAATTCTTTTGCTTCTTCAAGTAATGCAACTGCAAAATAATCTGCCACTGTATATACAGCATTTGCCACTTCAACTGCCCCGTGCCCGTATGCGTCCGCTTTTAATACCACACACAATTTACAATCATTTTTTAGACAATTCTTGATTGCTAAAGCATTTCTTTTTATTTGTTTTAAATCTATATCCACTTGATTTCTCAAAATCCGAAATTCCTCCTTTTTTTCTTGCGCAATATATTTTTATGTAGTATAATAATAAAAAATTTCGGAGATGAAAATATGATTTTTGATAACATTAAAAACGCAGACCTTTATTTAGGTCTTGGCGAAAACTTCAAAAAAGGGCTTGAAACGTTAAAAAATACCGACCTTTCTAGTTTACCTTTAGGTAAAACTTATATTGACGGCGAAAATTTATACGTGGCTAAAAGCGAATATCAAACCAAAACGGTTATAGGTGATTTTGAAGCACACGATAAATACGCTGACATTCAATTTATTATTTCTGGAAACGAACGTATTGACTACGCTGAAAGAAAAGACTGCGCTTTAACTACCGAATATAATCCCGTTAAAGACGTTATATTTATGAATACTGATAAGTTCTTTCCACTTTTGATTAGCGAAGGTCAATTTGCAATCTTCTTCCCCGAAGACGCGCATAGACCAAATCTAGCAAACGGCGAATCTTCTGCCGTTCAAAAAGTAGTTGTAAAGGTAAAACTATAAGATTATGGATATTAAAAAACTTCACGAAGAATTTTCATCTTGCGAGTGTGGTAAAAATCACGTTTGCGACTTAAAACACGTTTTAATAGGCACGGGCGTTTTAGAAAAATTGCCCGAAATTTTAAATGAATATAAATGCATCTATCTTATTTGCGACGTAAACACATATAAGGCTTGTGGCGAAAAAGTAGAAGATATTTTATCTGCACAATATCTAGTTCAAAACACGCTTGTTATGTCTAATAACGGCGACGTAGTTATTCCTAACGAAGAAAAGATTAGCGAAATTGAAAACGCTATGCTAGAGGGTACGGACTTTATTTTAGGCGTAGGCTCTGGCGTTATTAACGACCTTTGTAAATACGTTAGCCATAAACACGGCATTCCTTACGGCATAGTTGCGACCGCACCTTCTATGGATGGCTACGCATCAGTAGGCTCTGCGCTAATTTTAGAAGGTATGAAGGTTACCCTAAATGCTAAACCACCTATCATAATTGTTGCGGATACTGACGTATTAAAAAATGCGCCTATGCAAATGATACGCGCGGGATACGGCGATATAGTTGGTAAATATTCTTGCCTTAACGACTGGAAACTTTCAGCCCTAATAAACGGCGAATATTTTTGCCAAAAGGTTTACGATTTAACCTTTGCTCAAGCGGAAAAAGTTAAAGGACTTGCAGATAAAATTGAAAGCCGTGATAGTGAAACCGCTAAAGCGCTTATGGAAGCGTTAGTGCTTGTTGGTATCGCTATGAGTTTTGTTGGAAATTCACGCCCCGCTTCGGGAAGTGAACACCACTTATCGCACTTCTTTGAAATTACTGGAATTCTTGAAAACAAAGAATACTTCCCGCACGGCATTGACGTTGCTTTCTCGTCTATTGAAACTTCTAAAATTAGAGATTTACTTTTGTCTTCTACCCCGAAAAACCTTTCATTTGACAGGGAAAAATGGGTGAGCGAAATTAAAAGGGTATATCACTCATCAGCGGACGGCGTAATTGCATTGCAAGATAAACTTGGCTGGTACGATAAAAATGATTTTGATAACGTTTTAAGTAAATGGGACGAAATTAAAACCATTTTAAGCGAATGCCCAAGCGCTGAAGAATTTACTAAAATGCTAAGCGCGGTTGGTCTTAACTATCAAGACTTTATCTCTCTTTATGGCGAAGGAAAAATTAAAGACGCTACGCTTTATGCTAAAGACTTAAAAGATAGATACTCTGTACTTTGGCTTTACTACTCGTATTTTAGGGAAATTTAATTATGGCAATTACCAAAGAAAACATTAAACTTTTGGCGTTTGACCTTGACGGCACGCTATCTCAACATAAATCTCTTCCCCCCAAAGAAACCTTTGAGATTTTAGAAAAACTTTCCAAAAAATATAGGCTTTTAATGGTTGGCGCGGGCGATGCGTATAGGATTTTTAATCAACTAAACCGTTTCCCTATTGATATAGTAGGTAACTATGGTCTTCAATATGCGAAGTATAATCCACAAACGAAAGACCTTGACTTCGTTTACGATATGAAACTTCCTTGCGATAAAAAGGCATGCGAAGATAGGGTTCAATTTTTGCGCGAAAAGTATGGCTTTCTAAATTATGCTGGCGATAGCGTACAATTTCACGCGTCTGGTTGCGTAACTTTTGCAATACTTGGCACGAAAGCGGTTTTAGAAGACAAACTTAAATTTGACCCAACTAGAGAAAAACGCCGTAAATTTTATGATGAAGTAGTATCTCTTTTCCCCGAATATAACGTATTCGTTGGCGGTTCTTCTTCATTTGATATGGCGCCAAAGCCATATAATAAATACGATGCACTATCTAAATACTGCACTGAATACGGCTATTCACACGAACAAGCGGTTTTCTTTGGTGACGACTACGGACAAGGTGGAAATGACGAAAGCATTTATAGGTCTGACTTCAATTTTGTTAAAGTTGATAACTATCTTGACTTTCCAAAATTAGCAGAATTTTTATTATAAAAAAATAAAGGCTAACGAAATTCGTTAGCCTTTTTTATTTTCCTTTTTTAGTCGTAAAGTTCGCTCTCTACGGCGTGGCATATTAAGTGATATATCGCCACGTGTTTTTCTTGAATAGCGTACGTTTTATCTTCTGGTACGTTTATTAAAATATCGCACGCGTCTTTTAGTTTTCCGCCGTCATTTCCCGTAAACGCTATAACCTTTATACCCTTTACCTTTGCCGTTTTTGATGCTAGAACTACGTTTTCAGCATTGCCACTAGTGGAAAAAGCAATAAGAACGTCTCCTTCTTCGCCTAAAACGTTTACTAGTTGCGCGTAGGAATATTTGCCTATGCAATCGTTTGCAAAAGCCGTGTTAAATGCCGTAAACGAAGAAATGGGAATACATTTTACGCCTTGCCCTAAATTTTTTGATATTTCTTCCCCTTCTTCGCCGTAAAACCCTAAAAACTTTTGCTTATCTTCTTTAGAAAGTTCTCTCTTTAGTTCAAAAGACTTCAAAAGTTCGGCGCTAAAATGCTCCGCATCAGCACTGCTACCCCCGTTACCGCAAGTCAAAATTTTACCAAATTCGCTTGCAGTAATTAATGTGTTTACCGCTACTTTTATTTTATTCACTTCGCCATTTAAGTCGGGATAGCGATTAGCAAATTCTTCAAAATATTTTTCAGTTCTAATTTTCATTATCTTTTCTCCAAACAAAAATCTACCGCGTCTAAAAAGTCATAAGCCAAATAGGTCGGTTTTTCTTTTTGAGTATCTTTATACCCACTTTGTAATTGAATTTGGGATATATTAGCGTTTTTGCCCGTTAAAACGTCAACTTCGCTGTCGCCTATCATAAAGCAACTACTTAAATCAAGGTTAAAATCTTTTACCGCTTTTTCTATAAGCCCTATTTTAGGCTTTCGGCAACTGCAGTCTTTTTTAAGCCTTTTTACTTCGCCCTTAAAACCTTTATCGGGATGATGTGGGCAGTAATAAATCCCGTCAAGATACGCTTTTTCTTTTCCGAGTAGCGTTTCTATTTTATCAAAAGTTCCTTCCACTTCTGAAAAAGTCGCCCCGCCCCTTGCAATAACTGGTTGATTTGATATAACTATTGCTAAATATCCGCTCTCGTTTATTTTTTTTACACCCGCGCATACGCCTTTTTCAAGTTCTATTTGTTCTTGCGAATTTATAAAGCCTTTATAAACGTTTAGCGTGCCGTCCCTATCTATAAAAATCGCTTTTTGCTTATTTTTATAGCATCTATCTTCAACTAGACCACTTAAAATTTCTTTTTCAACCCTATAAAATCTTTCGGGCGTGCCAGCGTCCTTAATATATTCCGAACTTTTATAAGCGCACACTTTTTCGCCGTTTTCAATTAAGGAAGTTATAAAATCGTGCTCAAAATTTATTTTTTTGCACTCTTTTAACATCTCTAAACTTTTAGCAGAAAGTATTGAAAAACCTGCGTTTACGTTGTTTTTATAATAGCCGTTTCTTTCGCTGTTTTTAAGTATAAAACCCGTAACCCTACTAAACCTATCAGTAAGCACAATATCGCTATCGTAAGGGTGAGTGTTTGGGTGTGTAAAAAGTGTTGCCACAGCCTTCCTTTTTTTATGAAAAGAAAGCATTTTTTTAACGTCAATTTCAAAAATAGTATCGCTAGAGCATACGATAAAGTCATCTTTTACTTTGCCTTTTAGATAGTAAAGTGCACCGCCAGAGCCAAGTGGAGTTTCTTCAAAAATATATTCTATTTTCACTCCTAGTTTTTCGCCGTTATTAAAGTAATTTACTATCTTTTCAGCCATATGGCTAACTGAAATAAAAAATTCAGTTACGCCGTGTTTTTTTAAGGTTAAAATAGCGCGCTCTAAAAGCGGAATGCCCGCAATTTTTGCCATAGGCTTTGGCATTTCGCCTTTGGTTATTTCTAGTAGGCGCGTTCCAAATCCGCCTGCCATAACGTAAGCCTTCATTACTCTTCCACCCAACTTTCTACGCCTTTGTCGTTAAAACTTACACCATAAACTTTGCCGTCTAGTAGCCCTATATTTTCAATAAGCCTTTGTCTATTGACAGGGTTAAAATACATTAGTAAAAATCCACCGCCACCTGCGCCTGAAATTTTTACCGCTTCTGCGCCGTGCGTCGTTACGAATTTTATAATACTTTCAATCTCATCATTACTAACGAAAGAAGAAGTTTTCTTTTTTAATTCCCAACCAGTTCTTAAATCTTCCGAAAAACCCGAAAGTGAGCCTTTTTTAAGGTTGGAATTCATATTTTCGGCTAATTCTTTTATACCAAAAAGCGCGCTTGAAGTTTTTTCTTCTTTACTTTTTGCGCCCTTTATTTGGGTGTTTATAACGTTTTTAGCAAGTTCTAATTGAACTTTTGATGAACTTCTTGACTTTCCGCCGTAAAAAAGAAGAAGTGAAGTTTCAAGTTCGTTTATCTTGTAGTCACTAATTTCAATTTTCTCAACGCTTACTTTCCCGTCTTTTTTAAATGTCATATAGTTAAACCCGCCGTAAACTGACGCGTACTGATCTTGTTTTCCGCCCGCAAGTTTAAGGTCGTTTCTTTCTATATCGTAGGCTAATTGCGCCTTTTCTTCTTTTGAAAGATTTAGATTTAGTAAACGGCTAAACGCTTCAATAAGTGCAACTACCATTGCAGAAGAAGTGCCAAGCCCCGAGCCTACGGGCGCGTCGTTTGAAGTACTCATATGAAAAGACAATGGCTTTCCGCCGTTATAGTCTTTAACTATTCGGTTATACACCCCACGGTGAAGAATCAAATTATCCCCGTCAATATCTAAAACGGGCGTAGCATCAGTTTCTAAACGCCTGTTATTATCTATCGCGTCTATTATAATTTTCCCGTCGGTTCTTGGAACTATTGTGCAGTATGCGTACATATTTATAGTAGCGTTTACAACCGCTCCGCCGTAAATACTGCTATACGCTTCAATATCTGTACCGCCACCTGCAAGTCCAATTCTTAGTGGCGCTCTACTTCTTATTATCATTTCTCTTTTCTCTTACAATTTCAGTTAGTCTATTTAATAATTTTTCAGTGCAGTCGCTCCAGTGAATATATACCGTTTCTCTAGCCTTTTCGCCTGCTTTTTTTAGTTTTTCCCTATCGCTTACCGCTGATATAATTTTTTCAGCAAAAGATGAAACGTCATCTTTAGATAAATATCCGTCTACGCCGTCCGTAATTCCGTACCCCGCACAACTGCCGTCTATAAATAGACCTGGCGTTGAATATGACGCGCCTTCAACTTTTACTAGCCCGAAATTATCGTATAAAGACGGGAATAAAAGTAAGTCTGCACGCGAGAAAATAAGCGGAAATTGTTCCCTAGGTAAAAACCCTGTAAGTATAACTTTGCCCGTTAGACCAAGTTTATTTATTTTCTTTTGCAACTTTTTATATTCAGGACCTTTGCCTACTATGTAAAACTTAAAGTCAATACCCTTGTCGCTTACGATTTTTAGCGCGTCTAAAATAAAGTCAATACGCTTAAGTTTCATAAGCCTACCAACGAAAATAAACACTAATTCGTTTTCGTTTAATGAAAATACTTCGTTTGCTTTTTTAGCGTTTTCTTCTACGCAGTCGCAAAGCGGAAAGTCCGTGCCGAAAGGAAGATAAGTAACCTTACCTTTGTATCCGTATGAGCGAAGTTGCTCTTCAACGGGTGGAGAGCATACAAACACTTCGTCGTAGCGATTGTATCTTCTGCCCATCCATTTAACTACGGCGTTTGAAATAAAGTTAAACTTAAACAAACTTTTAAAAATGGCGCGCATATCAGAGTGAAAGGTTGCAACAGCGGGCACGCCTTTCTTTTTTGCTACTTTTAGCGCAAACCTTGACATACCGAAAGGCGAGTGGGTGTGAATAATATCGTAAGAGCGAGAATATACTACCCTTTTAAACTTTCTACTACTTGACGGAAATCCGTAATAATCCCCTAAAATAGGTACGTATATGCTTGCGCACCTTGTAATTTTATACGGCTGATTATCTACGTAATCCTTTCTATTTTTAGGAACGGCTACTAAAAGGTCCGTTTTATCGTGTAAATTAAGGCAATAGTTGTGCATGCAATTTATAACCCCGTCAACGTCGGGAAGATACACGTCCATCGCTTCAAGAAGTTTTATTTTTTCGTCCATAATTTTCTCCACTCTTTAATTATAACACCTTTAACGTAAATTTGCATTATTTTTTTTAATTTAGATTAAGCTTTCCGTTTCGGGCGTGATAAGTTTTGCCCCCGAAGCATTTATTGCATCTAAAAATTCCTTGGGCGGAAGTTTTTCACTTATAACGTAGTCAACTTCGTTAAACCAAAAGTCGTGGCACATAAAAGTTTTGCCAAACTTGGTTGAGTCAACTAGCATTGCCACCTTATCTGAATTCTTACGCATACATTGCTTTAGTTTTGCTTGTTCAATACTTGCGTCGTTAAACCCCATTTGAAGGGAAACGCCTGTACAAGAAATTATAGAAATATCCGCGTGTATTCTTGAGATATAATCCATAGTATCAGTGCCCGTTATTGAGTTAGAGTGATTTTCAACAAGTCCGCCCGCAATGTACGTTTTAACTTTGTCCGTTGAAGAAAGTATAGTGGCGTTACGTATTCCCGTAGTAGTAACCGTAAGATTTGTAAAATCCTTTAGAAGTCCCATAACGTAGCCCGCGGTAGAAGACGAATCAGTAAAAATAGAATCGCCGTTCTTAATCAATCTAACGGCAAGCGACGCTATTTTTCGTTTTGCAGTAGCGTCTTTTTGCTCTCTAACAACAAACGCCGTTTCAATAGAACTTGACTTGAACGGCATTGCGCCCCCGTGCGAACGTATAATCATACCTTGTTTTTCCATAGCACGAAGGTCGCGCCTAATGGTCGCACCACTAACGTAAAGTTTTTCCGCTAAATAATCAACAGTTGCCGATTTATTGCGGTTTAATATCTCTAAAATTTCTTCTTGACGTTCTAAAGTAAGCATAAACCCACCTTTTTCCTTGAATTTTGTTCATTTGTGTTCATTTATGAAAATATTTTATCATATTTCTATAAACTTTGCAACTTTTTTGCAAACTATTCCAAAAACAATATATATATGTTAAAATATCCGCGATAAACAAAAATGAAAAAATGAAAAATTTTTTAAGGAGAATTTTTATGGCTAATGGTGTTTTAATGCCCAAACAAGGCATAACGGTTGAAAGTTGTATTTTAACCAAATGGCACGTTAAAGTCGGCGATACCGTTAAAAAAGGCGACGTTCTTTTTTCTTACGAAACGGACAAGTCGGCATTTGACCAAGAAAGTGAATTTGAAGGCAAAGTTCTAGCGCTTTTCGCTGAAGAAGGGGACGAAGTTCCCGTTCTTATCAACGTTTGTGCTATCGGCGCGGATGGCGAAGATTTTTCTTCACTTGCTCCAAACGGCGTTTCTGCCCCCGAAGCAAAAGAAGTTCCCGCTGAAGAAGTTAAAGCGGAAACCAAAGTAGAAGAACCCGCACCCGCAACAGAAGCGAGCGCACCCGCAACGGAAGACGGAAGAATTTTTGCTTCACCTAGAGCAAAGAATTTAGCAAACAAACTAGGCGTTGACCTTGCTAGCGCTACCCCAACTGGTCCTAACGGAAGAATAGTTGAAGCGGACGTTAGAAAAGCAAGCGTTAATCCCGCACCCGCTAGAGCAGTTGCTACGGCTAAGGCTTATACTATGGACGACTTTAAGGCTTACAAAGACGAAAAGATGCCCAACATTAGAAAAGTTATTGCTAAGGGTATGATGAACAGCCTTTCTTCTATGGCGCAACTCACTATGAATATTTCTTTTGACTGCACCAACGTTAATGAACTTAGAAAGTTTATTAAAGCAAACCAAGAAAAACTTGGTCTTCCAAACATCACCATAAACCATATTATTATTTACGCGCTTTCAAGGGTGCTTAAAAACCACAAAGACCTTAACGCGCATTTACTAAACGGCGACACTATGCGTTACTTTGACCACGTAAATATGGGCATTGCAACGGATACGCCTAGGGGTTTACTTGTTCCTACCCTTTTCGGTGCGGACACTATGACTCTTTCTGAAATCGCAGTAAACAGCAAAAAATTATCAAGCGATGCTGTTGCTGGTGGAATTAACCCCGAACTTTTATCGGGCGGAACGTTCACGGTAAGCAACGTTGGTACTATGGGTATTGAAAGTTTCACACCCGTTATCAATCCTCCGCAAACCGCTATTCTTGGCGTATGTGCGCTTGAAACTAAAGTTAAACTTGGCAAAAATGATGAAATTATTCCGTATAGCGCAATGACTTTATCTCTAACCTTTGACCATAGAGCAACTGACGGCGCTCCTGCAGGTAGATTCTTAAAAGAACTTAAAGAATACCTTGAAAACTTTAGTTTTAATCTTCTTGCTGAAGGCAATATTTAAGGAGAAATATTATGGAAATTTATGATTTAGTCGTTATCGGCGGTGGCCCAGGCGGTTATCTTGCAGCAGAACGCGCAGGTCACGCTGGTCTTAAAACTATGGTTGTTGAAAAACGCGAATTCGGTGGCGTTTGTCTTAACGAAGGTTGCGTTCCTAGCAAAACCTTCTTAAACAGCGCAAAAGTTTTAGATTACGCTAACCACGCTGACGCTTACGGCGTTAAAGTTAAAGGCGAAAATTCTATTGACCAAAAATTCGTTGTAGAAAGAAAGAACGGCGTTGTAAAAATGCTAGTTTCTGGTGTTAAAGCAACCCTTAAACGCAATAAAGTTAAAGCAGTTAGCGGTGAAGCGTTTATCAACGGCAAAGTTGACGACGGTTTTTCTATTAAAGTTGGCGAAGAAGAAGTTATCGCTAAAAGACTTATTATTGCAACCGGTTCTATGCCTGTAGTTCCCCCTATCACTGGTCTTAAAGAAAACATTGAAAGCGGTTTAGTTTTAACTAACAGAGAAATTTTAGACCTTGAAGTTATTCCTAAAACCCTTACCGTTATCGGCGGTGGCGTTATCGGTTTAGAAATGGCAAGTTATTTTTCATCAGTAGGTACTAAAGTTACCGTTGTTGAAATGCTTAATAAAATTGCAGGTCCTACCGAAGCGGAAATTAGTTCAATCTTACAAAAATCACTTGAAAAGAAAGGCGTTGTATTTAACCTTGGTGCAAAAGTTACCGCTATTGAAAGTGATGGCGTAGTTTATGAAAAGGACGGAAAGACTGAAAAGATTATTTCTGAAAAAGTTCTTCTTTCTATCGGCAGACGCGCAGTTACCCAAGGCTTTGGCTTAGAAAACATTAACGTTAACCTTGAACGCGGTGCTATCGTTACTGACGACCAAATGAAAACTAACGTTGCTAACGTTTATGCAGTTGGCGACGTAAACGGCAAAGTTATGCTTGCACACACCGCTTATAGAGAAGCCGAAGTTGCAGTAAACACTATTTTAGGCAAAAAAGACGCTATGCGCTATAACGTTATTCCTTCAGTTATCTACACCAACCCCGAAGTTGGTAGCGTAGGTGAAACGGAAGAAAGCGCAAAAGCAAAAGGGCTTGACGTAAAATGCGTTTCTATCCCGCTTACCTATTCTGGTAGATACATTGCCGAAAATACCGATTTAAGTGGTATTTGCAAAATCGTTATAAACAACAAAACGAACACGCTTATCGGCGCACACATAATCGGCTCTTACTCTGGCGAATATATCGTTGCAGTATCTGCTATGATTGACCTTGAAGTTGATATAGAAAATATCAAAAAACTCGTATTCCCGCACCCAACGGTTTGCGAAATAGTACGTGAAGCAATATTTCAAATATAATTAAAGGAGAAATTTTATGCCAAAAAGTCAATTTATTGACCCTAATTTTATTAGGGCAAGCGGAAAAATCACTTTTGAAGATATTCCCGTAAACGTTTACAACAAAACCATTGAAGACGAAAAGGTAAACTTTTCTAACGACGATTTCGTTCGTATTTTTAACGATATCGCAGTTCTTCGTGAATTTGAAAGCATGATTCAAGACATTAAGGTTAAAGGCGAATACCAAGGCTTTAAGCACTCTTACCCCGGTCCTGCCCACCTTTCTATCGGTCAAGAAGCCGCAGCAGTTGGTCAAGCGTATATTTTAGACCTTGACGATATGACCTTCGGTTCTCACCGTAGCCACAGCGAAGTTTTAGCGCGTGGTCTTAACTCAATTTATAAACTTCCCGACGATAAACTCTATCAAATTATGAAAGACTTTATGGGCGGTGAAACGCTTGCCCCCGTTGAAGCAATCAACAAAACGGGCAACGTTAAAGATTTAGCAGTTGACTTCCTTCTCTATGGATTTATGAGCGAAATTTTCGCAAGAAAAACCGGTTTCCATAGAGGTATGGGCGGTTCAATGCACGTATTCTTCTTACCCTTTGGTATTTACCCCAACAACGCTATCGTTGGCGGTGCTGCTCCTGTTGCACTTGGCGCTGCTCTTTATAAAAAGAACAACGACAAGCCCGGCATTGTTATCAGCAACCTTGGCGACGGCTCTGTTGGTTGTGGTGTAGTTTACGAATCAATGAACTTCGCTTCTATGGACCAAATCAATCAACTTTGGGAAAAGAAAGGCGGTCTTCCTATTCTATTTAACTTCTTTAACAACGGCTACGGCATGGGCGGTCAAACCAGAGGCGAAACTATGGCTTACGACTTCCTTGCTCGTCTTGGCGCAGGTATATCTCCTTCTCAACTTCACGCTGAACGTGTTGACGGCTTTAACCCGCTTGCAGTTATTGAAGCAATGAAGAGAAAGAAAGAACTTCTCTTAAAAGGCGAAGGTCCTTGCCTAATGGACGTTGTTACCTATCGCTACGGCGGACACTCTCCGTCAGACTCTATGAGTTATCGTACGGCTGAAGAAATTAACGCTTGGAAGGAATACGACCCAATCGTTGCTTATAGAAAATCACTTGTTGACGCTAAAGTTTGTGGCGACGCTAAATTTGATGAAATTCTTGGTTCTATCAAAGAAAGAATGCTTAAACTTTGCAAACTTGCTGCTGATACTGAAAAATCACCTTACCTTGACTTTAAGGCTGACCCATATTACGTTGAAAACTTAATGTTCTCTAACGGCGCGGTTACTTCTATGGAAGATAGACCTGTTGAAGTTGGCAAGGACGTTAAAATCACCAAAGAAGAAAACCCACGTGTTAAACAAATTGAAGGTAAACTCCGCTATGCGTTTGACGAAAAGGGCAATCAAGTTTCTAACCTTAAGCGTTACAATATTCGCGACGGCTTATTTGAAGCGATTATTGATAGATACTATAAAGACCCAACCCTTACTTCTTACGGCGAAGACGTTCGTGACTGGGGTGGTGCTTTCGCAGTTTATAAAGGACTTACCGAAGCGCTTCCTTATCACAGACTTTTCAACTCTCCTATCTCTGAAGCGGCTATCGTTTCAAGTGCAGTAGGTTACGGCCTTTGCGGTGGTAGAGTAATTGTAGAGCTTATGTATGCCGACTTTATGGGTAGAGCAGGCGACGAAATCTTTAACCAACTTGCTAAATGGCAAGCAATGAGTTCTGGTATTCTTAAAATGCCTGTAATTCTTCGTGTATCGGTTGGCTCTAAATACGGCGCTCAACACTCTCAAGACTGGGTAGCGCTCCCCGCACACGTTCCAGGTCTTAAGGTTTGCTTCCCTGCAACTCCTTACGACGCTAAAGGTTTAATGAACTCTGCTCTTAACGGCACTGACCCCGTTGTATTCTTTGAAAGCCAAAGAATTTACGATAAGGGCGAAGAATTCGTTAAAACTGGTGTTCCTGAAGGCTACTACGAAATCCCGCTTGGCGAACCTGACGTAAAACGCGTTGGTAGTGATATTACCATTTTAACTATCGGTGCAACCCTTTACAAAGCAGTTGAAGCGGCTAAAATACTTTCTGAAAAATACGGCGTTGAAGCAGAAATTATTGACGCAAGAAGTATAGTTCCCTTTAACTACGAAAAAGTTGTTGAATCAGTTAAAAAGACTGGCAAAATTATTCTTGCATCAGACGCTTGCGCAAGGGGTTCAATCCTTAACGATATAGCAACTAATATAACCGAACTTTGCTTTGATTATTTAGATGCTCCGCCCGTTGTTTGCGGTGCTAAAAACTGGATTACTCCTCCGTATGAATTTGACGCTGAATTCTTCCCACAAGCAAACTGGATTGTTGACTTTATTAACGACAAGATTATGCCTCTTAAAGGACACGTTAGCACGATTAACACTTCTTCTGCAGAATTCATTAGAAAATCTAAAAAAGGCGTTTAACGCTAATTAAAGGGGAGCAAAACGCTCCCCTTTTTATTTTAACTATGCAAAACTTTAAGTTTATTTGTTCGGATATTACCGACCCACAATTTAATATTGCATCTGAAGAATACCTTCTAAAGCACACTGACGGGTATTACGTTTACCTATGGCAAAATAGCCCTAGCGTAATAGTTGGCTCTAATCAAAACACTCTTTTAGAAGTGAACCTAAAAAAAGCCGACGAATTAAGCGTTAAAACGGTTAGAAGGCTTACGGGTGGCGGTGCGGTTTACCATGACCTTGGCAATATTTGTTATACTATAATTGCGCCCTATGCTGAAAACGTAAATGCCTTTCGCGTATTCAGTGAGCCGTTAATTACTTTTTTACAAACGCTTGGTATTACCGCAGAGTTCTCGGGAAGAAACGACGTTCTAATTGACGGCAAAAAAATTTCGGGAACGGCACAAGTTGTTTATAAAGATAGGGTTCTTCATCACGGCACTATTTTATTTGATACCGACCTTACTGTGCTTGGTGAACTTCTTACCGCAAACAAACTTAAAACGGAATCTAAAGGCGTAAAAAGCGTAAAATCAAGGGTAACAAACGTAAAAGATTATCTTAAAACTGATACGAGCGTTAAAGAGTTTTTTAACGCGCTTTGCTCTTTCTTTAGTGAAAATCTTGAAGAATATAAATTTACCGATAAAGATAATTTAGAAATAAATAATTTAGTAAATGAAAAATATTCTACTTATGAGTGGAATATAGGCTATTCCCCTAAAGGGAACACTAGGTTTGATGCAAGATTTTCGTTTGGCACTTTGACACTTACCTTTGATTTAATTGACGGAAAAATATCTAGCGCCGAAATATTTGGGGACTTCTTCACAAAAGGCGATATTAAAACCATTACCACTAAACTAAACGGAAAAGCGTTTATAAAAGCAGATTTTGAAAATGCTTTTGAAAACGTAGATAACGTTATAGTAAACGCAAAAAAAGAAGAAATACTTAAAGCGATTTTTTAATAAATTAAAAATAAAAAAACCTATCTCGTTTGAGATAGGTTTTTTAGTTTAACTAAAATTAGTTTCTAGGATTTTTGATGTTTGCTTGTGCTGTATATTTTATCGTGCTAGCGATATATTGAGCGTCTTATTTTCGGGGCCCTTAACTATACTACTAACACGCTATTTTCTATTTTAATTTTTTGCTTTTTATGGAGTATTTTTGCGCTTTTACATAAATACTCTCACTGTTAAGTCGTGCCATTGGTTAGGTCGAAGCATACCTTCTTTTTCCTTTCGGTACGACCTTGCTTGTTTAAAATCAATCGTAAATTCCCATACCAACTTTCTCATATCGTTGGGCTTTTCTATCAAGTCGAAATTCATATACCAATTAAAACAAGTCTCCGTTGTTGGAACAATCGTGTGAACGAACTTCTTAATTACTTCTCTATCAACGTAATGTTCAGTAAAATCCATTTTTGATAACAAAAAGTCCTCCACCTTTTTTGCAGGTTCTTCCTGCCCCTCATCATTCGGCATCATTCCCGCGTCAAGAATACGCCTTTTGTTTAAAAGTTCTATTTTCTCTTGGTCGATTTCCTTTTTGAGTTCTAAATACGAATCTTTTGGAATTTCGTCTTCGAGTCTTAATCGCATTAAACGTTTGAGCTTTTCGTCTAACTTTGCAATATCCTTGTCAACAGTTGCTTTCACTTCCGCCGCTTTTCGATATTCTTCAAACACACCGATTTGATATAAAGACGACACGTTATTTAAGATATCTTTCTTGCTCCCCCATAATCCTGCAAAGATAAACCTTGCCATCATCTCTAACTTCCAATCGCATATTTCCTTTAAGTCGCACGCTTTTGACGCATCAATGCCTGCCTCAACACGAAGGTGCTTTGAGCCGTTGTTTAGTTGGTTATAACATTTATAGCCGAAAATAACTTCGCCGTTTTTATTCTTGCGCCATTTGTTTTTACGCATTTTATAGCCACATCTACACTTTAACTTCTTCGTCCAAACGTCGCCACTTTCGTGAATACCCGTTTTATGAAGAACTTCTCCGTTTTCCGTGCGGAATTTACTATACCTAGTACGTTGAAGTCTTATCTGTTTACAGCGTTCCCACTGCTCTTCAGAAATAATCGGTTCAAAGTTGCCTTTTACGTACAAATACGTATCTTCGTCATGGTTAAGAATAATCTTTTGGTCTAAATAATTATTTCTTCGTGTTTTCAAATACGCAATATATCCTTTATACACCGAATTATGTAGCGCACGAGCCACCTTTGCATTTTCCCATCGAACTAGTCCTGAACTGTCTTTTCGTTTGCGACGTATCATCTCGTCACGAATTTGCGAGATTCCTTTGCCGGCGGAGTACAAATCGTAAATCATACGCACCGTTTCGGCTTGCTCTTCGTTGATTACGTAATTTCCCGTTGCCTTATCACGGTCATATCCTAGAATATTACCATTGCCGTAAATAACGCCTTTGTCTCTACTGATTTTTTGTCCTGCTCGAACACGCTCGGAAATCTTTCTACTTTCTTCTTGTGCAAGCGTTGCCATAATCGTAAGTCTGAGTTCGCCATCTCCGTCCATCGTCCAAATATTATCTTCCACGAAATAAACTTCAATGCCGTACTCTTTTAATTCTCTCGTAACCACAAGTGTATCTACCGTATTTCTTGCAAAACGACACACCTCTCTCGTTACGATTAAATCAAATTTCTTTTCTTTTGCGTCCTGTAACATTCTTAAAAATGCAGGTCGCTTTTTCGCTTGCGTTCCTGTAATCCCCTCATCGATATATCTTTTAATGACACACCAATTCGGATTCCTTTCCGCTATGTCCTCATACCATTGCATTTGATTTTCTAAAGCCGATAACTGCGCTTCGTGCTCGGTACTTACTCGTCCATAGAAAACCACTCTTCTTTGCCTTGCCCTGTTAAAATTAACGTTAGTGGGCATTACCATTCCGTTTTCAATCAAGTTAAATTGCCTCCTTTAAATAATTTATTTTGCTTTATTACACTTTCCCCAAATTGGTTTCGCTTCTTTTCGATTTTGGCATAATCATACTCGGTAATCATATCGTTGTCTCGCATAATCTCCAACATCTTAAAAGCGATGATTTTATTTAACACCTCCATATTTATTTTCGATTTATCGACTTTTTCAACCTCTTGGGAAGAAGTATAAACTTGATTTTCTACTTCACTATTCAATTTTTCTTCTTTTAATTTTAATTCCTTATAATTCAATTCTCCTTAATTTTTTATTTTTAGGGTTTGTTATCCGCACTTTTAACGGAAAGATAAGTACGGATTCCCCTTTCAATATTTTCTCCTTATCAATTCCCGGCATTACGGGTGTATTAAGCATATAGCCTAGGCTAATGTTCCGCTGTTATTCGCTTTCTTTTGTTTCTTTCAGTAGCGCTTGATATCCCATTCTAATCAAATCTACTTTAGAAATTCTTTTTTTCTTTAAGAAAGCCATTATTTCATCGTGCTCTTTTACGGGAAGGCGCGTGTTAAATTGTCTTGTCGCTTGTTCACGCTCTTCCTTATGCACGATTTCATACTTTTGTCTTGCCTTTTGTTTAGGCGTCATTTGTTTTTCCATTCTATTTTCTCCTTAAACATAAACGATTTCGCTTAAAATCTCTTCTTCTATCACTTGCTTCATAGCGTTAATTCTTTTAACGTCTTCTAAGTAATCCCCCGTTTTGCGATAGGTTTCACTTTTAGAAAGCTTGTCCCATAAAACGTCGTAAAGCTTGTCGGCGGCTTTATCTACGCCGTGCAAATATTCAGGTAAATGACCTGCCAAACTCAACAATTTACCAAAGTTGTGTTCTTCAATATACTGTTTCGCAAGCGTTCCATATTTACCGTAAACGTGCTTTTTAGGTTTCACCGCTTGTTGATAAATTTTAATCTCTTCCACGGTCAACCCTTCGCCCAATTCCGCTTTTCTAATGATTTCTTCTACGTTCATAAACCCCTCCTTAAATTTTACTTATCTATAGTATATCGTGATATCACGAGATAGTCAAGCTATTTCATATCTGTATGAGAAAATTTTTTAACCAAATATCACTATTGCAAGTGCGATGGTTTGCGCAATCGCTAACACGGGTGAAAGCCAAAACATAAACTTTCTAAAACCGCTTTCAAAATAAATATCGTCTTTTACCTTGTCGATTTCCTTTTTCGCCTTTTCAGTCGAAGTTATAAGCTTACTTGCGCTTTCGTTTATTTTAGATACCGCCATATCCGTTGCCGCTTTTACTCCGTCGTTTAATAGTTTAGTAGCAGAATCAATCGCCTTTCCCATAGCTGTGCTTACAAGGCGCTCGATTTCCGTTACTACTTCCGTTATCTGACTGAGGGAGAACTCTATCTCCTTCGTTAATTTGTAGTTGCTCCTTTTCACGTCGTCTATCAGCTTCTCTACGCTTTCTTTCAGCTTCCTCTCTAGCCTTTCGTTGTACAATTCTACGTTCTTCACTTGCTGCGTCAGTTCCTCGACTCGCACATTCAGCCTCAAAACTAAGTCGTTGCATTGCTCGTTCGATATCGCTAAGGACTGCAACAACATTGCCTCTCGTGCTTCCGCCGTTAATCGTTTTACTTCTTCGCACAGTTCTAGTGCCGACGGGTTGCGCGATAAATCCACCGGTTCGTCCTTTATTATAGGCTGAGGACGCTCGCCCGTTATTTTGCTTATCAAGTTGTTTTAATACCTCCATTTTACTATAATTTGTTCCGAGCTTTTCCCCTCGGATAGGTTTTTGTTTTTCGGGATGCAGGTAAGAATAATCCTTACCATCCCTTGTGATTTTTACGCCGTAACACTTTTCAAGATATTCCTTGAATTTGTCAGGCGTAGCTGAGTTCTTCGTTGCTTCCGCAATTACTTCTCGTAGTTCTTCTTTCCAACTCGTACCGCCTTTGAGCATTATCTTCTTTTCGACTGCCGTTCTACTGTTCTTGCCACGCTTTCTAAAATCCGTTTCGCTAAACCCGTATTTCTTTCCTATCCTATTCGCTTCGTCTTTCATCTTCACGTAGTCTTGTTTGTTGAACTGCAATTTTTTACCCGTTATCGGGTCAATGGCGTTTACGATAATATGACTATGCACCGTTTGCGTATCCGTGTGGGTAGCAATCACGCACTCGTAATCTTTGAATAATTTTGCCGTTAGCTCTTCAGCGTAAGCGTGCGCCTTTTCGGGTGAAACTTTATCCTGCCGCGCGCACGATAATTTACAATGATAATATTTGCGCTCGTCAAACTTATCCCCTTTACCAAATCTGCTTGCCGTTTCATCAAACTGCTTAGCGTAGTCTTCGTCTTCAAAAAGATTTCTTACCGACACTATCTTTGCTTTCTTCTCGTCGGTGATATACGCGATACCATTTTTCGGTTTTGCTTTGCTTGCGCTACACTTAAAAAGTGGCATTATCAACCTCCGATTGCAATAGATTTTTTGCGGTATAATTCTTTCAGACTTTTGATACACTCCTTTATTTCTTCTTCCGTAGCCAAGCCGTTATAACTGTTTCTAACCACTTGATTCAGGTTGTTGCCTTGCCGTTTTAGTTCGGCTAAAATTTCGTTGCCGTTTTCTATCACGGTAATCGGCTTGTCTATAATTGACCGAATTACAAAATCCGTTATCGTCAGTCCGCTTTTTGCTATTGCGCTATCAATTAAATTTTTCTCTTGTTCGCTTGCCCTAAAATTGTAGGCAAATGGTCTTGTTCTTCTTCCTATAATTTCTCCTCCTTTTCTTTTTTGTTTTTGGGGTATTAGGGGGTTCCCCTAACGAGGCGATTTGAAAAATCGGTATTTGGCAAGACAAATACGTTCCTCGCTATAACGTCGAAACCAACCCTAACCATTTCATATTCAGTTGTATTTTAGACGTAGAAAAAGCCCGACAGTTTATCACTGTCGAGCTTTCATTTCCACGCTTTGGGAAAACGGGTTCTATTACGCCGATTACTCATTTTCAATTTTTGACAAGCACTTCCCTTTCTACGAAAGGGAAAAGCCTAATTTGAAAGTAGTATTTTAAAAACAGACTCTTTCACTTTTTACCATATTCTTGCGAATTGCTTGCCATAAACGGTGAACTCTCCACCTTCTTTTTCCGCAACACATCCTAAAGGAAGAGCTCTTTCGCGCGAAAATTTCTTAAACGCGGGAGACGTTACGATAGGTGCATATATTCTCCAATCGGAAGGGCTATTCTTTTCGTAATGCCTTACTACAAAAATAAGGACGTTTTCACTCGTTAGCCACTTGGAGACTTGTCTATCTCTCTCGGCTTTTTCTTCCATTATCTTATCATAAATAAGTTCCTTTTCTTGGTCGTCCGCCACGCGGAGCTCCATATACAATCGACTAATCCTCTTTTTAGATTCATCGCATATCTCAATAATTTTATCCCTATGACGATAGTCGGTTGCATTGTCGGAAGTCGTCTTATATCCAATTACCCAAGATATAGGCGTATAATCAACCTTTTTCTTTTTGCCCTTTTGGAAGTTAAACTTTTTAACCGCTTGATAGATATAATCCATCGCCGTATCGTAAAACTCGTACTCGTTTTCTTTCCCCTTTTCGTCTATCTCCTTAAAGAAAATAGGCGCAGGACGATTATACTTTTTACGCAACGCGGAAAGTTCTTTTCCAACGTTTACGTTATCATAAGCGCGCTTTGCCTTATCTATCTCCAATCCCGACAAAACGGCAAGTTTGCAAACGTCGTTATAAATATCTAAAATTTTCTCTATGGACGCGCCGTGGTGGATTTCGTTCCATATAATACTGTTTAACTTTTGCGAAAGGTTTACAATCTCGCCAATTTTATTCTCGCTCGTATCGTGGTCAAGCTCGGCAAGAGTTTGACCATTTTTACTCATAGACGGAATACCGCAAACGGGAACTTTGAAATTCTCTTTATACTTCTCGGCGATTTCCACCAATAACTTATCGTCGGTTATGAGCATAGCGTCTGAGTCGTAATCGCAACCATTTAGGCGCTGTTGAATATTCTCTCCAATAGCGTTTACGCAAACGATATTTTTACCCAAGTCAAAGTAATTCCAAATATCGCCGTCAAGGTTATTTTCCACGCAGTAAAGATTGCCCATCGTGATATGCGGTGAGCGCGCGCAAAGAAGTTTTGCACCATTTGCGAAGCGTTTGGAATATATCTGTCCTTTCTTTAATTCGCTTGTTACCTTTTCGCCGGCTATGTATTTTAATAGCTCCGGACCATTTCCGAACAAAGTTGCGTTCGTGCCGTTTAAAAGAATATGTCCACGGCGCAAATTACTTTTAAGTCCGCTTACTACGTCATCTCTAAAATTGGCATACAAGGCAGTATAATCAAACGTTGTACAATAAAGAAGCAATCGAAAAATGACTTCCGCGCGCTCGGCAAGTCCGTCGGGAGTTTTCTTTTCTTCCCCGTCCTTTTCTCTTGCATAAGCATCGCTAAAATGATAGCGCATAAATTCCACGTCGTTGCGAACAAGCGAGATATAATCAAAGCTCGGCTTTAATAATTCTTCTGCCTGTGCTTTATCAAGTCCCAACGTATTTAGCAGTTGATAACTGCTTTGCACCATATCGCCGTGAAAAAATCTCGTGCCTTTATCCCATTTTACCACGCCGAAAGAGTTGTCCACGCTTTCTATCCATTTACGGATATTCTTTTCGGTAAGTCCACCTGCAAACTTAAGATATTTCAAACTGTTTTGTGTCGTTACCATTACGATTTGGCTAACGTCCGTTGCAAGAGTATATCCTCTTGTTTTCAAATCGTCAAGCGTAATATTTTTGTCTTTTATCCATTTTTGGAGTTTTGTTCTAAATGCGCAAGACTTAAAAAACTTGTTACGAAGAAGCAACATATGCTTGTCCGCATAGCCCTTTTCAAACACGCTCTCGTCTAAAAGGCTTTCGCCGTCCCAAATGTCGTTGGATATTTCCGTTTGCTTTTGCTCGGCTACTAGTTTTCCGTCTTTAAGTTCTACGGAAATTACTTCTTCCGTAAATACGCTTTTATAATCAGGAACAAAAAGTATTCCGTCAAGTGGAATATCCACCGTTCCTTTGATGCTACTGAGAGACAACGCTTTATACGATTCCCACGAAGCAAGGTCGGTTTGTGCTTTCAAACCACAGCTGCTCCACTTATCCATTGCTTTATATAATCTTTCGTCGATAAAAAGGCATTTACCTTCTCTTGAACTGCCCGCGCTACGCTTATATCTTACGTAGTGAATACCGTCTAAATAAAAACCGCTTTGATAAAAGTGTTCTCTAAGTTCTTTTATTTTAACGGGCTTTCCTTCTTGGGGTTTATACGTATAGTTAAATTTTAAGTTAATTACGGCAAGGGTATATTCATTTTCACTCTTATCTTGAAAAGAAAACTTTTTACGGCAAACGCGCTTATATGCGTTTTCAAGTTCAACCGAGTCGAGCGAATTATCCAAATAGATTTTGAACAAACGAAAATAGGAGTCGCTTTTACTTTCGGGCATTTTATACCCAACGCTAACGCCGTTTTCCTGCTCTTGGCGATAAATATCCGCCGCTTCTATTGAAATAATCCTATACCCTTGTTTCATTTTTACCTAGTCCTTCTATTGTCTGCTCTCATTACATCATAGTAAATCTGACAGTTTATGTCATATTTAATTTATTTCTTTATATTTATTGTACATCTAAATTAATAGCAAGTTTATTTAATAACGCAACAAGCTTCGATATGTCATCAAAATTTAATAAATGAAATTTAGGAACATCATCAAAAGATATTTCATTTATTTCATTATATTTATTGTACTTGTTTTGTTCCTCGTCTTTTAGGGTACAGCTTAAAATTACTTGTTTGTTTAACCGTTTAAATAAGTCAATAACATTATTTTCTTTTACAGTTGATAATTCACCACCTCTAAAATCATCAACGATTATCGGAAAATCTAACCCCATTACTTTTGATGCAGCATAAATTCTAGACATTAAAAATAATGCGCCCTGACTACCTGAATAATTTATATTTTTCTTTGTAAATATATCATCAATTATTAGAGAATCATCTGGTTCAGCCAATGAATAAAACTCATTCATATACTCTAAAAATCTATTATAAACATTTTCTTTCGATACTATTTCCTCCTTAGTGCTATTTTCTGCAATAGCAATTTTTGTTTTTAAATCGTAAATTTTTAAATCAATTTCACGAATTTTTGAGTCAACCGTACTAGCGTCTAATATTTTGTCTTTATAAAACAAAAGATTTTCCATCGTCACTTCTTCATCTTTTAATAATAATGCCAATTCTTGTTGCTTGGCAAATAATTTAGCATCTAAATCTAATATGTCTTCCTTTGCCACCTGTATTCTTGTCAATATAATTGATTTTATTTGATTTCTTGTATCATTATCTGTAATTTCAAATTTTACACTAGAATCTTTACCCTCATAAGCTATTCTATTTGATCCACAATCAACACAGGTAAATCTTCCAACCTCCAATTCTCTATTTAATGAATTAATCTCTTTAAGCAAAAGTTCATTTTTTGTTATTTTGTTTATATGTCTATTTTTGGTGGTGATTAATTCTGCTATAGCGTCTTTGCATTTTTCAATCTGTTTCATTTTTTCATCAATTCTTATTTTTGAAGCTGTATATGTGGCAAATGAGGCTTCTAATTTTTTTGATTTTAAGAGTGAACTAGATTTTTTTAATACTTTACGCTCATCTTCTAATCTTTTTATTTGTGCGTTATATCCAAGTATAATATCTGGGTCAATATATTTTGAACAATTCATATATGAATATAAAAATTCAATGTAATCTTCCTTGGTATATCTTCCTTTATTAATTATATTAGATGTAGTCCTATTGTCTTGTGGTAAGAAAACCATTTCGATAAACAGTTCTAATCCTACCATTTGACTTATACCATTAAAGGACAACATCGGCAATTTTGAAAACTTTGAATTAAAATATCTCTTAAAATCATTAACCGAATCAAACGCTTTGATCTCACCATCATTAAGAATAAAACAATCATTTTTTCTACATATTGTTATTAAATTACCATTCTTTTCTAGTTCTACAACATAATAATAATCTTGATAATTATCAAATCCTGCAGGAAAAATGGGAGTATTTCCTAAAGCATAAAAAATTCCTTGGGATACTATTGTTTTACCTTTATTATTATCGTCGCTATGTATAACATTAATACCACTTTTAAAAGCATCAATAAAAAATGCTTCTTTTTCATTTCCAATACAAAAACTTTTAAATAAAATCATTTCAAACTCTCCTTTATTAGAGAAATAAAATATTTGCACGAAACAGCATCTAAATGATGTACAGCTGTAATTTTATTTTTATCCACTTCAGCGTAAATAGCATTGATATCATATAAGGGATTCTTTTTAATAATCGCACTAATCTCACTAAACAATTCCCAATATGCTTTTTTGTTATTTTTATTTGAAAGAAGTCTAAATATTGCATTCTGACATTCTTCAATTCTTTCTTCAATTATTGTTTCATCTATACCATTAATAACCCGAATAAACGATTGGGGCACTGTTTTTAAATTTTTAAATGTTGAGTTAAAGCAAATCCTACAAACAATTAAATCTTGTATCTCCTCCTTACTTATGTATTTATCATATTTATAAAAACATCCTATTGAATTCAGAAGTTCTCCTTCAAGATTATTATTCTTTTTGGAAGATTGTTTATCTCTAATCTCTTTAAATATTTTTTTTAAATACAAATCATCAACTATAACAGAATCTGAAAGCTCTGCCGCGTCTTTTATATATTGTTCTTTTGATTTGTCATCAATAACAAAAGAAACTTTACTTAAAAAGTCCTCTACATTAGTATCTATAATTTTCGTTTTATCTTCTATATACGATTTTTTATTCGCCTCATCTATTAATCCTTCCTTAATTGAATCCTTAAGCCCTTCGCTTAAATCATTAAAAATAAAAATATTTGAATCTACTTCTTTCTTTATGGTTTTGCTAACGCTTTCAACAAACAAAATATAATCAACAAAATTAAAATCAGATAAATAATTCTTAAATAAAGTAACTAAAAATCGCCCTAATAACATTGGCGCAATATCTTTAACACCTTTTGATTGGATATCATAACACGAATCTTGATAAATATTAATGCCTGTGACATCGTTAAAAAAATCAATTGCAAACCATTTTATTTCGTTCGCTTTGTCGTAATAATTCATCATATACAACATTGATTTAGTCTCGTATTCGGTTGCTTTTTCATTTCTTTCTTCAGTTGAAGTTATTTTGTACATCTCTTCAATGTTACTCCTTTATTTCTTCCGCGATTCGTTTTATAATCGGCACGACTACGCTATTGCCACATTGTTTATAAGTGTCACAATCATCATTTAATAATATTTCTTTAATTCCTCATATGAAATTTCTATGCCTACTCGCTTTAACAATTCTTTTCTTTCTGTATAGATTTGTTTTAATAATTGTTCAAAATTCTCACCATAGTGCAGTAAATTGTGACAATGACTGCATAAAGAAACAATATTATTCTCAACATCCAAGCTTACAGAAAAATCACGTTGTGCACACATTGGTACTATATGATGAGGTTCCGTATATGGCTTTCCATTGGCTTTTCTTATAAAAGTCTCATGGGCTTCATTAACTTCACACTTATACTGTGCATTACAAATAGCATTAGCGGCTTTTTGTGGATCCCTAGGATACTTAACAGAGTTGTACTGCCTCTGTTCTTTCTTTTTTTGAGGGTTGTTTTCTAAATGTTTTTTACCAAGATTTGAAGAAACATATCTCTGAACTTTTGCCGCATACCGCTGTTCTTCAACATTAATCTCTGTTTGAACTTCTATCTCTATCTTTGCCACATCTAAAATTCCTTTAACCTTCTTTGTTATCTCTTCAAAAGGCAAAGAAATAAGTTCCTCATACATCTTTTGCACATCTGGCGCCACAGGTCTATTTTTCCAACCATTGCGAGTACTATTAGTTAGCACATCAAATTCATCCCTACGCAATTTCAAGTAATTATTATCTCGCCCCATGAGAATTGAAATTGCCTTAAATGCCTCTGACCTATTAGAAAAACCTAGTTCTTTTACTGCAAGAATATCATATTCCGACAAATAAAATGCTATTATAGACAAGTTCTTACTAACGTTTTCCATTCATTGCTCCTACATCAAATAAATAGTTTTTGTATTTCTACCACCTGATTAAAAATTGCTTGTAACACATTAACAACAATACTATTACCTGCCATTTTTATTAACTTCTCATCTGAAAACAACCACCTGTTTTTTGCAACTTGTATGTTGTTATCTATCAAGGCATCAAAATCTTTTTCGTCGAAGCCCATCGCTAAAAAACATTCTCTAGGTGTCAAATATCTCCAATACAATTTGCCTTCCGCTTCATTGTGATACTCTATCACCCCGGAATTTGGATTTCTATCTTGTTTTGTTGTTATAGTCTTTATGATTTCAACAAATTTCTTATCGCACAGAATTTTATCATTTTCTTCCACTATTTTTACGCGTGAAGGAGTATTATTTAACTGGCTACGATTAGCCTCAATACGGTACTTTTTTACACGATAATCATTCTTTACAACATCTTTCATAGTCCTTTTTTCAAGGAAAGACAACGACTCAACATACTCATCATTCTGCAAATCATGTTGTTTGTAATATTCGTTTAAAATATCTTTCTTTTCTTGATTATCTCCGACGTAAACGCTTAACATGTATACTCTTTCCCTGGTCTGTGGAACACCAAATTTTTTTGCGTTAAGCTTATAAGTTTTATTATTATAACCAATCTTTTCTAAATATGTTTGCCATTCTTGAAAATTTCCCATATGTCTAGGCGCCATAATATTACTAACATTTTCCATGAGCAAAAACCTAGGAAGTCGTTTATTGGCCGACACACATTCCTTCAAGATGCGCTCAACTTCCCATAACATGCCGGAACGATTATGAGCATCCCTATCAATACCACTCATATTTCCATGCCAAACCCCAGCAATAGATAAATCTTGACAAGGGAAGGAATATGTTAGTAAATCCAAATCTTCTGGGATATCTTTTCCCGTCATATCCGTTATACTGACCAAATTATTACATCGACGAATAGCTACCGCCAATCTTTTTAATATTTCAATATTAACCCTTGACAAACAACCCTCTGCATAAGGATTTTTACCATCAGGGCTCAGTGTATAACCTTGCAATTCTTTAATAACTTCTTCTTTATCTTTATTATCATACAGAGATAAATCTTGAATTCCGTGATGAATTAAATCATAAGCAATGATTGCGTTAATATCCCAATCAGCCGTAGCAACTATTTCATATTCAATATTTAAACGTTCTAACGCCTTTGCTTGCGCGCCAATACCACTGAACGTTTCAAGTACCTTTATCATTTTGCTTCCTTCCTTTGTTTAAAATTGCATTGGCATGCCTTCCGTAATCATTCTATCTCTTGCACGCATTACAACTTGCGCTTGCTTATCGGTAGGAATTCTTCCTGTTGTTTGAATGTTTATTACCATTCTTAAAATAGACCTTTCCATATCCGATAACAATCCACGAGACACACCCCAGTCTAATACTTTTTGCCAATATTCAGTACCAGCAGCAAATATAAACTTCATTGTATCTACTTCATTGCTTATCTTTTGTTTTGCTTTCGCTTCTTTCTCTTCGCTTTTTATTTCTTCTTTTGAAACTAATGTTGACATGAATTCAGTATAAAAAGTCCATCTAACTTCCTTCGCACGTGTCCAACAAGCTTCTTTTTTACACCATTCCGTAACGTTTTCTGTTCCGCGATCATCTCTAGTTATAAACTCATATACTTCATCACACAAAACAGTTAATTGTTTACGTAATTCTGGATACAGCCCTTGAATATTCCATATGGTAGAAAAATCTAAATCATAATCTTTACGCGTTTCTCTAATATGATGAAACAAAACACTCATCGCATATGCAACTACGTTTGCTTTATAAGAACGCTTTTCTTTCCACCAACTTGTCTGTCTTACAATATCGTCAGTCTCATTAAATATAATAGCCAACGCAACAACCTTTTTAAAATACAATTCGTTAAATTTAGCATCGGACGAAGCCCATTGTTTCTTAATTCCTTCCGCAAACACCTTAACTATTGCTTGTTTACCTTTACTTACTTTATCCGGGGCGCCTTCGTAAATTTCAACATATTTAGCCAAATCAACCATCTTAATCACTTGTTTTTCAGGATATCTGGTTTCATATTGTTTTAATTGGCTTGACTTAGGTTTAAATTTCATTTTGCCCTGATTATATTGTCCTCGCGTTCTTTCATAATACCAATATTGTTGAAATTGATTACCATTAACAGCAGGGGCTGGTATTTTTCTCGAAAAACCTTCAATTCTAATATGGAATGGATGATTCGAGAAGAAGTCCGAATCATCTACTTTGTTTTGTGAATTAGAATATTCTGATATCTTCGGTATAATCCTTTCGGACATCGCATGTTCGAGCACGGAAATCTTCATAGGAACAAAAAGCCTACTAATATCTATATTTTCATCTTTACGTGCAGTCAATAATGTATTTGCTATAGATGCGGTTGTTTGTCCACCATTTACGATTTGCAAGTCTTTAATACGAGTAATTTTCAGCCCTTCCGCCGTCATTTCTGTATCAATTTCAGTTGCCGTTGCGGCAATACCATTATTGTAAGCAAAAAACATTTCTGGGTAATTTTTTATAGTGTTTTGTATGCTCTTATTAACCTTGCCTCGAACACTCAAAAAAGAACGAACATTTCCCTCTAACAATCTGGAACCATATTCTAAATATAAATCATTTAAAATCTGCCCAGGCACAACAGCTAAATATGACGTATAAGTAATCAAATTTTCAGGTTTGTCGTCTTTCCCCTCTGCATTTACATCATATGTCGGTGAAACTTCTATATCCGCAATAACATCTTTGCATTCAACAGCTTTTACACAAGGTATGCCACTATATCCTATATCAGAAAAAACTATCTCTACACTTTCTTTCTGCGTTTTAGAGTTTACCACGTCAAAAACACGAGTAATATCCCAAACGTTTAGCTCGACTGTTTTACCCGCCAACTGCTCATCTTTTATGTTTTTTGTTCTTTGCTTGTTGTAAGCATCTGTTAATAAGTAAAATCTAAATTTTGTTATATTTTCAATATCTTGATGCAATAAGCGAGAAAATTCATACGCTTGCGTGCTTTCTTCGAGGTCTCTATACAAATCATACTTGACAGATTCTTCTATAAAATATCGAAGCTTTTTAAATAAAGCTAAAATATCCTCGCCACGAATAGAATCATCTTCATGAGGTCCTCTATAATCTGAAATAAAAACACAACAACTTCCATCCGCCTCATCTAAAGCATATCCATCAATAGCCATATTTGCACGTCTTCTAGATACACCACTATAATAGCTCTCACAAAAATCGTCAAACTCCTCTGCTGCAATCAATATATTGGTAACATATCTAATAAACTCTGTAGTTATGTTAGATAAATTACCACTCGCCTCTACTGCAATAGCTAAATCCTCGTGCAATACTTCTCTATATTCGCGTACATCCATAATTATTTCTCCAAAAAGTTTGTAAGCCCATTCAGTAAAATGCTATATTTTACATTCGCTATATTTTCCGAAATTTTGCTCCTTCTAAGTCTCGGAAACTCGTTATTAACAAAATACCTCTGCTCCCCTTTGAACAAGAAATTATAATTCTCATAATCAGGATCTATAGCATATCCCATATTGTCTAATTTTGTTTGAAACAAATCAATATTATCAGGGTCTTGTAAGGTTGATAAAATATTCAAAACTAATGTGTTGATATTTATTCCATGTTCCATTACATTGCTTGTATCCTCTAATCTAACAACAATTAAATGTCCGTCGGTTTCAGATTCAAGTTGCTCTAAGGAACTAATGATTACTTGTGTCGCATTTTCTGATATTGTTTTTATTTCAAACCAAGTGTCATCTATCTCAAAATCTTTATGTCCTAACAATGGTCCCATCCAACATGAGATCGCCGTAGTTTCATCATATTTTTTAAGAAAATAATTTTCAAGTACTAACAGTTCTCCAATCAACCCTTTTATTTCCAACTTATCCAACAATTTGTTCTTGCGGCGACCAAACATTTCTTTCCAATATTTCCATCTAATAAGCGCAGTAGAAATTGCCATTTCTGGGCCCGCTTTTCCACAAATGTTAATCATATCATTGCAAAAAATCAAGAAAAGCGGCTTGTATGCTTCATCTAACAAATCAAAAGACAAGGCGATTTTTTTATCTTCTCTTCTTTTCATTTTTACATCTATAAATTTAGAGGATTTCACATGTGCTTCAATACCATTTTCGGTAATAACCATAGACATACAACCATCATCATTATACCCTAAAAATATATTAACAGTATATTCTGGCTCCACTCTCTGATAGGTATGATTTTGTGCTCCCATTTCAAATTTCTTTTGTATATCCATTAATCATCTACCTCATCTGAATCCCAACCTTCTTCACCTTCAAAGATTTGTTGGATTGCAACTTTATTTAAAATATACCTAGCGTATTTTGTTTCATGGTCTGAAAGCGAAGGGATTCCGATACCAAAACCAACGACACACTTCCCGTTACATTTTTCATATACATTCTTTATATCTTCGTCTATTTGGGTTAAACAATCACCTAATTCCACCACATAAATAGTCAATAAAGGATTTCTTTCTACATTGACAAAGTATTCTTTTTGAGGTATATTGACATCTTTCCATTTGTTTTTAAGTTTTTGTATATATTCTTCGCTTAACCCATACGCGCCATCAGAAGCAGTACCCAATCTTCTCTTACTTCCAGACATTTTTAATACCTTACCATTGTTTTCAATAGTATATTTACGCTTTGGATGATTATATTGTATATCATCGCTCAGTTTAATAGGTAAAGTTGACTTACCAGTTGCAAAAGATATATCCCAACTGTCTAATTCATTACCCCTATACCCTTTTATGAACTTAATAATGGCTGGAATATTAAACTGTTCATTTTTAGGCGACACTTCTATTTTTTCGAGAAAATCTAATATGTAAGATGTAGGGATATCCTTATATCCATATTTAATTGTATCTTTTCTTTCATTTTTATCCAAACTATACGATTCTTTCTTCAATATTTCTATCATTGATTTAACCGCATTGAAGTTCTTTTCTGTTTTATTTACATCAGAATATATTTCAGGTGTTTCTATATATACCCCACTTAAGCTAATCACACATTCACGACTTTCTGTGCTTCTCATTTTATTGCGAGCGGTAACCAATAATGATGTAATATCAGAACGAACTCTTAGACCAAAATCCATAGGAGTCAGCCCCGTATCTTCATATCTTTTTACTTCCTCCCGCAATTCATCTGTCGCTTGGCTAATATGTCTATACCATTCTATACTCTCTTCAGACATCCAAATTCGGCATATATCACTATACCCATTTCTATACCCAAACCAGCGTCCCATCTGCATCAATGTATCATACATTTTAGAGTTACGATAAAAATAACTTACAACCAAACCTTCAAGTGTTAATCCTCTGGACAAACTCATTCCGCCTACAGCAATTAAGCGTAAACCCTCTTTATAAATATCGTAGTTGAAGTTTTTCCCATTCCTTTGATTTATTGTTTGTACAATAATCCCAGCACCTGAATTATGCAATTCTTTTTGAACGGTTTCCCACTCAAACCCCATATCGCCATAAACGCTTTCATATGTTTCTTTTAGAAAGGAAATATATTCATCTTTTAGCGCTATCTCCGCAGGCATTCTACAATATAGCTTACACGCATTTTGAATATTCTTGAGCACTTCATTAATTAAGTCTGAAACTTGCTCTTGAATTGCTGTAAAACGACTAACATTTACCAACATTGAACGATGATTGCCTTTCATCCCTCGCAAATCTTCTATTACGTTAGCAAGCATAAAAGTAGCTATAGCTTTCTTTAAATCAAATGGTACATTTTGGACTATTGTAGTAGATTTATGTCTTAACGGTAAAATTGTTGCTATACTATGAGCATTATTAACACTAGTATCTATCTCTTCAAGCATATGCTTTGACGACCCACAAGAATCAAAAATATTACGTGCCCCTATGTAGTTTGAAGGCGCATTTAATGAATAAATATAGTCTTTTGGAAACAAATCTTCCGCCACCATATCATTGTAATTATCTGGATCAATAAATATATTAGCAAACGGGGTAGCCGTAAAACCAACATAGCTTGATTTGGTGAAAACTTTTAATAGTTCACGAATTTGCCCATTGATTGCAGTAGGTTCGTCTTGTGTTTTTGTATTTATAGAAGCATTATCCGCCTCATCATCAATTAAAAGAATTGAATTATCAATGGCATTTTCACCGTTTTGATTAAATGTTTTAAGCCATTTATTTAATCTCTTTAAGATTGCAGAATTTTTCTTTATAACAAAAATTACTGAACCGTTTATATTCCTAAGATCGAATCCAAGATTTGTAGCATTCTTAGCTTTAAAATCATCTGTTGTTGATGTAAGCACCATAGGACGAATAGAGGCATCATACTTTCCGACACCAATAATTTGTCCATCTTCCTTCATTTTCATCATGGCGTCACTATCTGCTCCAACAAAGCCTTCGTCTATTCTTTTTTGAGTTTGCTGTCTTAATTTTTCAATTGTTCCTGTTAAAAGAACTACCACCTTGTAACCAGCATCAACACCTTTACAAATTAACCCTGTATAATTAGCGGTTTTACCAGATTGCACATCTCCTATTATCAAGCCCCTACGCTTGTAAGAAACATCTCTTGTAGGGTCTCCCAACAAATCGGTTAAAGTATCTAGAACGTCATCCATAGTATTAACGACTTTCGTTGAAAATCCTTTATCTGACAAAAGATATTTCTTATACCTTTCCCAATATTTCATTTCCAAATCTGCCTTCTTTGCAAGGAACCACTTTTCATGTCCTTTTTCTTCAATTAAATGACCTTTGTCCAATTTAATTGAGAAATCTGCTTTTATGACAGCTCTTATCTCATCAATGTCTTGAAGCGTTAATGTTGAAAACATGGGAAGATTTTTAATCTCATCGACCAATTTATCTATGTAGGTTTCCTCAATAATCTCTTCATTACTTAAAGAAACAACAACCATATCTTTTAATATTTTTTGTATATTATTCATATTTCTTCAACTCTTCCTTAATCATATTTTTTATCTGTACAAAATTACAATATGGTTCAACTTTTAAAAACATATTATAATACGAAACAACATCTAGATTGTGTAGCTTTACATATTCTATCTGAGTTTGTAATCCTTCCCAAAGCTTGTCTATATACCCATCATCAATTGGCGGTTTTTCTTCAATATTCCCTTTGGCAACATCAACATACACCGCTGTAACTGGAAAGGCCTCTTCTAACAACTCTATTACAGAGTTCAACATTTTAACTTGCCTATCATCAAGCGTCTCTTCCAAAATTTTTAATTGTGGAATACTTCGATTGATTTGATATTCGTATCCTTCCCTAACTTTAATTTTTTCCCAAACATAATCAATTTCGTCAGTCTTTTTCTCTTTTCTCCCCCTAAAAGTATGAATGGACTCGCTACTTAAAACTGATTCATAAACAGCGTTATACATATTTTTCTTTATAACATCTGGCAAAATCGCTGTTCTCTTTTTTATATCAATCGACCACATGTAATCAAGAGAATTTGGTATATCTACCATAACACGAGCCAATTTGCTTAATTCATCTTTTCTTTCTAATCTAAACCAAGTCCCCCAAATAATTAGGCGACGGTTTCTATAAACATAAAAACCTTGTTCATTTTTCAATTTTTCCTTTCCGCCAACTTTATCTAAATCTTCTTGCGATAGCTTTGATAAATGCGGAAGAATATAAGGCTGTAAACTTATCTTCTTGTTATGAATATAAAATGAACTTTCTCTTTTTCTTTGAGTTGCTCTATGATATTTTAAAAACGGGTCTTTCGGCTCTATTTGTAAATCATTGACTTTTATTATTAACCCATCTTCTAAATAACGGTGAAAAACCAACGACAAGTGATTAACCATATCGTCTAAATTTTTTGCAAAAGTATCATGCAAAACAGCAGCGCCTTCTCTTATCCTATCAAAATTATCAAGATAAACATAGGTTCCATGTTCCATATTTTTTAACTTTTCGATTTCTGGAAAATGGTCCAATTCTTCCTCGGAAAAAACTTTTAACACCCACGCACCTCGTTGAGCAATGAAATCTAAATCCCAAGAACAAGCGTTAATTTCTCCGTTCTTTTTGCTAATAACCACTAAATTTTTACATTGCGACAAAGAAGCTGACTTTAACCCAAGACCAAATCGTCCTAAATCACGTTCACTTCTTTCAACTAGAGGATTACTTCCGTAGCGCATAGCCTCATACAATTCATCTCGACTCATTCCACATCCGTCATCAAGAATAATCATATATGGACTTGCACTCGGTTTAGTCAGAATATTAATTTCGGTTGCCATTGCACTGACACTATTATCAATCAAATCTGCTATTGCCGATGGGAATGAATATCCCAACGATCTCATAGATTCTATAAGCGCCGGCGCAAAAGGCACACATTCTTGTTCTCTCATAATACTTCTCCTATGTTTATCACAATCTCGACCATGCTATCATCTTGATTTTAGCATGTTAAATAAAACAAATCCCGTCATATTTATAAAAATTCTTAATTTTCTCTAACGCGCCACAATGCCATAGGGTGCGCGGAGATGCGTTCCACAATATCTTTATCCTCAAATAAAAGTTCGGGGCGATAATTCTTGTTAGCAAACTCTTTCACAAATTCTTTTTCGTTATCGCTAAACACAAGCAATTCTTGTAAGTATTCTTTTATTGAAGCGATTACCACGTCTTTTTTGAAACGGTCATTCTTGTTAAGCATAGGTCTGAGTTGCCTATTGATATCTCTATCCGTAACACCATCTAAAATATCAAGGGAAACTTCGCAAATATTAGAATCGCCACCGATACAATTATAGAAGATAGTACATTTTTTAAGCATTTCTTTATCTTCGATAATGCCACTTTCAATTAACCCGTAAACGTCGTAAATATCTCTCGGTTTACAACGCCCAATTAAAGCCGCAAGTTTGCTTCCGTACAACTCGCAAGCACTCAAAACTTTTACGTTTACTTCACTTTCCGCAACGGGAGTTTTGATAGGCTTATCGCTCAATGGAAGAACGTGCTTTCTATCAAGATAGTTTATTTCTATTTTTATGTTGTCACGGTTGCCCGCGTTGTTTATATATTGAAAAACTGCAGAGTCTAAAGCAAAATATCGTTTGCTTTGTGGCGAAAGCGAATAGTTCTTTTGGAATAACGCCATTTGCAAGAAATTCCAAAGTTCTTCCTTGTCTTTTTCCATTTCTTCTTTCGTGTCGCCAATATAGTCTAAATCAATATCAACCGAAAGTCTTGGTAATTCACGATAGAACAAATTGATAGCCGTTCCGCCTTTGAGAGCAAGTTTATCTTTCCATTTAGACGTGAATACAAACTCTAAAATATCCGCAAGGCGCATAACCTTTTCAACATTATCTTTTATAAAGTTCGTTTGTTTTGCTATTTTAACTACGTTTTTTTGCGATAGGTTTATCATATCAGTTCTCCGTGTTTATAAGTTTTTCAGGATACATAAGTCCCCAATACTTATCCGTTTTTCTCGGCATCTTTTTATTTTCGCTTATATCTTCTAATTTTATAGAGCAGTTTTGCTTACATATATCAAAGAAGTTTTGCGAGAGCAAGTCTTTTTTAAGTAACGAGAGTAAAAAGCCCGCTTTTTTATAAACGAATTTCTTGTTATACTCTTTCAAATAGGATAATAATGCTTGCTCGTCAAGATGCGTTATGCCGTTTAATGCCGTAACGAGTTCTTCAAGTCCACCGGCAAGGTCAATGCGGTCAATACAGTCCACTACCGTCCTTTCTAAATCAGTAACAACAATTTCCGCATTTTGTTCTAAACGCATTATTCCACCTTTTGCGGTGTATGAAAAGAATTTATATTCAAGCCCGTTATAAGTAAAGGGATTATAGCGTTTCTCGGTAAAAACTTGCACTTCTGAAAACATTTGATTTCCAAGCCCGTGAAATTCCAACGCAGAGTGATATGCTACGCAAGCATTTTCAAAAAGCGCCGAAGCTATCTCAAAACGGCTCGCAAAAATATCGCCCGTCAATGAGTTGACCGTCGCATAAAGACCATTTTTTATTTTTTCAATACGCCCATTTTCCGTTAACGCCTTTAATCTAACTTGCATACTTCTTTCGTTTGTAAAGTTGTCTAAGATTTCTTGCGTGCGGAATAGGGCTTGACTCAAATAAAAATCTTCCATTACTATCATTTCCTTATCTTGTTATACTTATTTTACTCAAATTACGAACAAATGTCAACGGTTTTTGCGTAATTTAAGTAATTTTTATTTTGTGAATAATAAAATCCTTGATTTTTAACCATTTTGACGTAAAACACTGCATTTCTTGGGGGTTTTGCGTAAGTTTAGTTAATTTTTATATAAAAATATATTTGCCCCACATAATTGCATTAAATACAATTTTATGGAGCAAATATACAAATAATTTTATACCCTTTCGGGACTATTTTGAAGTATTAAGCACACATTATACCCTAACGGGTATATTTTACTGTTCGTCGTCTAAGATTTTATCTTCTTCGATTTTTAAGGATTTGAGCCACTCTTCTTTTTGTCTTAGGATTACTTCGTATTTTATGCTTCCACGCGGACAACACGATAATAGAAAGTTAAAATCCTTTAGCTTGTTGCGAATTTTGTCATTGGGGTCACAAACTTCCAACTTTGGTCTCCTATAATCATTATATAAATATAGAAAACACTTCCAACTATACGCCATCAAGTTTTGCTTCGCCGCACGTTTGCAATATCTTCGATGACATAAGCGAATAGACGATTGGTGTTTACACATTTGAAACTCTTCCCACTTGAAGTCAGGAATCAAATATCCATCCCCTGCTTTCGCCCTTTCGGGGAACAATAAATGTGCAAATTCAGTTTCACTCATTTCCAAAACGTCCACAAACGCAATCTCTAAACTTTGAAATCTGCTTAAAACTCTCCAAACAGTCATTCGAGAACAACTGCAAAGAGTAGCGATTTGCTTTTGATTGTTGCCTTTTTTGTAATATTCTACGATTAATTTGTATTTTGTCATAATTTTCTCCTTTTTATCGCCCTTTTTTACCTATATCAGTAGATACAGAAAAGTGTAACATTTGAGGAACCACCCCACTTTTGGGGCTTATTTTTTGCTTTTTTAGGAACTTACAAGAGAAAAAAAGTAGCCACTCTTTTGGGAGAATGGCCACTTAAAAACAAATTTTTAATTAAAATAGTAAATTTTTACCGCTTTTTGCGCTAAATCTTAGCCCCTAGGATTACGGATATTAGCCTGTGCAGCGGAAAGTCTTGCGATGGGCACGCGGTAAGGCGAGCAGGATACGTAAGAAAGACCGATAGCGTGGCAGAATTCGATAGAGGAAGGATCGCCGCCGTGTTCACCACAGATACCGTAGTGCATGTTGGGACGAACTTGTTTACCCATAGAAACTGCCATATCCATCAATTTACCAACACCCGACGTGT
>JAZOST010000053.1:0-5660 GCA_045657285.1 Christensenellaceae bacterium
TTTTGTGATTTTTGCCTTTGGAAAGAATTCTTCTATCTTTTCTTTAGGTAGCCATATTCTTTGACGGATATATTTAAGTTTTTTGCCATCTTTAGAATAACTAAAAATATAGTTTTTTGTTGTACCGTAAGCACCCGAAAACAAAATATACTCTTGCATTAACAAAGTCGTTTGGTCTGGTATGTCATTATCAAACCAAACCGCACAAAGTTTTCTTGCGTATTTTTCAAATTTTACTAGGTTGTATTTTTCTAAAAGCACTTTTAATTTTTTATTGTCAAAAGTAAATTTATTATTCATTACGTAAACGTCCAAAATAGAACGAATGCCCGTACCTTTTTGCTTAAAGTGTCTTGACGTATGCGCTAGGGCGTACATATAGAAAAACTCTAAACCCATTTCGTATTGATATTTTTTGCCTTCTTTTAGGCTAAAAGTAGCCTCAAAATCCGTAAGCATAACGTTTTCTTTAGTGCTTTTGCCTTCATAAACGTATAAAAGTTCAAGATGAACACCACTAGGCGAATAAAGTGAAATTTCGTTTACGCCGTCTTCTTTCAACGTGTATCCGCATTGCTTGCATAAAACTTCTACCGCTTTTTTCGTATCTTTTTCATTTACAAAAATATCAATGTCTGAACTTGTCCTTAAACTCGGCTCGTTATAATAATTCCTTAAAATAACGCCCTTTAGTGGCAAAAATGGAATTTCGTTTTGTTCAAAGCAGTTACAAATAACACTAAAATCGTGGACAGACCTTTCATATCTACTTAAAGACTTTAATAATTCGTTTTTTAACTTTTTACCTAAAGCACTATCCTTTTGTACAAGCCCGTTTTTTATTAAACCTGACGCAAATATATTTTGAACGTCATGCGGGACGCAAAACCTAAAAATTTTATCAAATTCTTCTTCGCTTGTGTTTCTGAAACACGTTAAATCAAGCGGAAGCCCTAAACTTTCGCTTTTTAATATTTCAGTTAACACACGCGTTAGTTTTTTCATTTTATACCTTCATAAGTATTTTGAACTTCAGAATAACTTTTTACGTCGCCTATATCGTATCTGTCTCCCGGCATTTCAAAAGCATAAACTTTTGATTGTTTTGATAGCCAAGCAATATAACTACCTGGCGCATCAGTTCCGCAACCGGAAGATATTCCTTCTTTTACCTTTTTTACGTCTTCTTTAGCGTAATAATAGAAAGGAGGACAGCACCAGTTAGATTTAGGTTCTTTCGGTTTTTCTTCCATTTCTAAAATTAAATCATTTTCATCAATGGTAAGAACGCCCGCTTTCATAAGTTTTGCTTTTTCTTCTTCAAAGTAGCGCATTACGCAAGACGCTTTCTTTTGCTTTGCGTACGAAATAAACTTAGTCATAGAAAAATCTAACAAATTATCGCCTGCAATAACTAAAGCGTCGTCCTCTATTTTAAGTTCGTCAATCGCAAACTGAACGTCTTTTACTGCGCCAAGACGAGTTTCGTTTGAATAAGTTCCGTCGCTAAGTACCGTTATTTTATACGGCTTTTGTTTCGCCCACGAAGAAAAATGTTCGTAAAACTTTGCGTTAGATATTACCACGTATTCGTCAACGACTTTTGACGTGTCAATATCGTCAAGTAGCCAGTCAAGTATAGTTTTTTCGCCCACTTTAAGTAAAGGCTTTGGAAAATTTTCAGTCAATGGATAAAGCCTTGTTGCGTAGCCCGCTGCTAGTATTAGACACTTCATAATTCCACCCCGTTTGACGTTTCGCAAAGATAAGCGCAATATTTACCCTTAAATTTGGGGAATTCCGCTAGGTATTTTGTTTCAACTTCTTCTAAAATCTTATTCGCTTTTTCGGGGTTAATAAGCGCCATACAGCAACCCTTAAAGCCCGCGCCAGAAAATCTTCCGCCGTAAATGCCGTCAGTTTCTTTCAAAATTTCAAAAAGTTTAATAAGTTCGGGTGAACCTGCTTCATAATTTTCTACTGATGAATTTCCGCTTTCGTAGCAAAGTCTGCCGAATTTTTTGATATCGCCTTCAGCCCACGCTTTAACGCCTTCTTCAACCCTTTGTGATTCCGTGTAATAATGTTCAGCGCGTTTACGCCACGGCTCAGGGAGTTTATCTTTATGTTTTAGGTAAACTTCATAAGGCACTTCAGATAAGAAGTTTTTCTTAAACTTACCATATTCCATACCTTCGTGCGCCTTAAGAGCGTATGCTGCAGCCTTACACTCATCAATACGCATATTGTATTTAGAGCCTGCAAGATTTCTTTCCACGCCAGAAAAGAATATAGCAATTTTATACGGCTTCATATTTGGATTTACGGGAATATATTTAACTTCGTCAGTAAGCGTATCAAGATAGAGTAAATTATCTTTTAAGCAATATATTTCGCATGATTGGTCAAGTTTACCACACGCTACGCCAACGTAATTATTTTCCGCGTTTTGCGCAATAGTTACGATTTCTTGTTTGGTGGGCGAAATTTCGTTCACTCTACAAAGTGCCGAAAGAAACGCTATAATTACCGCTGCCGAAGATGATAATCCCCCTATAGGAATACTTCCTTCAATTACACCACTAAGACCATATTTAAGTGGATATTTTTCAGAAAGCGCTACGGTTGCACCCCTTAAATAGTCCGCCCAGTCTTTTTGTGGAGGGGGTACGTCTTTAACGTGGAATTGCGCTCTTTTATCAAATTGCAAAGAGTTCAGTTCTACTATTCCGTTTTGCTTTTTAGAATAGGCTATAAATACACCTTTATCTATTGCAAAACCTGTGATTTTACCAAATTGATGGTCAATATGCGCGCCTATAGGGCAAATTCTATACGGGCAAAACGCTAGATATTCCGCTTCACGCTTATAAATTTCTAAAAACCTTTCTTGACTTTTCATTATTTCCTCTTATTTTCCCTTTTTATAATTATACCTTTTAATAAATTCAATTCAAAAATAATCGTTTCTATTGCCACAAACACAAAAATTATTATGGAAATTATCAATGCGTGGATAATCCATGATAAATAACTAGATATATTTAAATCAATTTTTATAGAAATTACACACGATAAAATTACTATCAACAAACAGCGTACCGCTCTAAATATAGACTTTAACGAACTTCTATTTAATATATTTTTATTAGAATAAACTATGATGTCAATCGCTCTCCATCCAAGAGCACAACCAGTACCTATTAAAACACCTTCTAGACCGATTAAAAGAGTTGATATAATACTAATGACAACACATATTACTGCTTCAATAATGGCACGTATTCTTGTTTCCTTAAAATGCCCTGCTACGTTTATAATAGCCACACCCGGCAATCGTAAGACATGAAAAGAAAATGCTATTAAAAATAATATACCGAAAGTTTGATATAGATAATTTATGTCCGCGCCTTTCGTATAAAGCATAATAAACGGCATTAGCATAAACGCACATACCGAAAAAATAAAAGTTGTAAGAACGTTAAAAAACAACTCTGTTAAATCATATTTTTTAGTTATTTTTTTCTTATCGTCTAATGCTAGACCTCTACCTAAATAGGGTGTTATAGCAGTGCTTATGTTAGTACAAATTGCTGATATACCCGCAAAAACGATATGGTAAACGGCATAAATACTAGCGGCTTCCAAACTAACAAACGTAGTTAAAATTAATGATTGACTACTCATAACTGCAAGTCCAGCAAGTTGATGTAACATAGCATCTTTTCTTTTGCTAACCGCGCTGTCAATAGGTTTACTATTTTTATAATCTTTATATTGTGGATATTTTTTTGATACGTACGATTGTAATAGTATAGCCCTTGAAACGTAAACTAGTGAAATAGCAAGTTGAACTAGTATTATACTCGTTTCAATTTTTATCATTAATATAGCACAGCCTAAACTTATAAGCAAACTAACTGCTTGAATAAGCGTGCAAACGTACACTTTCTGATTTGCATAAAGTATTGCTCTACATCTTCCGACAACGAAGAATTCTGACGCTCCTTGTAGGCCCATAACAAGTAAAAGTAAAGACACCGTTAAATGCCCAACACTATCCTCAACGAAAAAAGGATAAATAAGGGCAACTAAAATCAAAATCACACAAAATATCACGCCGTAACGGAAAAACATTTTGCTTGCTGAATTTAACATCCCCTTTACCGTTTCATCGTCGTGCTTTGCTACAGGCGCATAAAGTTGCTGGGTTACCGCAACGGCAATACCTGCGCCTACTAGACTTATATAGGAAATTATACTTTTAGAAGTGGAAATTAGACCATTAATCTTAGAACCATAAAATCCTATTATAAAAGCAGGAAGTATAAAATTAGATATAATATTTACAAGTTGTGGAAGCATGCTTGAAAATATATTTTTAAATAAAGATTTACTTTTCCTCAAATTATACCTTCTTATAATTCCCCGTTATAAAGTCTAAAATATTGCTCGGTTATAACCTTTCTATCAAATTTATTGATTTTTATAAGTAATTCCTCTTCGTCCCATAGATTTTTATTTTTAATATCATTAAGAATAATTTCTGCCCATGTTTTAGCATCTTTTTCTAAGGGAATTTTTTTCATCAATCCACAATCTACTTCTTCAACTATGGCGTCAGAAGCAAAACAATAACAACCACTTGCTTGTGCTTCTATTAAAACAATCGGAAGTCCTTCAAAAAAAGATGGAAAAATCATATAATTTGCTTGGGCAAAACTTTTAGCGACAAAGTCGTTATCTCCTTGAAGGATTTTAACGTTATCTTCTAAACCATAACTTAAAATATCTTTTCTAATAACTTTCTCATCGTTACCATAACCTATTAGCAAAAGAGACGCATCTTTTTCTCTTTCCTTAATTTCCTTAAAAACTTTTAACAAGAACCGTTGATTTTTTTGATAAGCAAATCTTCCAACGTGAATAAAACTTGGGCTTATATTTTTTTCTTTATTTTTAATATTGAACTTGTTTAAATCTACCGAGTTATATATAACTTTATAATCGTTATCTTTATAAAAATCTCTACAAGCCTGCATAGAGCAACCTATCTTATGAGTCGCATACTTTTCTATTAGACGTAAGTTGCATTTATTCTTAAATTTTCTAAAAATTGAGGTTTTCCTTGTGCTTTTAGTTTGATGAGAATGTACTATTCTTAATTTTACACCTGCTTTTTTTGCCGCCTTTAATATCACGCCCGCGTCAGGCAAGTTATGACAGTGAATAACGTCATAATTATTTCCTTTGCAAAGTTTATAAAGTTCTTTATAGAAAATACGGCTTCTAAAAATTTTTTCTAAAATATTTCCACTATATCCGTTTATCCTATTAACTTTGCCAATTTGTGCAAACTCACTTTCTCTACTGTTTTTTTTGCTAAAAACTAAAAATTCAAATTCAATTTTTCCCTGTAATGCTTCCGCAATGGAATAAATCACACTACTAGAACCATCAAAGCCCAAGCCACCAAAAGATACTTCTAAAACTTTAGTCAATTTTATTTCCTCTCTTTTTAATTATTAAATTCGGGATAGAAGGTATAATACAAAACATTAAAATACTTTCTGCGCCCGAACGAAATCCTATGTTTAGCGTGAGAAAAGCAAAATAGATTATACAAATTATTAATGACACGTATCCGCAACCTAGTTTAT
>JAZOST010000054.1:0-15925 GCA_045657285.1 Christensenellaceae bacterium
TTGTGCGCACGCTGAACATCCGCTACAATTTGTTTTATTAGTAATAGCAATCATTTTATTTACCAAAAAGTTTTTTTAATGGTTTTCTAATTAAATCTTTCTCAAAAGAGTTCATAGCAAATAGCCACATAGAAACTATATAAATTACTGAGTAAATTAATATAAATAAAAGCATAAGCCAAATATTATAAAGTGGCACAAACCTTATAATGACTACCCCTACAATTACCGGAATTATAAGCCCTACGCAAAGGCGAAGTATACTTGCAAAAAATTTAACAACGTTAATATTGCATTTTTTATGATAGTAAATATTAATGATTAAACCGTTTACTATCAATAGAGATATCGCCGTACCAATAGCAGCACCTATTGCTCCATAACTTTTAATTAGTATAATTGATAATGCCAAGTTTGCAATAGCCATACAAAGATATAGAATGCTTCTAAATTTATGTTTGTTTTGCGCCCTTTGAATTTCGATACCCAAATTTTGTATAAGCGGAATTGTTACGGGTAAAATTAGTAGCAATGCTACGTAGTAGGCCTCTTCGTATCCTACTCCCGCCCAAAATGAAATAAAAGGTTTGCCAAAAAAAACTAATCCGCTTGCAATAAGTCCTAAAATTAAAAATTGTATTCTACCAACTTTTATAAATAACTCTGTAAGTTTCTGTCTTTGCAATATCTTATCATTTTCTGTTTGAGTAATTAGGCTATATATTCTAGGTGTAAATACTGACGATATAGAAGTAGAAAACATCAAATAATAACTATGTAACGTAGAGGCAACTGCATATACCGCAACTGAAGCCGTTCCCCTTAATCTTCCAAGTAAAACTTTATCAATATTCCAATTTATTTGGTCAACGATTAAATTTATAGCAATAAATATTGTAAAACCGAAAATACCCTTAAAAAGCCCTTTTTCAAAACCGTGAAAAACGAATTTATTTTTAAGAACTTTTACGACATACAATATATAAATAAAATCAGATAATAAATTAAGCGTGATTGTAACTACAACAATAGCGATAGAGCCATATCCCAATAACAACAACGGCAAAACGATAATTGGATTTACCACAGTTCTAATTATTCCAACTACTTTCAAAAATATAAAACGTTCATTAGTTGAAATTATGTTAGAAAATACACCAAACGGAAAAGAAGTTGCTAAATTAATAGTTAAAAGCAACATTAAAACTTTTGCGGTTATGTATTCTTTATCCGTCAATCCCGTACTAAATACAAGTTTTAAGTTAAAGGTTAAAAAAAGCCCACAAACAAGCGCTATAGCACCTATAACGCTAAATATAATTAAATATAAGCCGTTGAGTTTTGCTATAGACTCTTCATCGCCTTCTTTCTTATATTTAGCGAAGTAGCGCACGTACCCACTTTTAAAACCCAAATTTAAGATTGAAAGCATTGCTATAGTAGAAGATACGGTGCTATATAATCCGTATTCACTTTTGCCTAGCAATCTTATCATTATAGGTGTATACAAAATACCCACTATGATAGATACAGCCATTTGAATATAAGATAATAAAGAGCCGGCTCTTAGTTGACTTGTCTTATTAGACATTTTGTACTCCTAAACTTTCTTTTAAGAATTTTATAGACTTTTCATAAAGTTCGTCAAACTTCGGATTTTCCTTGAAATAGTCTATTTCTTTTAAGGATTTTACGTAAGAAATTTTATTTACAATGGAATTTTTTACGTATCTTTCTTGCTGATTAAAGAGATTAGTTATATCTATAATTCTAGAATTCATATCCCCTGTTTTATTTCTATCAAAAACAAAATATTGCTTTTTAAAAACGTTTGAAAATACTACTGCATGAAAACTATCCGTAAATACATATTCGGCATATTTTATCAATGACAAGAACTCATCAGGCGAAACACCATAAAGTTTTATATCTCCAAATTTTCTATGATAAGTTAAACTTATCTTAGAAGCATAACATGGAAATACTATTTTTAGTCCTTTTTCTTTTGCAAAGCGTTTAACGGCTTTTCTCTCTTCCTTATTGTTACCTAAAAAATAGCAAAAAATATATTTTTCTTTTATAAGCCTATCTGCGCAAACTTCGTTCCATTTGTCTTTTAGAAGCAAGGTAGGATCTAGCGTAACAATTGGCTCAACTGGACAAACTTCCTTTATCAAGCCTATTGCACTTTCTTCTCTAACAGAAATTGCTTTAAAATCACCTAGCGCATTTTTGAAACGACTTAAATCATTTTGACTTAAACTATCTCTTGCTATACTTGCCGAGTATGAAATCTTAGTTTTAGTTGACGGCGCAAACTCAAGTAAAAACGCCGGTCTATAAAATATAGGATTCCAAACTTGGTCGCTACCAGTTATAAAAACGTCATAGTTTTCTACACAAGTACTAATATTTTCATTAGAGTAAACTTCTTTACTATGCGGAATATACTTACTAATAAACTCTTCAATTTTTCTTTTTGTGATACTGTCTACTTCGTGTTTAATTTTATCTTTTTGAATTTTTTTTGCTCTATATTTTAGAACTTTATTTATAAAATAGGTCTTAACTTTTTTTATATAGTTCATTTTTACGTTCTTTTTATTGGCGTTGCTTATTATTTGCTTAAAATCATACGAAATTTGCTCCGCCTGTATATCCAAGTCATTTATAACTTTACACAAAGCGTAAGACTGAAGTATCCCACCAAAATTTTCGCTCTCATAAAAATGAGTTATAATGCCTGTCTTATTCATTTATAGTTTCTTAAACCGTCCCTTTTTCTTTCTATCATCCTTTTGATACTAAAATTATATAAATTTCTTAATATTCTTTTAGGCAACCTACCCTTACTTTCTTTTATTATAAGTTTATAAAGCATATTAAAGTTGTTATTTTTTACCGCATCAACCTTTTTTATGTACCCTTTATTTATGTAAATGTTTTCATTTAACATCATATATTTATTAAACATTTCCTTTGTTTCTTGTAATTTTTTTATAGCTGCTTTTTTGTGTAAATAATTACAGTAAAGATAAGCTATATAAAAATATTTGTTATATGCCTGCCTAGAAATAATCATATTTTTAATATCTTCACGCGTTAAGCATAAATCAACTAAGTTTGCAAAGTTTTTTAATGAATAAAGCTCCCATTTATTGTTGTCAATATAATTTTTATGAGTTGCACTGTTTTCATTTGTTCTGTTATAAAAATATACGATACTTTTTGTGTTTGCAATCCTTTTCGCAACTCTCAAATAATTTCTAACAAAAACTGCATCTTCCGCCAATTTAAGACTCTCTGGGAAAAATAATCTATTTTGCTTTATTAAACTCGTTTTATATAATTTTCCACAAGAAGATAAAACTATAGAGTTTTCTAGAAATTCAGCGACTTTTTCTTCTTCTGAAACTCCAAACTCTACGAGTGTTAACTCACATGTTTTTTGTTTGATTTTTTTTCCTAGGTCTTCACGTCCACCTATAGATAAATCAGCAAAATTATCATGTAACAATTCAAGAAGAATTTCAAGCGAATCACTAGGAACCCAATCGTCGCTATCAATAAAATTTATATACTCTCCTTTAGCAACGTCAATACCAGCATTTCTTGCTGAAGAAACACCGCCATTTTCTTTATGAATTACGTTTATTCTTGCGTCCTTTAATGCATATTCATCACATATTTTACCACTATTATCTGGAGAGCCATCGTCAACTAATATAAGTTCAAAATTTTTATATGTTTGATTAAGAACACTCTCTATACATCTCGGCAAATATTTTTCCACCTTGTACACGGGAATTATAACACTTATTAATTTATCCACTTATAACCTCATTTATATACTTGAATATTATTCATCCTTGTTGTATAATTTATTTAATAAAAATTTAAGGTATTTTATGAAAAAAATCATTTTATTCACAAGGAAACTACAAACTGGTGGCGTTCAAACAGCACTGCTTGAAACCATTAAACTTCTTAAGAAAAATAATCATAACGTAACATTAATCACAACAGATGCAAATGGTGACTTGTTCAAAAAGTTTGAATCGCTTTGTACGATTGTGGACTTTAAGAATTATTTATCAAAAAAAGAAGTTTCTAGAAAAAACTTAATAAATAATATAAAAAATTTCAAATTTCTAAATTCTTTGAAATTGCTTTTTTCTATAATTTTTGAAAAACTATTTATATCTGATTGCAACCGACAAAAAAGATTTGCCAAAAGGTTACCCAAATTACACGAAGAATATGATTATGCAATAGCTTATGATGTGCCGTATTGTTTCAGTTCGTTTTACGTAATAAACAACTTGAATGCAAAAAACAAATATATTTGGATACACAATGATGTTCTTTTAACAAAAGACCAAAATGTAACAGACTACGATAGTGTATTTAAACAATTTACTAAAGTTATTTGCGTTTCAAAATCAGCTGAAACTTCTTTCTTATCGCGACATCCCGCTTTGCAAGGCAAGACAGACGTAGTTTACAATCCGATAGATATTAATCGCGTAATTCAATTAAGTAAAGAAAACACCGATTTGGATAATAATAAAAAGATTAAACTTTGCACCGTTGGTAGACTTGATAAAGCAAAAGGTTATGATTTAGCAATAAAGTCTTGTAAAATCCTTAAAGATAAAGGCCACGATATTTTATGGTATGTCTGTGGAGAAGGTCACGATAGACAAAAACTTTCCGAATTGATTAAAGAAAATAATTTAACAGAAGATTTTATTCTACTTGGCAATCAACCTAATCCTTATAAATATATAAACAGTGCCAATATATACGTTCAAACTTCTATATATGAAAGTTACTGTATTACACTAGCAGAAGCAAAAATCCTAAAAAAACCAATAGTTACTACAAACTTTCCTTGTGCCTACGAACATATTACAGATGGAGAAAACGGTTTAGTATGTAATATGGATGAAAATTCTATAGCCTTATCTATTGAAAAACTTATTAATGGCTACAAATTAAATCTTGAAGACAACAAGCATGCAATTGATAATGAAAAACTAATAAATTTATTTTCTTAACCTAAAACCTAAACACTTTTGCTTATATCGGCAAAGGTGTTTTTATTTTTCTATCTCTTTTTGAACGAGTTCTTTTTTGTTGTAGACTATGGTGTTTGGCGGAACGTCTTTATTAACTATCGTTCCCGCACCAATTACACTACCAGAGCCTATGGTAACGCCTTTAAGTATTACTACGTTTCCACCAATCCAAACGTTATCTTCTATCACGATAGGTTTTGTTACGTATCCTGAAGTTTTCATTTGACCTTCCGTTTTATAAACGTGGTCATGGTCATGAATAGTAACAAACGGCCCGAACATAACGTTGTCCCCGATTGTAATACTATCCCTACAAGTTATAACGCAATATGAATTAAAACCAGAATTCTTACCTAGAGTAAACTTTGCATTTTCAGTTACTCTAAGTAACGTTCCCCTGTCAAAGTATGAACGTTTATTTAAAATTATTTTGCTGTTTTTTCTAACCCTTAACGATGCCTTGTCCGAAAAACTTGGTAAGCCGTTTAGTTTTAATTTTTTTCCATAACACAATTTATAAATTAAAACTTTTAACGTACCTTTTATTTTTGATAGAAAACGTATCATCTTTTATTTTACTTCCTTACCTTTCTTGTTTCGTCTAAATCTAATCCATCTTGGCACAAATGCCGATACAACGTCCTTAAACGCCCACGGATACAAATAAAACGGAAAATGGTTAATCTTAAAGCCGTGAAGCGCCGTTTTAGTCATACCCCAAGAATAACTTATATTTCTTTTTTTCTTATAATCTTCTAGCGATTCGTGATATTTAAGTAGTGGCTCTTGAATATTATATCCCTTAAACCCTTTTGCAAAGAAACGGAACCATAAATCAAGGTCTTGTCCCTTTCTTGTGCGCTTAGAAACGTAATAGCCATCTAAATCGTCGTATGCCTTTTTTCTCATCATGATGGTAGGGTGATAAAATGGAACGCCCCTTTTCATATCACGAACTACTGGGTTTTCTTTTGGAACTCTTGCCGTTCTTTCGCCGTTTTCGTCAAAAGGAATAATCGCTGAACCAACTACGCTACACTCGGGATTTTCGCTTAAAAACGCCACCTGTTTTTCAAACCTAGTTGGCAAGCATATATCGTCTGCGTCCATGCGGGCGATATATTCTCCCTTTGCACACCTTAAACATTGATTGAGTGAATACGCAAGTCTTTTATTTTCCTCGTTACGAATAACCTTAATATTATCGTATTTACTAGCGAATTCTTTAGCAACTTCGTAGGTATTATCAGTTGAACAATCATCACACATAATAAGTTCCCAATTAGTATACGTTTGGTCTAAAATTGATTGTATGCTTTGGGATAGCGACTTTTCCGTGTTGTATATACCCATTATTACTGAGACTAAAGGTCTTTCCATGTTTATCCTTTTACTATCTTCTTCGTTAAATAATATAATCTTGGACTAACTAATGCAATTCTACCTAAAAATTTATGCACTCTAGAATATCTATCGTCTCCAAAAAAATTAGACTTATATATTTTCAAATTTTCTTTTAGTTTTTTTAATAACGCCTTGTCCTTCATTTTTGAATAGAAATAAATATAAATGAAATGCATACTCATATTAAATATTGTAGAATATGCTAAACTACGAACTTGTGGGTATTCTCCATTTGCTAATTCTGCTATCTTTTCATAAGTTTTTAGTCCGCTAATTTTTCTAGTAGTTAATGGAGATTTTGCATTAGTTACGCCACCAATGTGTTGAAAATAATGATATGTCGGCGTTGGGTCGTAAACTACACTTTCACAACATCTAATATATCTAAAAGCAAAGTGCAAGTCTTGCGCCATACCTAGTTCAGTATCAAAACGTAAATTATTTTTTTTGATAATATCTAAATGATAGAGTTTGTTCCACGCAAAACCGCAAAACGCATCAGGACGCATAAGTAAACAAAGTGTGTCTTTTTTATCAATTACCTTTATTTTACCTAAAGTATTATGCACTATACTTTTTTTTGCGTCGTCAACGTAATGTCCACAAATTTCTAAATCGGTATGATATTCATTCGCCAACTTAACTAATTGCTCAAGATAGTTTTTTTCCACCCAATCGTCTGGGTCTGGAAAAATGATAAAATCACCCGTAGCGTTTTCTATACCGCAATTTCGCGCGGAAGAAAGACCACCATTTTCTTTATGTATTACTTTTACCTTACCTTCTTTTTGAGCGTATTCATCACAAATTACGCTAGAACCGTCAGTTGAGCCGTCGTCAATTATTAAAATTTCGTAATTATCGTAACTTTGATTTAATAATGCGCTTAAACATTTTGGCAACAATTCCTTCATGTTATAAACGGGCACAACTACCGTAACCATTTTATTTGTCATAAACGTCTTTCTCCAAAAGAGTTGTAATAACTTCTCGCCAAGCATCACAACGAATAAGATTCATTGTAACCATTTCTTTCTTCTTTGAAAAGTTTAACTTAAATGGCTTATTTTTTAGAATTCTATTAAGTTTTATATAAACTCTTGATTTACCATAGAATAACGGTCTATTTAAGTCACCATTCTTTTCACAAAACTTAATCCATTGTTCTTTTAAAAATTTCTCGTCATAAACGTTTTGTGATTTTTCTAAAAACTCTTTTAGCCTATTATCACTTTTTTGTTCATCCAAAACGACTATTCCATTTGGAGTAGCATTTAAAAATATGGGGGTAATTTTTACTTTTTCAGAAAGTTCTATTGAAAGAAGTATTCCTTCGTTCCATGATTTGCTATTTTCTCTATAACCATAAACGCCGTTTCCTTGACCGTACAAAATGTACCCGCCTTTATAATTTTCAAACGTTCCTACGCAATGGCTGTGTTGACACAATACTACGTCTGCACCGCATCTTACCATTAAACGGCATTTCTTTTGAAGTGTTTCAGATGGATAGATATAATGTTCTATACCGCCGTGATATAAAACAACTAAAAAATCACATTCTTCTTTTATTGCTTTGATTTGTTCAGGAGATTCGTAAACGTCAAAGAAATTTGCGCCTGCCTCCGTTTCAGTTGCTAGGTTAAATTCTTTTTCCGCAAAAGATATTACCCCTATACGGCGACCTTTAATATTATGAATTTTTGGTTTTTTTGCTTCGTTTATAGTTGCGCCAGCACCTACGTAATCTACGTTTTCTTTTTCGCATTTTACGATAGTGTCTAAAACGCCTTGTGCACAAAAATCTTTAATATGATTGTTCGCAAGGGAAATAAGATTAAAACCTGAATTTTTTATTAAACTTACGTCATTACTTTTAGCCTTTAAGCAAGGACCGCATTTAGTAATTTTCTTTTCAGTGTCAGTTGCAGGACATTCTAAATTAACGATAGACAAATCAGAATTACCTATTTTTTCGGCTACCGCATTAAAAACAGTCCCATTGTCCCAATACGGACGATAATCTATTGTTGGGCACACGTCCCCTAAAATTGAAATTTTTATGGTATCCAATTTTACTCCTTTAATTCCCAAAACTCACCGACAATTTCGTCATATTTGCTAGGAACGAAATCCGGCGCTCCGCCAGCAGGGAAAAACGTTAATTCTCCAAAATAAACTTTGTCTTTAACTTGATACAAATCAACCCTAACAAATTGAAAAGGCTTACAAAGTTCGCTTGCAATATTTTTCATTTCTTCAAACATAGTCGGTTTTTGCACGTCTATATTTGGGTTGTGGGGAATTTCCTTACCAAACGGCATCAAATTCCATTCCATATCGTAGAAATTCCTTGTATTATATTTAGTATATCTACCAACTTCTAGTTGCATAAACATAGGTTTACCATTAAAGCAAAAGAACTTATAATCTCTAAGTTCGCCAGTTTCATCTTTTAAGAATTTTTCAATGATAATACGGCGTGGCATATTTTTATATACCCATTCGCGACCACTCCACGAAATATCTTGGTGCAACCAACATTTAAGCATTCTTTTAGTATGTTTTACGTCCAATTTTGCCTTATCTGAAACTATAATATTTTGACCGCTACCATGTGCCGCCTTAATAACGTATTGATTAGGCAAGTTTGCAAAATCAACGTCTTTTACTTTATCATAAACTCCATAAACTTCGTTTAATAAATCTCCGTAACCAATCTCTTTAATGTATTCCCTTACCGCAACTTTATCAGCACAAATTTGCATCAATGGATTTTTTGCGTTAAGTTTGTACCATTGTAGTTTTTCGCTAAACTTTTTGGGATTTTTTAAGTCAACAGTTTGTCCACCAGATTTTTTACGGTAATACCTTATTACTGCTTTTTCATCTGATACCAATTTAGGATATAACCAAGATGTTAAACAATGATATTTACTAACTGCGTATTCACCAAATTTGCTTTTTTTAATTTTCTTAAATAAATTCATTTTAATCTACCATATCAATATATTTTTGATATATCTCTCTGCATTTTGATTTTGAGTCATAGCCTTTATCAATAAAAGCATTTAAAATAGTGTTAAATTCTATCTCTATTTTTTTGCTGTTTGCAATTTTTTCCGCCCAGCCGTTTATATCCGTCGGGTCAACCCTATTAACAATGCCAATTCCCATATCTGTTTCCATAGGAACACCCGTGGAAAGAATAGTTGGTAAACCGGTTGCCTGCGCTTCTAATGCCGAAATACCTAATCCTTCCGTATACGACGGCATTACGTAAACGTCAAAAGCAGTTAATTTTTCATTTACTTTATCGCTAACACCTAAAAAATGTATTCTATCTTTTACACCTTTTTCGCCAGCAAGATTTAGTAATGTTTGGTAATAGGTTTCGTTCACTATTCCGCCATAGCAATAAAAATGAGCGTTTATATTTTCATTTTTTAAAATTGAAATAGCTTTTATAATAGTTTCATAATTTTTTATGGGTGCTATTCTCCCTACCGACCCTACGGCTAAAACGCTATTATCAATGCCTAATAAACGACGCTCTTTTAATCGCATTTCTTCATTAAACGCATATTTTCTAACGTCAATCACGTTGGGAATAACTGTTGTTTTTTTGTCTTTATAAAACAATCTTCTTGCCGCTGCGTCAGAACAAGCCCAAAAGTGATTTGCGTATTTGTTTACGTACTTTTTCATAAACCAAAGTATAAGTTCGCTTTTTAGCACGTTTAACTTTGAGCCCTTATACTTAATGTCTGCGTGGCAATGAACTATTCTATTTTTTATGCCACACTTTTTTGCAACCTTACAAATAATTCCACCCACAGCGTTCATATTTGAATGAATTACGTCTGGCTTACCTAATTTATCAACAAGCGACTTAAACGCCTTCGCGTATTCCTTTTTGCCAACAGAACCTACTGACGGCAAATCATAACGTTCAATGCCGAGAGACTTAATTTCTTCGTCGTACACGCCTTTATTTTTTCCATTTGCGCTATGAATAATCAACTTGACGTCAACACGCTCATCCTTGTTGCGTAATAGTTCCATTATTAAACTTTCAGTTCCACCGGCATTCATTGGCCCATTTAATATCCAAATAGTCATTTTGCTACCCCTATACTAGAAAAATAATTGATACGGGAATAAATCAGCCGTTCTTAAAATGCTTACGATAAAATATATAAAGTATGCAATAACCACAACAAAATCAAATATCAGTTTAGTATCTTTTTCAAAATTGACCTTATTTCTTAATCCAACTAATGCTATAGGAATAAATGCAGTAGAATACATACCAATTCTTGCCAAGAAAGCACTTGATGAGGTAACACACATAAGCGCAGCGTTGAATATTAACATATTACATAACGCCGAACATTCTAAACGGCTTTCATTACTACACAAGAAAATAAGTACGCAAGGCGCTATAGCAACTGCAACACGATATATATTTACTTGTGTAATATAGTAAGTATATTCTAAACTTACTTCTTTACCAGTAATTGTTTCTACAAGCGAGAAAATCCACTCATATGATAATGCTAGTGCAACTGAAATACTTATTATTATAATAATATTTAGTGGCTTAAACTTTAAGTTAAAAAGCGGATATAAAATTAACATTAAAATCGCGGTAGAGTGAAATAACATTGCTATTAATATAGTTAATAAGTATTTTAGAAAACTTTTTTGCTTAATGTACCTATAGCCAAAAAATATAATTGATACCGCAGTGGCTTGTTTAACGCCGTTAAACGATTCTAAAAAAGTTCCACAACAAACAAATATGAACATTGCAAGTAAGAAATTATCGCTATATTCATATATACTCAAAACAAACAAGGTTGAAAATATGGCCGCTGCAATAGTAAACATCGTTATTGGGCTATCAATTAGATAAGAACTTAACTTCGCAATAATTCTAAGGGCTGGGTCGTCTACCTTAAATAACTCTCCCCAAGACATTTCGCTATACATGAAATAGGTCCTATAATATGAACCATAGTCAGTTCCAACCCAAAATCTAAAACCAATAAACAAAGTCATGCCAGCGATTAAAACCGTAAGCATCCATATTGCGCTACTATTTCCTTTGTTTTTTTGTATTAGGTTTGACATTATCATTACAAATGCAAACGCTATAATGTAAGGTATCATCTTATACTTCTAAAATTTCTTGATATTTCTTAAAAATTACTTCTTCTGTTTTTATGCTAAATTTGTTATTATAAACTGCAATTCCTTCTTTAATAAATTCGTCAACTTTGTTTTTATTATTTATTAATTCTTCTATTCTATTAGCAAACTCCACTGCGTCCCCTAAAGGTACAAGATAACCGTTTTTTCCATCTACGACTACTTCTCTATGCCCCCTGTTATTCGTTGCCACGACGGGAATTTCCGCAAGCATTGCTTCTATTAGGTTAATGCCTAACCCTTCCCTGATGCTTGATGCAACGTAAATATCTGAAGCACAAAGCAAATCACCAATGTCGTTACGCCAACCGGTTAAAATAACTTTATCAGTTAGCCCCATTTGATTAACTTTCTTTTTAGTTTCACCGCCATCATTTTCTGGGCCGACAAGCATTAATTTTACTTTTTTATTGCGTTTAATTAGTTCTTTCAAAACCTCTAAAAGCAACGTTTGATTTTTATTTTTATGTAATTCTGCAACGTACGTTAAAAGAATTTCATCACTACTAGCACCTAAACTTTCTCTTATCGTGGCACGATTTTGCTTGTGTTCTTCAATAGGCAATATTCTTTTAGGGTTAATCGCTATAGGACAAAATGTACAATCGTCCATTTTTAATCCCATTTTCTTCCCATATACTATATCTTCTTGATTGTCTGAAAAAGAAAAATCTACAAACTTAGATAAGTATCTATCTAACGGTATAAGTATTTTAGATTTTTTTGACGAGCCTTCATAGTAATTTAAGCCGTGATACGTTGCAACAATCCTTAAACCTTTTTTCTTGAATTTTTTAGCCGACAAAGTTCCAACTATTCTTCCAGTAAGCGTATGCAAGTGAACTACGTCATACTTGTTTTGTTTAATAATTCTTTTTAGTTTTTTAATTGCAATTAGACTTTGTAGCCTAAAAGGGTTTCTTTTTATAGGTAAATCATACACGTTGTCGCAAAACTCTATTTTGGCGTCAGCATTACATGCAACGTCAACGGTCCAGCCATTATCCTTAAACTTTTTAATGGTTGGCACGTGAAATTTATTTATATGCTCTTTAGCATAATTTGCAACAATTAGCAATTTCATTTTCTAAATTCTTTTCCTTTTCTTCATCGCGCCTTTGTAATTTTTTATACTTTGCAAACAAAATGCGAAAAATGGCTTTGGGTCTGCAAAAGAGAATATAACGTCCTTATTATGTCTTTTGAAAAAAACACATGGTTTAGACTTAAATCTCTTTTTGCTTTTTAAGAACCATAATAGTTCAGTTAAACAACAACTAATAGATACCCCGTCTTTATAATCCTTAAAAATACTTACTGATTCACTAAAAGCATTTTCCAATAGTAATTGAGCAATATTTACACCTACCCTGTAGTTTAATTTAACTGCTGCAGATATTCTCCCATTTACTTCTAATATCTTAAATTTACCATCTCTTTCGTCTACAACAAAATCAATATTTGCATATCCTTGCCAGTTCATTTTATCAAGAAGTTTTTTACTTAAATTTACTAATTCCTCGTTTTTAATCGCGACGTTGATTGTCGGTGAACCTCCATCAATTGGATACCATCTCGGTTTTTCATTTATCAAAATAGAAGCATAATTTCCATTTCTATCGCGAAAAACTTCCGCCCCGAATTGGGAATTTCCACCTTGAGGAATATACTCTTGTATAAAAAATTCACCATTCTCAGGTGGGTACAACTCAATTATTTTTCTTAAATGCTGTGGATTTTCAACAATATTAAAACCTATTGAGCCACAAGCAGTTTTAGGTTTTACAACAAGTGGATAATTCAAATTAGACTTGTCTATGTCGTCAAGAGGATTATTGCTAAATAACGTTTTTGGCGCATTAATTTGATTTTCTGCACAAATCTTCATTGTTTTTGACTTATCTATAGCAAGTTGAAACGTTTCCCAATCGCTTACCGCAATATAGGCATATTTTGAAAGTTCTTGCTTGTTTTTTGAAAGATAGGTCGCTGAATAATCGGTCATTGGCACGACTAAATCATATTTTTCAGCCTTTAAAAGTTCTCTTACTTTTTCTAGTTGAGAGTCATAATCTTCCTTTGCTACTCCGAATAATATTTTTTTGTTAGCGTATTTGGTAGCGTAGCCAACGTCTAATTTTGAAAAGCATAAGATACTTACGTAACACCCAAGTTTCCTAAAACCTTTAGCCATAGGAAGTGTTTGACGAGCATAACCGTCTATAAGTAATATTTTTTTATTTGACCACATTTCAGTATTCCTCTATATGAATTAACCTTACATTAGGTTCTTCCATAAATTTGCTATTTTTAATAAACTTTTTCATTTCCGATGCAAATGTTTCTGGTTCATTGCTAACATAAAAATCTATTTGAGGCAATTTCTCAGTTTTTGTCTTGTATTTTTTTAACTGAAAAGCCACACCAACATCAATTATTTTTACATTATCACCCATAACTTTTGCAATTTGCTTTTTTAATAAAGGATAATGAGTGCAACCTAATATTAAAGTATCAATATTTGCTTTTTTTAAGGATTCTAAATAAAACTCACAAGTTTTTTCTGCAACTTCAATACCATCATGTGTAAAACCATATTCTATGAGCGGCACAAATAGTGGACAAGCCTGACTATAAACATTTGCATTTGGTGCAAATTCTTTTATACTTCTCTCATAAACATTTGAGTTAACTGATGCTTTTGTTGCGATAAGCCCTATATTATTATTAACTGTGCATCTTCCCGCTTCTTCTGCTGCCGCTTCTATTATACCTAAAATAGGAATATCAAATTCTGACCTTAACTCTTCTAATGCATTAGAAGTAACCGTTGCACACGCAACAACTATTTCGTCAACACCCTTACTCAATAAAAATCTCACGTCTTGCTTTGCGTATTCTATAATTGTTGATCTTTTATGCGCTCCATATGGCACACGCTCTGTATCTCCAAAATAAACTATTTTGTCGTAATCGCAATAATTTAATAGCGAATCAAGAACCGTTAATCCACCAAGACCACTATCAAATATACCTAATACTTTTCCCAATATGCACCTTCCAATTCTTATAATTTTACAAATTGTTTTCTTACTTCTTCAAACGTGTTAATTTCAAAATCATTTTCCTTGAGCATTTGAATAAGCGTTTTAATTCTATCTTCTACCTTACCTAAACCTTTTCTTGCCCTTATATTCGTTAAAAAATTAGTTCCTTCTACTTTCGGCATTTGCTTTTTTGAAAGTTCAAACGGATGAATATAAAGTGTGTAGCAATCAGATTTTTTTATATTCTTTTTTATAAGCGGTTTCATTAGCGTGTTCCACGGGAGCAATCTAATCCATCCACCACCAGAAACCGCTATATCTTTTCCTAAAAATTTTTCAGTACTAAGAGCGAACTCAATAAAGCGATCTTTTCTGTAAATACCATTTGCACATTTATCAAAGTCAGCCAAATCTATTTCGCCATACAATGGATGTCCACTAACGTTCATTTTGCTTGAACTATATTTAAAACCTACTTCACTTAAAATCTTATATCTTTCGTTATCTATTCCATAACACGGCGCTCTATACCCAACAATCTCACGCCCGGTAACGTCTTCTAAAGTATCTTTTGATTTAATCAATTGGGCCTTAAACTCTTCAACACTTAATTCAACGGGTCTTGTGTGTGTATAACCATGGCACGCAATTTCGTGCCCACAAGAAATTGCATATTTTATTTCGCTTTTTAAAGATTGAGCCAATTCTCCTAAAACAAAAAAAGTTGTTTTAATATTATGCTCGTTTAAAAGGTCAACGTAACCATTAAAGCCATCAAGCATAGAATAGTTTTTATCGGCCTTGCCCATAAAATACTGAAGATGATACCAATCCTCTACATCCATGGACAATATAGCGTATTTCTTATTCATTTTTAGGTTCTTCTTCCTTATTATTTTTTTACCCGCAAAACCTTATGCAATTCCGTCTCATTTTTAATACGGGAATATACTTTACACAATAAAATATGTTTATCCCTTGTTAAGTATATAATATATACTTATACCTATATATTATATCATATGTAAAGTTTGTGTCAAGGTATATTTCTTCTAAAAAAGGGGCAAAAACGTGCTTTTATTCGCAAAAAAACAACTTCTACACCACAAAACGAAAACAATTACTTTTTCTTTTAACAGCCATAACATTAAAAAAGCGACGAAATTTTCGTCGCTTTTT
>JAZOST010000055.1:0-5489 GCA_045657285.1 Christensenellaceae bacterium
AGAATAAAAAATTTAACGTAAAATTAAAAATTTATATATAATGTCTTGACATAAATTTTTTAAGAGAGTAAACTAAATTACGTTAAAGATAAATCCGGTAGGTAAGGCTACTATAGGGATACGGATTGCTACCGCAAAATAGTGGAGACACTATGCGCAGGTCAAAAGGTTTTGTCGGAAACAAGGCTCAACCTAGTGTGATTTCATTGCCCTACAGTGCTAAAGCCAGTATGGTAAATTATTGTATTTGCTATTTTTCCCGCCGTATTTTCGGCGGGTTTTATTTTTTTTCCAAAGGGGGTTACTATGAAAGAAAGATTACTTGAATATACCGAAAAATTATTATCTTTTTATGAAAATCGTAAATTTGCGGATTTAAGAATCACCCTGCTTGATATGGAACCTATTGATATTGCGGAATTCATAGAAGAAAACCTTGAAGAAAACGAACGCCCTAAATTCTTTAGATTGCTTCCTAAAGAACTAGCGTCTGACGTTTTTATTGAGTTTGACGCAGACTTAAAAGAAGAACTTATAGTTGCTTTTTCGGATAAAGAATTCAAAGAAATTATCAACGATATGTACGTTGACGACGCGGTTGATATGATTGAAGAAATGCCTGCAAACGTCGTTAAAAGAATTCTTAAAAACGCTGACCCCGAAAACCGTAAACAAATAAATGCACTTCTTTCGTACCCCGAAGATAGCGCGGGTTCAATAATGACTACGGAATTCGTTTCGTTCCCTAAAAATATAACAGTTGAAAGCGCATTTAGTAAAATTCGCAAAACGGGTATTGACAAAGAAACGATTTACACTTGCTACGTTACGGACGCAAAAAAACACCTACTTGGCGTAGTTACGGTTAAGGATTTACTTCTTGCTTCCCCAGACGATTATATTGAAAACGTTATGGATACGTCAGTAATTACAACTGGAACACACGAAGACAAAGAAAACGTTGCTCACACCTTTAGTAAATACGACTTTTTGGCGCTTCCCGTAGTTGACAAGGAAGGTTGCATTGTAGGTATTATTACCGTTGACGACGTAGTGGACGTTATTCATGAAGAAGCAACGGAAGATATTCAAAAAATGACCGCAATTCTTCCTACTGAAAAACCTTACCTAAAACAATCCACCTTTGAAATTTGGAAAACACGCGTGCCATGGCTACTACTTCTTATGGTTTCCGCCACGTTTACGTCGCTAATTCTAAACACTTACGAAGCGTCGTTATCAAGCACCTTGCTTATCGCTTGTATCCCTATGATAATGGGAACGGGTGGTAATGCTGGCGGTCAAGCGTCAGTTACCGTAATTCGTGCGCTTGCGCTTGGCGAACTTGAGTTTAAGGACGTTTTTAAGGTGCTTTGGAAAGAACTTCGCGCTTCGCTTATATTAGCACTAACCTTAGGGCTTTCGTGCTTTTTGAAACTATTACTTCTTGACAATTTAGTTTTCGGTTACGATTACACCATTACCTTATGTCTAATAGTTTCTCTATCACTAGTTGCAACGGTTGTTCTTGCAAAAGTAGTTGGTTCAATCTTACCACTTATCGCAAAGAAAATTCACCTTGACCCCGCAGTTGTTGCTAGCCCGTTTATTACAACTATAATTGACGCGCTTTCGCTCATTATTTACTGCACCATTGCAGCCGCACTTTTAATTTAATCAAACAAAAAACGCATTGCCTTTCGCAATGCGTTTTCTATTTACTTTTTGTTTGCAAGTAATTCTTTAATGTCGGCAAGTAAACTTTCAACCGTAGGTTTATTTGCTTCTTCAGCCTTTTTTGCTTCTTCTAAAGCAAGTTCCGCTTGTTTCTTTTCTTCAGCGATTTTTTCTTTTTCGTCAAGATACTCTTTTACCGCTATTAAGTTCGCCCTTTTAATACCGCGCTTTTTAAGTTCTTTTTTGTCTTCTTTAGAAAGTTTAAACTTTTTAAGTTTCTTCGTAAACTCTACGTTGCCTTCTCTAAACTTATTAAACGCTCTAACCACAATGAAAAGCACCATTGCTATAATAAAGAAGTTTATAATTGCCGAAATAAATGCGCCCCAGTCAATATAGATTGATTTAGCAAGGTCAACCGCACCTTCTGCCGTATACGCAGGGCTAAGCATTGTTACCGCACCAGTCAAACCTTTTTGACCTAAAACGAGTGATAAAAGCCAGTTAATTATAGGCTTTAATACGTTATTTGAAAGTCCATTTACAATACCCGTAAACGCGCTACCTATAATAACGCCAACTGCAAGGTCAACTACGTTGCCCCTAGTTATAAATTTCTTAAACTCACCAAAAAACTTTTTCATTTGTTTTCTCCCTTATTTTTTCTTTTTGAATAAATTTTTTACGTCAGCGTTTACGATAAACGCAAAAAACTTGCTTTTTTCTCTCTTTTTAGCAAAGTTCATAATAAATTTTGAAATGTAATATCCCGAAATACCGCCAACCGTACCAACGATAAAGCCTGCGATTACGTCGGTTGGATAGTGGACTACTAAATATACCCTTGTAAAGCCCATAACAAACGCGAAAATTAGTGGCAAGAAACTCCATTTCTTATTAAACGATAAAAAGATTGCCACCGCACCTGCGGTTATTGCTGTGGTATGTCCCGACGGGAAAGAAAATTCGCTCTCTATCGTAGCGCCCGCTTTTAACCAGTAAGGCATATTTTCTAACTGTGTATAAGGTCTTGGCCTTGCAACCGCTTCCTTAAGAATAATATTCGTAAATAGCGCGCCTACTGCAACTGCGAAAAGCATTGCCAAACCTGCTTTACGCGTTTTAGCGAATAGCAAGAAAATTAGACCGATAAAAAGTGCAAGCCAACCTTTTTCGCCAAAAAACGAAATGAAAGAGCAAAGTTTATTCATAAATTCGCTAGCAATACCGCTAACTGCCTTAAAAATTGCCCCGTCAAAACCGGCAAAGGTAGTGTTAAGCCATTCTGCCATATGTATCCCCCTTATTTACCTACACAAAACTTTGCGAAGATATTGTTTATTATTTCTTCGGTTGCGGTTTTCCCAGTTATTTCCCCAAGAATATCCCACGCCGATTTAATATCTATTGATAAAACGTCTAAAGTAACTAAATCAAAATTCTCTAGCGAAGAAACAAGTTTTTCGCTAGCGCGTTTTAACGCTTCGTAGTGGCGTTCTTCGCACAAGAAGTCCGCACTTAAACTAACCGAACCTATACTCTTTTCGTAAAGCAATTCTCTTAAGTCATCAACGTGAGCGCCCGTTTTTGCCGAAATTTTAACGTCGGCACGCGTATCAGAATAATCACCGCTATCAATTTTGTTAAGCACGGTTATAACGTTAAGATTTTTTACTTGTTCGTAAATTGCGTCGTCTTCAGTAGTAATACTTCCGCCGTCTAAAACAAATAAAAGCACGTCGCTTGCCGATAAAATCTTCTTTGAAAGATTTATGCCTATGCTTTCTACCGCATCATCACTTTCACGAATTCCAGCGGTATCTGAAAAATTAAACCTTACACCGCCAATATCAATACTACCTTCAACTATATCTCTAGTAGTACCTGGGACTGCGGAAACTATAGCCTTATCGTAACGAAGTAGCGCATTAAGAATTGAACTTTTTCCAACGTTAGGTTTACCAACTATACCTACCTTAACGCCGTCAAGAGCAATTCTGCCTTTTCCGTAGGTAGATAAAAGTTCGTTAATTTTTTCGTTAACACTTATTACGCTTTCTTTTACTTTGTTTCTAGACGGAATTTCTAAATCTTCTTCAGGAAAGTCCATATCAACGTCTATTTGAGAAATCGCGTCAAGCAAAACGTCTTGCAAAGCGTTAATTTTTTGGGTCAACTTTTCAGTGTATAGCGAATACCCTGCCCTAACACCGCTTTCTGCTTCGCTATTTATCATATTTATAAGCCCTTCGCATGATGCTAGCGAAAGTTTGCCGTTCATAAACGCACGTTTTGTAAATTCGCCGTTTCTAGCAATTCTAGCGCCGAGTGATAACGCTTTTTTAAGTATGCCTTTAGTTATTGCCACACCGCCGTGAGAGTGAAATTCAACAACGTCTTCGCCCGTAAAACTTTTAGGGGCTTTAAAATAAACGCATAAGCCGAAGTCAGAAAAGTCTTCGGCTAAAATCTCACCTGCGTACATTTTATTCGGCTCAAAATTCTCTACTAAAGTTTTTCCCGCGGGCTTAAACATTTCCTTTGCGATAGTCAAAGGATTTTTTCCACTAATTCTTATAATGCCAACGCCTGACGGAGAAAGTGGCGTAGATATTGCCGCTATGTTTTCAAATTCCATTAGTTTTTGCCTTTGCCGTTAAATTCTTCAAACGGGTCTTCGGGTGTTTTTTTGTTGTCAAATTCGCCAAAAGGATTTTCGGGTTTTTCCCTTTGAACGTTTTGCGTGCCGTAAGGATTTGGTCCGTATGGGTTGCGATAGTATCTATTTGCAATATATTCAGCAAAATTAATTGCTCTTCTTTTTCTAATTGCAAATACAAATGGTGCAAATAATCCCATTGCTGAAAGTACCGCCGCCAAAATATAATGTTCTGGCCAAAATTTCTTAAATAAGCAAATAAATGCGGTTACTTCTATAATCATTGTGATAAGACCTAAAATACTGCCTGCCTTACTTAAAATACTAGTTAAAATTGCCATAACGTTAGTATCAAAATGGTTTACCATACCCACGCCCGAAAGATATATGCCTAAAGACGTTGATTCTAATATAACCGTACCGCCTTCTAAATAGAAGAAAATATACGGGAAGAAATCAATAAAGTTTTTAACGAGCGGTAGTACGCCCGCAAGCCCTGCTAAAAGGGTAAATAGCCAAGCAAATTTGCCAAAAGAAAAACCAAAAATATTGCTTTCTTTAATGAGTTTACATACTACGAAAATCCATACGTATGGTATCCACGCCATAAAAGCCTTATCTACGCCGTGGCGTTTGGCAAGTTTGTATAGACCTATTGAACGCAATAAATAAAAACCTACTATTAACGCTATTGCTATACAACCTATCGCTATTACTAGCCCCCTTGCAACGTTTATGGTTGAACCGCCGTAATTTAAAATTAACATATATATCTCCGATTGCTAAAATACTTTTTAAACACTATAGTATTATACTAATATTTCACTATAATTAAAACATTTTACGCTTTAAGTGTCAAGTTTTTTATATTATTTTAACTCTTTACGCTTGAAAAATACTTGAAAAAATACGCTTTATGCTATATAATGTTATCTAGTGATTAAATCTTTAAGGAGAATATTATGCAAGACTTAAAACAACTTACAATAAATTCTATTAGGGTTTTGTCTGCCGACGCTATTGAAAAGGCAAAGTCAGGCCACCCCGGTATGCCACTTGGCGCTGCGCCAATCGGCTATTCTATTTTTACGAATATGGTTTTCAATAATAAAAATCCAAAGTTTGATAACCGTGATAGATTCGTTTTATCAGC
>JAZOST010000056.1:0-9626 GCA_045657285.1 Christensenellaceae bacterium
TCAGGACCGGGCGTAGTTCATCACGCGCTTAAGTCAATGAAAGGCGCGTCTATGGAAGAAGTTTGCGAAACTATAAAAAAGACGGCGTTTAAGATTACAAGGGCAGGTCAACTAATTGCAAAAGAAGCATCTAAAAGACTAGGCGCAGAGTTTGGTATAGTGGACTTATCTCTTGCACCCACCCCAGTTATGGGCGATAGCGTTGCGCATATTCTAGAAGCAATAGGTTTAGAAAGCGTAGGTTGTCACGGAACTACGGCGTGCCTAGCACTACTTAACGACGCAGTTAAGAAAGGCGGTGTAATGGCAAGTTCGTCAGTTGGCGGTCTTTCAGGCGCGTTCATACCCGTAAGTGAAGATATAGGTATGATTGAAGCGGCTGAAAAAGGCGCTATTGACCTAAACAAACTTGAAGCAATGACTTCAGTTTGTAGTGTAGGTATAGATATGGTGGCAATCCCAGGCGACACGCCAGATACCACTATTGCGGGAATAATTGCCGACGAAATGGCAATAGGTATGATAAACAATAAAACGACGGCGGTTAGGGTTGTACCCGTACCCGGAAAAGGCGTAGGCGAAAGCGTTGAATTTGGCGGTCTATTCGGCAGTGCGCCTATTATGAAGGTTAGCGAATATTCTTGTGCAGAATTTATTAACCGTGGCGGAAGAATACCTGCGCCAATTCATAGTAACAAAAATTAAAGGGGAAACATTTTGGATTTAAAATATACTTGGGCGCTAACTGATATTTACGGAACTGAAAAAGAGTGGGAAGAAGATTATTCTAAAGCGGAAAATCTAATTTCATTTGAAAGTTATAAGGGTAAATTAGGCGAAAAATCACAATTTAAGGCTTGTATGGAAAGTCTTAAGGCGGTAAGTAGGGTTATAGAAAAACTTTCCGTTTACGCATATATGAAATTTGATGAAGACACTTCAAGCGCCAAAGCGGGTGCGCTACTTTCTAGGGTGGAAATGCTTTCGGTAAAACTTTCTACCGAAACTGCGTATATAGTTCCCGAACTAACGGCACTAGACGATAAAGTGCTAAAAGATTATATCGCTGACAAAAATCTAAAAGATTACGATTATTCGCTTAAATGTATTTTGAAAGATAAAGCGCACGTTTTAAGTGAAACGGAAGAAAAGATACTAACGCTTGCAAGCGAACCGCTTTCTTGTTTTAGAGATATTTTTAAGAAAATAGACAATGCTGACTTGCCACTTGGCACTTTTACGCACAAGGGTAAAAAATACGAACTTTCTCACGGGTTATATAGCGTATATTTACAATCACCCGATAGGGAACTTAGAAGAAAAGCCTTTAAGGTGTACTATAAGTCGTATTTATCACTAATCAACGTAATATCGGCAACGTACGTAGGTAACGTTAAAAAAGACGTTTTCTATGCGAAAACTAAAAAGTACGATAGCGCACTAGATAAAGCGCTTTCGGGTGAAGACGTTTCGGTTAAGGTTTACGATAATTTAATAAAAGCCGTGCATAAAAATTTGCCTACTTTGCACAGATTTGTTAGAGAAAAGAAAAAAGCGCTTGGGCTTAAAAAGATGCATATGTACGATATGTATGTACCCGTAGTGGAAGGTGCTGACTTACAACTAGAATTTGACGATGCTTACGATTTGGTCGTTGAAGGCCTTGGTGTTTTAGGTAAAGATTATCAAGACTTATTAAGAAAAGCAAAACAGGAGCGCTGGATAGACGTTTACGAAAAGAAAGGTAAAAGAAGTGGCGCATATAGTATAGGCGTTTACGACACACACCCTTACGTGCTACTCAACTACCAAAAAACCACTCACGACGTATTTACCATTGCGCACGAAATGGGGCATTCACTACACACTTATTTTTCAAATAAAACTCAGCCGTATGAAAAAGCGGATTATAAGATATTCGTAGCGGAAGTAGCAAGCACGGTAAACGAAGTATTACTTTTAAGGCATTTACTTAAAAATGCAACTGACGTTAAACTTAAAAAGTATCTACTTTCGTATTTGATGCAAATGATAAGAACTACGCTCTTTAGACAAACGCAGTTTGCTGAATTTGAACAATTTTCACATGCGACGTACGAAAAGGGCGAACCTATAACCAAAGAAAACCTAACGGACTTTTACTACGAACTAAACAAGAAGTATTACGGCAGGTCGGTTATTTCGGACGAAGAAATAGGCTACGAATGGTGCAGAATACCGCATTTTTATAGAGCGTTCTACGTTTATAAATATGCTACGGGTATAATTAGTGCACTCGCTATTGCGGAAAGAATACTTACTGAAGGCGAAACCGCTGTAAAAGATTATTTTAAGTTTTTATCTTCAGGCGGAAGTGATTCGCCCGTAGAACTATTAAAACTTGCAGGGGTTGACCTAACTAATAAAAAAGCGTTTGACAACGCGTTTAAGGTGTTCAAGGATTCACTTGACGAATTTACCAAATTATAATTTTATTTTAAGGAGAAAATAAAATGCCAAAGAAAAATCAGTTAAAAGAAATGCCACATAGTTTTGAATCTGAAAGCGCGCTTTTAGGTTGTTTACTAATTGACGCAAAAATTCAAGTAGAAGTAGCGGCTTTTTTAGATGAAGAAGATTTTTATTCTGAATCGCATAAATATATTTTTAGCGCAATGATGGAACTTATAAAAGCAAACAAACTTGTTGATTTAGTAACCATAGTTGATGCGCTTGAAAAGAAAGGTCAACTTTCAAAGGTTGGCGGAATTGAATATATTTCTAGCCTAACGGACGTTATACCATCTTCGGCTAACTATAATAGTTATTTGAACATAGTAAAAAGGGAAAGTATGCTCCGTAAACTTATCAAAGGCTCAACCGAAATTATCGGTAACTGTATGGAGAGCATAGACGAAAAGAAGTCGCTTGCCGAAGCGGAAAAAATCGTTTACGACCTATCTAATACGGCAGACACTAGCGAAATTTATGCAATCGGTGACGTTATTCCCGAAGTTATAACTAAACTTGACGAACTTTCAAAAGACAAGTCAAGTTACAAAGGTATAAAGACCAAATTCAAAAGGCTTGACTATCTTCTTAACGGCTTGCACGGAAGCGACCTTATGATACTTGCTGCCCGTCCTGCAATGGGTAAAACGTCGTTCGCAATGAATATCGTTGAAAACATTGCAATGCAAGGTTTTTCTTGTGCGGTATTCTCACTAGAAATGGGCAAGGAACAACTCACTCAAAGAATGATATGTTCAGTTGCAGGCGTAAGTATGGAAAACGCTAACAAAGGTCAACTAACTAGGCAAGAATGGGTTAAAATAAACAAAGCGCGCGAACTTTTAGCAGGCGCAAAAATTTACATTGACGATTCTTCGCTTATTACCCCACAAGAAATGCTTTCTAAATGTAGAAGAATTAAAAGAAAACACGGTTTAGACTTTGTTATGGTGGACTATATTCAACTTATGGAGTCGGGCGAAAAGAAGAGTAGCGATAGCCGTCAAAACGAAATTTCTACAATCAGCCGTAACTTAAAGATAATGGCAAAAGAACTAAACGTACCCGTTCTTGCGCTTTCACAACTATCGCGTGCGGTAGAATCAGAAAAACGCCGTCCGCAACTAAGTGACCTTCGTGAATCTGGTGCAATAGAACAGGACGCAGATATCGTTATGTTTATTCACCGTCCAGACTTAAAGGCAAGCGAAAAAGAGTTTAGCGAAGGCAAAGTTCAACCAAACGTTGCCGAAATTATCGTTGCAAAACATCGTAATGGTCAAACGGATACAATTAAACTTTACTTTAGGGGTGAATGCACCAAGTTCCTTAACCTTAACGAAGAAACGGGTGAACCTGACGAAGTGGCTATTTCAAAAGTTCAAAGTGCGCCAGAACTTACTTCTATCGGTGAAGTTATAAAAAATACGGATGACGAATTATTTTCATGAAAACTGAAATAGAAAAAATAAGTGCGAAGAGCATAGAAAAAGCCAGTGGTTTACTTCGTGCGGGCGAAGTGGTTGCAATTCCAACCGAAACCGTTTACGGACTTGGTGCAATGGGGGAAAACGCCCAAGCAGTAAAAAAGATTTTTGCTGTAAAAGGTAGGCCATCTGACAATCCGCTTATTGCCCACGTTCACAAAGACTATGACTTAAATAGGCTAGTTTACATAGAACACCCTTACGTTTATGACTTGCTTAAGGCGTTTACACCGGGGCCTTTAACTATGGTTTTTAGGAGCAAAGGCGTGGTGTGTAGTGAAGCCGTTTGTGGCGGAGAAACGCTAGCGGTTAGAATACCTTCGCACGAAGGTTGCCAAATGCTATTAAAATGTATTGACGCACCAATAGTAGCGCCAAGCGCAAATCTTTCAAAGCATACTAGCCCTGTAACTGCAAAACACGTTTTTAATGATTTAGACGGCAAAATTTCGCTAATTCTTGACGGCGGAAAATGTACGGGTGGTATAGAAAGCACCGTTTTAGACGTAACTGAAAGCGTGCCAAGAATTTTAAGGGCAGGGCTTGTTACTAAGGAAATGATTGAAAAGGTAGTAGGCGCTTGCGATATAGCACAGCATAAAGAAAGTGATAAAGTTCGTTCACCGGGGGTAAAGTATACCCACTATAAACCAAAATGCGAAACGGCGCTTTACTACGAAGACCAAGTGGAAGAAGTTTTAAAAAGATACGAAGAAGAAACTTCTCTTGGCAAAAGGGCATATATAATGTGTGCTAGTTATCTTGAAAATAAGTTTAGTGGTAAAAACTTATTGCTTTTAGGCAGTGCTCCAGAAGAAATAGCGTCTAACCTTTACGACAAACTTTTAGAAGCCGAACAAAAAGCGGATATTCTAATAGCAGTCGGCTTTGACAGGGAAGACGGCGTTTATATGGGTATAATGAATAGATTAAGGAAATCTTGCGGATGAAAAGAATAAAAATACTTTTCGTGTGTACGGGAAACACTTGTAGAAGTCCTATGGCGGAAGTAATACTTCGCAAAAAACTAAAACTTGCTGGACTTGAAGGTATAACTACAAAAAGTGCAGGGCTAATGGCTGAAGTCGGCGCTTCTATGAGTGAGAATTCAAGAAAAGCCCTAAAAACTCTAGGGTATCGCGCAGGCAAGTTTAGTGCAAGTCAGGTTGACGCTAAAATGCTAAAACAAAGCGATTTAATCGTATGTATGAGCGCTTCACACAAAATACCGCTTGCAAATTTTCCTAACGTTATTACAGTTAAGGAAATTACGGGCGGAGAAGACGTATCTGACCCGTACGGAGCGGACGTATTCACTTACGTAAAAGTAGCGTGCCAAATAGAAGACGCGTGTAATAAAATTTTAGAAAAAATAATTGAACTTAAAGGGGAAGAATAATGAAAGTTTCAATAGGCTGTGACCACGGCGGGATAAACTTAAAACCCATACTTATTGATTACCTTGAAAAAAAGGGTATTGAATACGAAGATTTTGGCTGTTATGATAGCGAATCAACCGATTATAACGACTACGCTCTAAAGGTCGCAAATTCCGTAGCGAGTGGAAAAAGTGATAAGGGAATACTTATTTGCGGAACGGGTATCGGTATGAGCATTGTTGCAAATAAAGTAAAAGGCGTTCGTTGCGCTCATTGCCACGACGTTTTTTCGGCAAAAATGACAAGGCTTCATAACGACGCTAACGTTCTTGCTTTTGGCGAAAGGGTTGTTGGCGCAGGCTTAATGCTTGTGATTGTTGATGCATTCTTATTTACAGAGTTTAGCGGGGACGATAGACACGTAAGGCGTGTAAATAAAATTATTGAACTTGAAGATAAAAACTTCAAATAAAGGGGAAAATATGATTAAAGTTAAAAAGGCGGTAATACCTGCCGCAGGACTAGGAACAAGGTTTTTACCTATAACTAAGGCAATACCAAAACCTATGCTTTCCGTTTTTGATAAGCCAACTATTCAATACATAGCCGAAGAACTAAATTCAGTAGGCATTGAAGATATAGTTATCGTAGTTTCTCCAGATAGCGACGTTATAAAAAACCACTTTGGCGAGAACAAGGTGTTAACTGATAGACTAGCGCTTGACGGAAAAAAGGCACTACTAGAAATTGAAAAGCAAACGCGCAAGTTTAACGTCAAATTCGTTATTCAAGAACAAGCAAATGGTCTTGCTGGCGCAATACTTTGCGCTGAAGAATTCTTAAACGGCGAACCTTTTGCGCTTTTACTTGGCGACGAACTTTTATACGCTGGCAAAAACGAAACGCCGTGCATTAAAAAACTTGTTGATATTTACGAAAATACGGGCAAAAGCGTTATGGCTACAATGGAAGTTTTTGGTGACGATTTATCAAAGTACGGCAACGTTGGTATTAAAAGTGAAGATGGCGACGTTATTTTAGTTGATAAAGTTATTGAAAAACCTAGCGTAAACGAAGCGCTTTCAAATAACGCCATAATCGGTAGATACGTTTTAGACAACGTAATTTTTGACGAAATTAGAAAAATTAAGCCAACGGGTAGTGAAATATATCTTACCGACGCGTTTAACTCACTTGCAAAGGACGGCAAACTTCTTGCCACCACTTTTGAAGGAACTAGATACGACGTTGGCGATAAATTCGGCTTTATAAAAGCAAATATTGAATATTCATTAAGGACCAAAGAAATAGGTGAAGACGTAAAAGAATACATCATAAGTCTTGCCGAAAAATTAAAATAAATGAGAATTTACGAAAAATATTGCAAAACTTGTCATACAAGTCTTTCTGAATTTTATAATACAGGTATGCTAGGTTGTCCTGATTGCTATTACGCGTTCGGGGCGGAAGTTTTTAATGCTATAGGAAGCGTCCAAGCAAAAACTTCGCACGTTGGCAAAAGACCTAACTGCACGGGCGTAGATAGGGAACTTCTTGCCGAATATAAAAGGCTACTTGCACTAAAAGAAAAAGCAGGAATTGATGGCGATTTTTCAAAAATGAACGAAATATCAAAAGACCTTTTTGACCTTTCTGAAGAACTAAAAAGAAGGGGGCTAATATAATGAAAGCAATTTCCCCTGAAAGTTTTGTCGGCAATATTGTTACAACCCGCGTTAGAATAGCAAGAAACGTTTGGGGCTATCCGTTTAAGGCTGGCGACGAAAAGACTGCGGGCGAACTTGTTAAAAAGGTTAATAGGGCGCTAGTAAAATGCGGAACGTTTAATCTTTACTATATGCGCAACTTAAACGAAATTGACCTTATGGCAATGAAGGCAAAGCACCTTATAAGCCAAGCGCTAATTGATAACGCTAAATACGGAGCGGCATTAGTTAGTGATGACGAAAGCGTTTCGGTAATGGTAAACGAAGAAGACGTTATTAGAGAGCAATGCTTTATGAAAGGTTTAAGGCTTTTTGAAGCATATAAACGCATTGACGCTATTGACGACGAACTAGGTAAAAATTTAGACTTCGCTTTTGATGATGACGTTGGTTATTTAACCGCTTGTCCTACTAACGTGGGTACGGGGTTAAGAGCGTCGGTAATGTTATTTTTACCTGCATTGACCTTAAGTGGTAAAATTAAGGAAGTGTACGCGCTTCTTGCGGAAAAAGGTTTAACCGTTAGGGGGGCTTACGGCGAAGGTAGTAAAGGCGAAGGCTATTTATACCAAATAAGTAACGAAGTTACTTTAGGTATTTCAGAGCAAAATATACTAAAAATTGTAGAAGATGCGGTTTTATCAGTTTGTAGCCTTGAGAGAAAGGAACTAACTAAACTACTAGCAAAACGCGAAATCTATATAATGGATGACGCTAAAAAAGCGTACGGACTTTTGACAAATGCTGTAATGATTAGTTACGAAGAATTTATTGTGGCGATAGGCAAGGTAAAACTTGGCGCAATGCTTGGTATGTTAAACGTGTCTAGCATAGAAAGCCTTGACGAACTTATAACAATGGCGCATCCAGCGCTTATAATTAAACAATACGGCAGACCGCTTTCCGCATTAGATAGAGATTTATTTAGAGCGGAAATAGTCGCAAAAAAACTAGAAAAATTAAAGGAGTAATTAAATGTATTACGAAGCCTTTTCAAGTAACGTAAATCAAGTAATAGAAGTTGCAACAACTCTTGCTAAAAGAAGTGGTTGTAAATATCTTGGCAGTGAACACATTTTGTTTGGTTTAATAAACGTTTCTGACGGTAGGGCGGCGGCTATTTTAAGACAAGCCGAAGTAGATAACGATAGATACCTATATTACTTTAAGAAAACAGTTGATAGAAACATAATAGTTCCGGGCAATATGTTTACGCCAAGAACAAAGCGTATGTTTGAAACTGCGGTAGATATATCCTTAAAAGCACATAGCGGTTACGTTGGTACTGAACATTTACTTCTTGCTGTTTTAACTGATGAAGATAGCGTTGCAGTAGCAATACTTAAAGCAATGCAAGTAGATATTGATTCTATTGCTAAAGAACTTATGGAATCGTTTAGTTTTAACGATAAGTTTTCAGATGAACCCGAAGAAAGCGAATTTATGGGTGCTTTCCAAGGTAAAGGTAGTGCGCCGAAGAGCGATGCGGAGTTTGGAAACGATAAAGGTTTAGAAGAACTTTCTAAATTTGGTGTTAATCTAAATAAGCAGGCGCAGTCTGGCAAGTTAGACCCCGTTATAGGTAGAAAGAACGAAATTGATAGGGTTATTCAAATTTTATCAAGAAGAACGAAGAATAATCCCGTTTTAATAGGTGAACCGGGCGTTGGTAAAAGCGCGGTTGTTGAAGGTTTAGCGCAAGCCATAGTAAAAGGCAACGTGCCTGAAATTTTAGCGGATAAAATTGTATTTTCTTTAGATATTGCGAGTATGCTTGCAGGCGCAAGATACAGGGGCGATTTTGAAGAAAGACTTAAAAAAGCAATAGACGTTGTTAAAAGTAACGGAAACGTAATTCTTTTTATTGACGAAATTCATAATATCGTTGGCGCAGGTAGCACTGGCGAAGGCAATATGGACGCGGCAAATATCTTAAAACCTATGCTTTCACGTGGGGAACTTCAAACGATAGGCGCAACTACTATTGATGAATATAGAAAATATATTGAAAAGGACGCAGCGCTAGAACGCCGTTTCCAACCTATAATGGTTGAAGCCCCAAGCACTGAAGAAACCGTTGAAATATTAAAAGGACTTCGTGATAAATACGAATCGCACCACGGCGTTATTATACCTGATAGTGCAATAATCTCGGCGGTTACCTTGTCTGATAGATATATAACGGATAGATTTTTACCCGACAAAGCAATAGACCTTATTGACGAAGCGGCTTCAAGGGTAAGACTTCGTGTTCATACCGCCCCCGATGACCTTAAGGTTAAGGAGGAAGAAATCAAAAAGATAGCCGCAGAAAAAAACGAAGCCATAAGAGCACAACAGTTTGAAACTGCGGCCACACTTCGTGATAAAGAAAAGAAATTAAAAGACGCCCTTGCTGATGAAAAGAAACGTTGGGAAGAAAAGAACAAACATGTTTCTGGCGTTGTTAACGCAGAGGAAATAGCGGCAATTGTTTCTAATTGGACGGGAGTGCCCGTTTCTCAACTTACCGAAGAAGAGAGCCTTCGTCTTCTTAAGATGGA
>JAZOST010000057.1:0-15766 GCA_045657285.1 Christensenellaceae bacterium
TTTTGCGATATATCCGTGGGTACGCGATTTTTGTGGGGACACGAGTTTAAGGCGGAGTTCGCTATTTTTAACGACACTCTTATTTTGAAAGAAACCTCTAACGTTAGCGGAACGGTTTTTTATTACCCGATAGGAGCGGACGTTAATAGTGCGCTTTCAAAAATAGAAGAATATGCCGAAAAAACAAAAACGCCTTTAGTGTTTTGCTATATAGATAACGCGCACGTTGACTTTTTTAAGAATAGGTATAGTTTAGTAAAAGTTTATAGCGATAGGGACTGGTGCGATTATATTTACCTTGCTGAAGATTTTAGGGGATACAAGGGCAAAAAACTTTCGGGGCAAAGAAACCACGTAAACAAGTTTAGAAAGACTTACCCTACGGCAGAGTTTAGGCCTATTACCAAAGCCGATACTAGCGCCATTATGGAATTCTTTTCAAAATATAATGCTGAAAACGAATTTGATAGTTGGTCTGCTAAAAAAGAAATGGAAAACACGTTAGAATATCTTTTGCAGTTAGATAGTCTAAATCAAGTTGGCGGAATACTTACGTTAGACGACAAAGTGATAGGCGTTAGTGCGGGCGAAATGGTAAAAGAAACGCTTATTGTTCACGTAGAAAAAGCACTAAAAGGTTATAGCGGAATTTACCCAACTCTTGCAAGCGAATTCGTAAACCTTTTTGGAAAAAACGCTATAAAAATTAACCGCGAAGAAGACTGCGGGGATTTAGGACTTCGCACGTCAAAACTTCAGTATAAACCATTAGAAATAAAAGAAAAGAATTTTATAAAGGTAGAAACGCTTTTTTCTAAAATCACTCCGCCCGTATATATTCAAACGGAAAGATTAAAGGTAACAGATATTATAGAAAGCGACACAAGCACTTATGCTAAACTTTATTTAGATGACGAACTAAACAAATACTGGGGCTACGATTATAGGGAAGATTGCCCTAATCCAGAGGAGAGTTGGTTTTATAATTTTCAACGAAGCCTTAAAGAAAAAAAGGAAGAATATTCTTTAGCAATTAGGCTAGAAGATAAAATGATAGGGGAACTTGTTCTTCACGGCTTTGACTTTTTCGGTGGAGTAGAAATAGGCTTTAGGTTGTTTAGGGAATATCAAGGCAAAGGCTACGCTATAGAGAGTTTAACTGCGCTTATTGATTACGTAAACGCTACGCTTAAGCCTTCGGTTATAAAGACTAGGTGCTTTAAGCAAAACATAAAATCGTTTAATCTTATTACTCGCGCAGGTTTTACAAAATCACACGAAACAAACGAAAAATATTTTTTCGTTAAAAAATAAAAAGCGGTCATAAAACTTTCACTCCGTATATATACTTTTAAAAAGAGTATTAGCGGAAATGGAGGGGTTATGGCTTTAGAACCTATTTTTGAAAAATTAAACGTAATTAAAGAAAGTAAAACTATTGAAAAACGTATAAAATCCGAATGCAAAACGGACGTAAATTCAGCGGACGTAAAAAAGATTATTAACGTTTATGCGGTAGCAGACGTAGTAAATGTGGAAGTTGAAAACGGCAAGGTTAAAACGCTCGGCCGTATAAACTACTTTATATGCTACGAAAACGAACAAGGCGAAATAGCAAAAAGCGAGTGCGGTTGTGAGTTTTTAGAAGACGTTGAAATAGAAAACGCTTCGGGATTTTTAAGCGCTGAAGCGGTAGCAAGCGTATATAAAACTGAACTTAACACTTCGGGTATAAAACTTACTATTACCGGCTATGTAGAAATAAAAATCACGGTAAAATGCGCGGAAGAAGTAGTTGCTCTTGTGGGCGGTGACGGTCTTATTGCCGATACCACTACGGTTAGCGTTGTTAGGCCCTTAGGGGCAAGGCAAACAAACTACCCCGTAAGCGAAGAATTTGAAATTCCGCTAGGAATAAAAGAAGTAATAAACCATACGGCAAGTGCAGTTATAACTTCTACGCAATGCGGTGTTGGTGTGGTAATTGTTGACGGCGAAGTATATTTATCTTTAACTGCGCTAACCATTGATGGGAAAATTATTAAAGAAAATAGGGCTTTTCCGTTTAGGGCGGAAGTAGAGCAAGAAGAAGCAATGCCAGCGTTCCCTGCAACCGCAAAAGTAAAAGTAAAAAGTTTCAAGACGGATATAGCCGTTTCGGGAGAAAACGAAAGCACGGCAAAAGCAGAAATTGTTCTAGTATTTGAAGCCACCGCTTATGAGTGCAAAGAACAAACCATTGCCGTTGACGTATTTAGCACGACAAATAACGTTTTACTAGAAAAGGTAGAAATGATTACGGAAAGACCTAATGAAAGTAGAAGCGTTATTCAAAAAGTTAAAGGCGAAGGCGCGATTGACGGGCTAGAAGAAGGTGTTTCATTTGGCGTTATCACGGGCGAAAACGTAGAAATAACCGCTCAAAAATCTACCGAAAACGGCGTAAAAGTAACGGGAGTAATTTCAGGTAGCGCAATATTTACCGACGCGGAAAACAAACTATTTTCAAGAAAAATTCACGTTCCGTTTGAGTGTGAGTTAGATGCTAACCTTCCTTGTAATACTGAGTTTGTAGTAAGCGCAACGATTAAAAACGTAATGGCAAAAATGCTAACTGAAACTGAAATAGAAATTGAAGCAGAAGTAGTTTTCTTAATAGCGTGCAAAGAAAAAGCGCCCCTAAAAGTTATAGGTCGCGTTGAAGATAAAGGCGAAAAGAAAATTGAAACTTCGGCAATAAGCGTATATATTGCAGGTGCGGGCGAAACGCTATGGCAACTTGCAAAAAGGCTTAACGTTTGCCCGAGTGAACTGCTTACCGCAAATAAGGATTTAATCTTTCCGCTTTCTGGCGAAGAAAGAATAGTAATATATAGACAAAACTAATTTAAGGGTGTACTTATGAAAAAAGTAAAGGTAAAAATCCCCGCAAAAATCAATTTGACGCTAGACGTTTTTGAAAAAAGCGGTGGTTTTCACGAAATAAATTCGCTTGTGGCGTCCATAAACGTCTTTGATGAAATTACGCTTAAAAAACGTAACGACAAAAAAGTAACCTTCAAAAATGAAGGCGTATATTTTTGCGAAAAAGACGAAAACAATAACGCCGTAAAAAGTGTAAAAGCGGTTATGGAAAAATATTCGCTTTTTGGTGCGGATATAAAAATAAAAAGGGGAATACCTATCGGCGCGGGGCTAGGAAGTTCATCAGCAGATATTGCAGGCGCGTTACTTGCAATGCAAAAATTATATGGCACGGGCGAAGTTTTATCTATTGCTAGTGCGCTTGGTAGCGACGTTACCTATATGATGCAAGGCGGTTATGCCGTGCTAAAAGGCAAAGGTGATAGCGTAGAAAAGGTAAAGTCTAAAACCAAACTTTATCTACTTGTTTTGCCCGAAGAAAAAGGCGTTTCGGCGGGTGAGTGTTATAAAAAGTTTGACGAACTTAACGTTAAAACTGCGCAAAAAACTGAAAAAGCAAAACTCGCGCTTGAAAGCGAAGATACAAACGAACTAGGTAAAAGTTTATCAAACGACCTATATATTCCTGCAAAGACGCTAGTTCCCGAAATTGAAAATAATTTAGAAGAACTAAAAAAATATTCTTTTGCGGTTATGACGGGTAGTGGTTCGTGCACGTACGCGGTATTCGGTACTAAAAAAGAACGAAATGCTTGCTATAAAAAATTAAAACATAAATTTAAGGGTAGGCTTATTAAAGCCCAAACAATTATTTAAGTAAAATAAAAAGGCGTTGCTAGTAGCAACGCCTTTTAAGTTTTTATGATTATTTATCCATATCAGAAATGAAAGCGTTAAGAGTTTCTTGTGCATTGCCAAGATATAAGTGAACGCCTTCCGTTCTAGAGTATAACGGATTTTCTACGCCAGCGTAACCAGGTTTTAAGTCGTAGTTGAAGATATATACGTTCTTACAAGCGTCAACGCTTAAAACTGGCATTCCGTAAATAGGTGTGCCTTCTGCTTCACGAGCGGCGGGGTTCATAACGTCGTTTGCACCAACTACGATAGTAGCGTCGGCAGTAGCGAAATCGCCGTTGATATCTTCCATTTCAAATAAATCTTCGTATTCAACGTTAGCTTCGCAAAGTAGAACGTTCATATGTCCGGGCATACGGCCTGCAACAGGGTGAACCGCGTATCTAACTTTAGTGCCGTTTGCAACAAGTTTGTCCGCAAGTTTTTTAACAAGGTGTTGTGCTTGAGCGATAGCCATACCATAACCAGGAACGATAATTACGTCTTTAGCGTCTAAAAGAAGTTTAGCGTAATTAGTTTCGTCAGCCTTTTCTGCGGGCGCACTATCAGTAGCGTCCATATCTTTAATAAACTTATCTAAAGTTTCTTGTGCGTTACCAAGATATAAATGTACGCCTTCAGTCCTTGAATACAAGGGGTTTTCTACACCAGCATAGCCGGGCTTTAAGTCATAGTTAAAAATGTAAACTTTCTTGCAAGAGTCAACGCTAAGTACGGGCATTCCGTAGATAGGTGTGCCTTCTGCTTCACGAGCAGCGGGGTTCATAACGTCGTTTGCACCAACTACGATAGTAGCGTCGGCAGTAGCGAAGTCGCCGTTGATATCTTCCATTTCAAATAAATCTTCGTATTCAACATTCGCTTCGCAAAGTAGAACGTTCATGTGTCCGGGCATACGGCCTGCAACTGGGTGAACGGCGTATCTAACTTTCGTTCCGTTTGCAACAAGTTTATCAGCAAGTTTTTTAACAAGGTGTTGTGCTTGAGCGATAGCCATACCATAACCGGGTACGATAATTACGTCTTTAGCGTTTAGAAGGTCTTTTGCAAAGTTTTCTTCTTTTTTGATTTCAACTGCGGGTGCTTCGTCTTTAGCATCCATTTCCTTCATAAACTTATCTAAAGTTTCTTGCGCGTTACCAAGGTATAAATGAACGCCTTCAGTTCTAGAATATAACGGGTTTTCTACGCCTGCATAACCAGGTTTTAAGTCGTAGTTAAAGATATATACGTTTTTGCAAGTATCAACGCTTAAAACTGGCATACCATAAATAGGAGTGCCTTCTGCTTCACGAGCGGCGGGGTTCATAACGTCGTTTGCACCAACTACGATAGTAGCATCTGCACTTGCAAAATCTCCGTTGATATCTTCCATTTCAAATAAATCTTCGTATTCAACGTTCGCTTCGCAAAGTAGAACGTTCATATGTCCGGGCATACGGCCAGCAACGGGGTGAACGGCATATCTAACTTTAGTGCCGTTTGCAACAAGTTTATCCGCAAGTTTTTTAACAAGGTGTTGCGCTTGAGCGATAGCCATACCATAACCGGGTACGATAATTACGTCTTTAGCATTTAGAAGTTCTTTAGCGTAATTAGTTTCGTCAGCCTTTTCTGCTTTTGCTTCTGCTTTAGTTTCTTTAACTGCTTTTGCGGGAGTAGAAGAACTTGCGCTAGTACTGCCAAGAAGAATAGCGGTAAGACTGCGGTTCATAGCCTTACACATAATTTGCGTAAGAAGAAGACCACTTGCACCAACAATGCCACCAACGGCAACTAAAAGTAAGTCATTAATAGCAAGACCTGCAATAGCACCAGCCACACCACTGAAACTGTTAAGTAGCGAAATAGTAATCGGCATATCTGCACCACCAACGCGGATAGAGAAGAAGAAGCCGAATAAACTTGCAAAAATGGTAATTAAAACTATACCGCCAACAAGATAAATCTTTTCGCCATTTCCGCCAAGCAAGCAGAAAGCAATCATAGCGATAACGGTGAGTGCTAAACTGCCCATAGTTAAAAGTTGATGTTTCTTAAAGATAATAGGTTTTTGGGGAAGAATTTTATGTAGTTTACCCGCAGCAACCAAACTACCGATAAGAGTAACCGCACCAACTAAAAGAGCGAGAGAAGAAGTGATTAAAGAGAAAACGTCAAAACCACTACCAATGCCAAGCATAGCGAACGCGCCAACGAAAGCACTTGCTGCACCGCCAAGGCCGTTGAGAAGTGCAACCATTTGTGGCATTTGAATCATTTTAACTTTAACTGCAAGAATAACGCCGAATATAGAGCCAAGCGCAATGCCGATATAAATGCTATAACTTCCGCCGATATCATTATATATAATAGTTAAAAGGATTGAAAGTAGCATTGCAACGGCGCTAACTCTGTTACCGATTTTACTGATAGCAACTTTGCTCATCATAGCAATACCACCTAAAACGGCAATGGTGAGAAGAACCATTGAAGTAAGGTATAAGTATTCGCCGAAAGAAGCGGTAGTAGAGAAATAAATTAAAGCACCGATACCGCAAGCGCAAACAGCGGTGATAGCGTAAATTAAAGTGTTAAATTTCGGGGTTTTCTTAACAATCATTTTAAGCATTCTGTCCGTAACCATAAAACCGCCGACAACGTTAACCATTGCAAGAGCAATAGCAATCGCGCCGAAAATAGCGGAAAGCACGGGGTTAGCCTTAAACATAACCGCAGTAGCGGTAAGTGCGCCTAAAACGGTAACGCCAGAAAGAGCGTTCATGCCCGACATAAGCGGAGTGTGAAGAAGACCGGGAACGTTTTTAATAAGTAAGTAACCAACAATCGTAGAAACGGCGAATACGCCTACTAGGATTAGTTGAAAGTAAATTTGTTCTAAACCAAACATACTTAAAATCTCCTTTTTATAAATTTTCTCCCGCAATGTGCGGGAGAAAAGATAAATATTTCGTTATAAAAGATTATGGATTATAAACCCATAGCGCTCTTAGCACCTTTGTGAACGATTTCGCCGTTAATGGTAACTAAAATGCCGTTAACGATTTCGTCGCTAGTATCAAGCGCGATTTTGCCATCTTTGTTAAGATATTTTAAAAGATTATAGATATTGTTTGCAAACATCCAAGTACTGCTGGTAGGAAGTTGACCAGGAATATTCTTAATACCTTCAATAGTAACGCCGTGTTTAACGTCCTTAATGCCGGGCGAAGTAATAGCGCAGTTACCACCTTGGTCAATAGAAATGTCAACGATTGCAGAACCGGGTTTCATTGATTTAACCATTTCTTCGGTTAAAAGGATAGGAGCAAGTTGACCTTGTAATAGAGCAGAGCAGAAAATAATATCTGCATTTTTAACTGCTTCAGCAAGGTTTTGACGTTCTTTTTCAAGCCATTCGTCAGAGAGTTTCATAGCGTGTTTTCCGTCGGGAGCAACAGCAAGTTCTTTTGGAACGCCGGTATCAACGATTTTAGCGCCAAGTGAAGCGGCTTGTTCGTTTGCTTCGGGACGAATATCTGCAGAGTAAACAACAGCACCGATAGATTTAGCGGTAGCAACTGCTCTTAAACCAGCAACGCCAGTACCGATAACGAATACGTTAGCGGGCTTGATTACGCCAACTGCAGTACCGATAAGGGGTAAGAATTTAGCGATATCGCTAGCGCCCATAAGCATACCTTTGTAGCCTGCGCAAGTACTCATTGAAGAAAGAGCGTCCATTGATTGTGCTCTACTGATACGTGGAACGCCGTCAAGGGTAAGACCGATAATGCCTTTTTTAGCCATATTCTTAACCATTTCGTGGTTTACAGGTGCAGCGGGGTGAATAAAGGTAATTAAATATTGACCTTCGTGCATCATATCAATTTCGTGTTTGTTTTTAGCGGTGTTGAATTGCGGTTCTTTAACTTTTAAGATAACGTCTGCTTTAGCAAAAATTTCTTCAGGGTCAGCAACTAGGGTTGCGCCTGCTTCAGCATAAAGAGCGTCAGAATAGAACGCGCCTTCGCCAGCGCCATTTTCAAAAAGAACGGTAAGGCCGTCGGCTACCATCTTTTTAACGGTTTCGGGAATCGCAGAAACACGTGATTCGCCGTGCATAATTTCTTTTGGAATACCTATAATCATAAAATCCTCCTAAACGGCTATGTTGAATTTTTTGTTTAGCCGAATAATACCTGAATAAAATTTTAATTTCCGCTTGGCAAAGCGTTAAGTTTATTTTTAGTAACGCTTAAAACCACGTCGGTTTTTGTTTTAGAAACGCCAGGAATACTTTTAATGTAATTTTGCGCTTCTTGAAGTTTAATAATGTTATCAGTAACAATTTTGATAAAATAATCAAACTCACCCGCCAAATAATAACACTCCGTTATGCTTGGCGTTTTTTTAACGGCAGAAACGAACCCTTCGTTATATTTTGGGTGCTCTATTCCTACACTCATTAGAGCCAAAACGTCTTTGCCCAGTTTGGTGTTGTCTACGGTAACGGTGTAGCCCGTTATTATTTTTGCTTGTTCAAGTTTTCTAATTCTTTCTATGCACGCCGAAGTTGAAAGTGATACTTTTTCGGCAATATCGGAAGCGTTAGTACGCGCGTTTTCCGATAGTAATGATAGAATTTTGCGGTCAGTATTGTCCATAGAGCACCTCACGAAGAAAATATAACACTTTTTACACTACGTGTAAATACTTTTATAAAAAATTTTTCGCACAATTTTTTGAAAACCGAAAATTTTTCGGCAAACAAAAAAAATAACGAAAAAAATAAAGAAATTTGCTTAAAATTTACAATTTTATTAAATAAAAAATTAAGGTATAAATTCGGTAACAAGTGGCAATAAACGTAATGAAACAAAAAAGGGGAAAATCAAAAATGAAAAAATGTTGCATAAGTTTTTTAATTATTCTCATATTAGTTTTGTCGGCTATAGGTCTAACCACCGACAAAGGTTATCACACCGAATATTTAAGAATACACGTAAGGGCAAATTCAAATTTAGATAGCGACCAAAACGTAAAGTACGAAGTTAAAGATGCTGTAGTAGAACTTTTAACGCCATATCTTGCCACGTGCGATACAAAGCAAAAAGCCGAAAATACTATTTTAGGGCTAAAGCAAGAAATAGAAAAGGTTGCAAATAACGTGCTTGATAAAAACGGGTTTACCTACGGGGCGAGTGCAGAAGTCAAAACAGAGAAATTCCCGACGAGAGTATATAATCAGTTGACACTAGAAGAAGGCTACTACGACGCGCTTATACTAAATCTTGGCGAGGCGAAAGGCGACAACTGGTGGTGCGTGGTTTATCCGCCCCTTTGTTTTACGGGTGGAAATAATAACTTCGTTTATAGAAGTAAGATAATGGAAGTGATAACGGATTTTTTAAGTAAACATAAGGGGGAAAAATGAAAAAACTTTTTACGATTTTAGCGTTCGTTTTAATGTTTTCGGCGGGTGTGCTTTGTATAGGAAACACAGCGCCTACTTTTAGCGGACAATCTGCTTACGCGCTTACTCTAAAGCAAGGTAGTAGGGGCGAAACGGTTAAAAAAATGCAACAAAAATTAAAAAACTGGGGCTACTATACGGGTGCGGTTGACGGAATTTACGGAAGTAAAACGGTTAGCGCCGTTAAATACTTTCAAAGAAAGAACAATTTAGTGGTTGACGGCATAGCAGGCCCTAAAACTTTATCGGCAATGGGCATAAGTTCAGGTTCTTCGCAAAGCGGTAGTTCAAGTTATAGCGAAGCGGATATTCAACTTCTTGCAAGGCTAATTTACGGCGAGGCAAGGGGGGAAAGTTACGTTGGACAAGTAGCGGTTGGCGCGGTCGTTATAAACAGAATTAAGAGTTCGTCTTTTCCAAACACAATGTCTGGGGTAATTTATCAAAGGTACGCTTTTACCGCGGTTGACGACGGACAAATTAACTTAACGCCAAACGCCACGGCAAGAAAAGCGGCTATTGACGCTATGAACGGTTGGGACCCGTCTTACGGTGCAATTTACTATTACAACCCAAGAACTGCAACAAGTTCGTGGATTTTTTCTAGAAAAACTACCGTAACGATAGGCAATCACGTATTTGCGAAATAAGGAGAACGAATATGGAAAAGAAAAAGAATAACGCAGTGGAAAAAGTAGAAAACGCCACAAAGAAAACCGCAAAAAAATCGCCTAAAAAAGCGACTAAAAACGCCAAAGAAAGGCTTAAAAAACAAAATAAAGTCTTAAAGGCTCAAAAAAGAGAAGAAAGAAAAAAACTTCTTGCAGAAAAAAAGGCTGAAAGAAAAGCGCTAAAAGAGCAAAAAAGAGCCGAACTTAAAAACAAAAGAGCGCATCTAAAAGCCGAAAAGGAAAAGGCTAAAGCCACCGCTTTAAGAGAAAGGAACAGAAAAAAAGAACAAAGAAAACTTAAAAAACAAGAAATGAAAGATGAGCGAAAGAAAAGGAAGGACGCGTTAAAAAGAGAAACAAAAACTCAAAGAGCAAAACGCATTCTAAACGAAAAAAGGGCAAGGCGCGAACAAAAAAAACACCGCCATGAACAAAAAAGCGAAAAAAGAAGGCAAAAAGTTCTTGCTAAAAAAGAAAGAAAGGAGCAAAAGAGAAATCATCGCGCGGAAAGAAGAAAAGATAGAAAGGGTTTCGGCGGTTGGCTGGCGGCGGTTATATCGCTTGGCGTAGTTTCTTTGGTGTTAGCGTCCGTTTTAGCGTTTACTTTCCTTATGCCAAGGGCTACTGATACACTTTTAGAAACAAGTTATCAAAGGGCGTTCTACGATACGGTTATGCAAGTAGACAATATGGACCTTAACCTTTCAAAAGTGCTAGCAACAAAAGACACAGGCGCGCTTCAAAAATATTTAGTGGATTTAGCAATAAATAGCGAACTTGCCGAAAACGATATTCAAGAACTACCCTTGCAAGATGAAAGTAAGTTCTATACGGCAAAACTCATAAACCAAATAGGCGATTATGCTAAATATCTTAACAAAAAACTCATTGACGGCGAAGGTATAACTAGCGAAGAATATCAAACTCTTAAAAGATTATATTCATCTAACTTAACGCTTAAAAACACCCTTAAAGACGTAATGGATAATATGAGCGAAGACTATTCGTTTATGGAATTAGCGGAAGCGGGTGCTGACGATATAGTATTATCGTCGCTTGGTGAACTTCAAAATTTATCCGTAGAATATCCCGAACTCATTTATGACGGACCTTTTAGCGACGGACTAGATAAAATTACCGCAAAAGGTATATCTGGCGAAGAAATTTCAGCAAGTAAGGCGGTAGAAAAATTCAATTCATTATTTAGTGGTTACGGCATAGAAAATGCAGAAAACGTAGGTATGCTTGACGGGGTAATTCCTTGTTATAACGTACAGGGCGAAATTGATGGAGATATAATTTTTGCTCAAATTTCAAAACAAGGCGGTCATCTTATAATGTTTGCCTATGCTGGCACTTGCGAAAGCGTAAAGATTGAGCAAGACACCGCAGTAGAAATTGCCGAAAAATATTTAAGCGAATTAGGCTACGAAAGTATGAATTCCGTTTGGGCAAACCTTGCTGGCAACGTTTACACGATAAACCTTGCACATATTAAGGACGGCGTAGTCGTTTATCCCGACCTTGTAAAAGTTAGGGTGTGTGGAGAAACGGGCAAAGTAATAGGTATGGAAGCAAGTAGTTATTATCAAAGTCATACCGAAAGAAGTATTGAAAGCGCAAAGATTAGCGAAAAAACCGCAAGAGAAAACGTTTTCAATAGCATTGAAATATTAAGCGTTAGAAAAGCGCTTGTTCCTATCGGCGAAAAAACTGAAAAGTTATGCTATGAATTTTGTGGCGAAATGGATGGCGACACTTACTACGTGTATATTGATGCAATAAGCGGAAAACAAGTAGAAATGTTTAAGGTTGTAAGAGGAACTGAAGGCACGCTTCTAATGTAGAAAAAAGCACCGATTTTTCGGTGCTTTTAAGTTTAGTTAGTATTTTTCTTTATAGACTCGCCCGTAATAGCGTCTTGAAACATCATCCAAAACCCGTCCCCGTCAAGCGAAAAAATAGAAAGAGGTATAAAAGAGCAGTACCCTTCAAGTTCTTTAGGTGGAGAGGGGGAATAGACGGCGGGAACGCCGTAGCAAATGTATTTAGGCGCACCTAGTTCGTTTATAACACCCACCACGTAATAATCTTTTTCAGAATAATTTATTTTTACAAAACGGCTATCTGGGAAAATTCCCGAAAGTGCGTCAAAGGGCGGAAAGGTTAAAAAAAGTTTATCTAGTTCGGGCTTTGCGGTTTGGTAGTAAGGTTTGTTGTTGACTTCGCTAGGGTTTGCAATTTCTTCATTTTGAAAGCAAGTAGAGAAAGGTTTTTCTTTTTCCGTTTCTTTTTCGCGTTCGCAATCGCAAGCGATATTTTCAAAGCGTAAAATTTCATCTTCTATTGTCCCAATCTTTGTAATTTTTTCGTTTATTTCTTCGCCAATATCATAGTAGTTTTCGGTTGCAACCGCTTCGTCGTCGTAGGCGGAAGGGTTGCAGTTTTTAGGCTCGTATTCGGGGATGAAAATAGTCGTTTTTTCGCTTTCTTTATCAAAACGCTTTTTTTCTTGGTAGCACTTGTCGGCAATAGCACGTCTAAACGTTTTTTGGGCGGAATCCAAATTATTTTCACTGCCAAATAAAACTAGTGTTGGCAAAAAGTCTCTAGCGCAATAAATACCTACGCTAATGCTAGGCGAAAGAAAGGAAAAATCATACAAGTTTTGCGAAAAAGACGACGGGCGCGAACCAAGACTAAAAGTTTTCAATTCGCCGTCACCTAAAACGCCCAAATAATATCCGTCGCTTTGCGACGACAAATTTACGACAGATAAAAATATCGTACCCGCTCCGCTATCACTTTCAAAACGAAAAATCCCCGAACTTGTTTTTCCGTTTATAGAGTAGCCGTTTTCAACCTGTTTTAAGACCAAAATTTTTTTATGTAAATTCATTATAAACCTAATCTTTTTTTGTTTAATATATATGATAAAAAACCGAAAAAAAGAAGAAGTTTAGTCGTAAAAGTGAAAATTTTGTTCTAAAAACAAAAATAAGCGAAAAATTTTCTAAAAGGCGATAAAACTTTGTTTACTTTTGACGGATAAAATGATATAATGTATAATGTCGGAAAACAAGAAATTTTTGCAAAAAGCGCTAAAAAGTATAGCAAAAAAGTGTTTTTCGTTCCTAAAAAATATAAAAAAATAATAAACATATACACTAAAATAAGGAGAAAGCAAAATGGCAATTAACGTTACCAACAAAAAACTTTTAGACTTTATTGAACAATACAAAACGCTTTGCAATCCCGAAAATATCGTTTGGGTTGACGGAAGCGAAGAACAACTTAATGCTCTTCGTCAAAAAGCAGTTGACGAAAAGATTTTAATTAAATTAAACGAAGAAAAACTTCCCGGATGTTATCTTCACCGCACTACCTTAAACGACGTAGCAAGGGTAGAAGCAAGAACCTTTATTTGTTCTAAAAATAAAGAAGACTCTGCACCTATCAACTACTGGATGGAAACTAGCGAAGCAATGGATATGTTAAGCGGTTTATTCAAAGGCGTTATGACCGGCAGAACTATGTACGTAATTCCCTATTCAATGGGTGCAGTTGGTAGCAAGTTCTCAAAAATCGGTATTGAACTTACCGACTCTGTTTACGTAGTTCTCAATATGGCTATTATGACTAGGGTTGGCGATAAAGTTTTAGAAGCACTTGGTGATGGCGACTTTATTAAGGGTGTTCACTCTTACGCAGACCTTGACGAAGAAAAGAGATATATTTGCCACTTCCCTGAAGAAAACGCAATTATGTCAATCAACTCTAACTACGGCGGAAACGTACTACTTGGCAAAAAATGTTTTGCACTTCGTATTGCATCATACCTTGGTAAAAACGAAGGTTGGATGGCAGAACATATGCTTATTTTAGGTATCCAAAAAGGCGACGAAGAACCCAAATACGTTGCGGCTGCTTTCCCGTCTGCTTGTGGTAAGACCAACCTTGCAATGCTAATTCCCCCCAAGGAATATCAAGAAAAAGGCTATAAATGTTGGTGCGTAGGCGACGATATCGCTTGGATTAGAGTAGGCGAAGACGGAAGACTTTGGGCAGTAAACCCCGAAAACGGATTCTTCGGCGTTGCTCCAGGAACAAATATGAAATCTAACCCCAACGCACTACTTTCTACTATGAAGAACACCATTTTCACCAACGTTGTTCACAACTTAGACGACAACACTGTTTGGTGGGAAGGTTTAGATAAAAATCCCCCGAAAAACGCTATTGACTGGAAGGGCAATCCTTGGAACGGCGATATGAAAGATGCTGAAGGTAAAGCAATTAAAGGCGCTCACCCCAACAGTAGATTTACCGCTCCTACCGTAAACTGCCCGTGCTTATCTGACCAATTTGAAGCACCTAACGGCGTTCCACTATCAGCAATTATCTTTGGTGGCAGACGTGCTAAAACCGCTCCGCTAGTATATCAAAGTAAGGACTGGAATAACGGCGTATTCGTTGGTTCAATAATGGCAAGTGAAACTACCGCAGCAGCAACTGGTGCAGTAGGTGTTGTAAGACGTGACCCGATGGCAATGAGACCTTTCGTTGGTTACAATATGGGCGATTATTTTAGCCACTGGATTGAAATGGGTAAAAAGACCCCAAACAAGCCCAAAATCTTCAACGTTAACTGGTTTAGAACTGATGATAACGGCAACTTCATGTGGCCGGGATTTGGCGACAACCTACGCGTTCTTGAATGGATTCTTGCTCGTTGCGAAGACAAGGTTGACGCTAACGAAACTGCTATCGGTTTTGTTCCTAAAGCAGAAGACATCAACATTAACGGTTTAGAAGACGTAACGGTTGACACGATTAAAGAACTTTTAGTTGTTGACAAAGAAAACTGGATTAAAGAAGCCGAAGGCATTGAAAGTTTCTACGGCGAACTTACTAGAGTTCCCGCTGAACTTAAAGATGAACTTGCATCATTAAAAGCAAAATTAAACTAATAAAAAATTAACTAAAAAGCACCGAAAATTCGGTGCTTTTTCATTTTTCATTTTCACAAAAAAAACCGCTAGGGTTTTCCTGTTGCGCTGTAAAAGTTTTATTTGTCTTCGTAAATTGCTCTTGTAAAGCCTAAAAGATATGCATATTTTGAATATTTGTTTATAAGTTGTTTGTAGTTTTCAAGCATTTCTTCAAGTATATTATTGTTGTCATAGGGAAAAAATTGTTTAATAAAACTTATAATTTCGCTATTTCTTTGAGTAATTAGTTCGGTTTCTTTATCTTCCGCGCCTTTTTTAATTAATTCTAAATTGAATTCCTGCATATTTTACCTCCCTAAAAATATAATTCATTTTTTATGAACTGTCAAGTATTTATTAAATATTGTTCATATAATATGAATTATAGAGGTGTCAAATGAAAGTTTTTGGTGAAAGAGTTAAGCAAGAACTAAAGATGCAAAACAAAAGGCAAGTAGACCTTGCAAAGCATCTATGTGTTCAAAAATCAACGCTTTCAGAGTGGTTAAACGGCAATAACGAGCCACCTATGAAATCAATAGTTGATATTGCAAAGTATTTGAACGTTTCAACTGATTACCTTTTGGGAGTAGAAGATTAAAGATAGTCTATTTATAGAATTTCTGTTAGAAGAGTTTTATCTCAAATGAAGGTTAAATTATAAAAGCACCGAAAACTCGGTGCTTTTTTAATTTTTAATTTTTAGCAAAAAAATAACCGCCAAGAAAACTGCAATAGCCATAGGGATATTAATTCAAAATAAAAGTGTAGCCCACCATACTTCGTAAAAAGCGAAATATTGTGGGCTTTTCTTATACACAAAAATTAAAGATTTAAGTTATATTTTTAGCCTTGTGGCTAAAAGT
>JAZOST010000058.1:0-8561 GCA_045657285.1 Christensenellaceae bacterium
ACCTATCGTTTTTATTAAAAGTTTAAGCGAGTCCATAAGTTCGGACTTGGGTTTTTTATAACTTTTAGCCTTTGCTGAAAGTTGTTCAACGTAATTTTCCTTGCCTACTTTTATTGCTTGAACCTTACACGTTCCTGAAACAATAAAACTACCTGAAAGTAAATTGTCACCAACTTTCTTTTTTACGGGAACTGATTCGCCGGTAAGAAGAGATTCGTTTACTTCAACGTTGCCTTCTAAAACAACGCAGTCTGTGGGGATTTGGTTTCCCATTGATAAAACTAAAACGTCATCTAAAACGATTTCTGTGCCTAAAATCTCAACTTCCGCGCCGTTTCTAATGCACTTGATATTCTTTGTGGCAACTATTGATAGTTTATCAATACATTTTTTTGCTCTTAACTCTTGAATAATGCCTATTGAAAGGTTTGCAAGATATACGCCGGCAAATACAAAATTCGCTAGTGGAGCGTTTATAGCCAATAGCGCAACAAAAACTATTAAACCAAGCAAGTTAAAGAAAGTGCAAACGTTGTTTACAAAAATATTTAAGTATGATTTAGAATATTTTTTTGCAGTTAGGTTAATAAGTTTTTGTTCTTGTCTTAAAATTACTTGTTCATTTGAAAGCCCATAGTTTTTATCGGGCGAAAACCTTTCAATTTTTCCCGATAAAATATCTACGTTTTTGTTTTTTTGCATTTTTCACCTTAAATTATAATATTGATTAAACGTTTAGGAATTATAATAAGTTTTTTAATATCTTTTCCGTCAAGTTCTTGTGAAAGTTTTTCGTCGGCGAATAAAATTTCCTTAATCTTATCTTGGTCGGCATCAGCGGGAATCATAATTTTAGCACGCATTTTGCTATTGATTTGAACCGCAACTTCAACTTCGTCAAGAACTAGCGCTTTTTCATCACAAATGGGGAAATCTTGAGTGAAAATTGATTTTTTATTTCCTAATGATTCCCAAATTTCTTCTGCAAAGTGTGGTGCAGAAGGCGCAAGAAGAAGAATTAAATCGGTAAAACATTTCTTAAATACGGTTTTATTGATATTTTCAATGCCGTCGTATTTATATAAGGCGTTAAGAAGTTCCATTAAACGTGCAACTGCAGTGTTGAATGAGAAGGCTTCCATATCTCTATCTACTGACTTAATTGCGTAGTTTGTAGCATATAAAAGTTCTTTTTCATCCTTGCCAATCACTTCGTTTTTAGCAGGGGTTAAGTTTTTAACTTTTTCTGCAAGTCTTTCAATTCTATCTAAGAACTTAATGATTGCTTTAATGCCACTATCGCTCCAAGGACCGCCTTCAACGTAAGAGAAACCAAACATAAGGTATAATCTTAAAACGTCAGAGCCGAATTCTTGAACGTAGGGGTCAGGTGCAATAATATTGCCTCTAGATTTGCTCATTCTCATTCCGTCAGGTCCTAAAATGATGCCTTGGTGAACGAGCGATTTAAATGGTTCGCCAAAATTTAAATAACCCATATCGCGAAGTGCTTTTGTGATAAAACGCGAATATAATAAGTGCATACAAGCGTGTTCGGCGCCACCAACGTATTTATCAACAGGCAACATTTTGTTGATAATTTCGGGGTTGAACGGCTCTTTAGAGTTATTTGCATCGGGGTATCTTAAATAATACCAACTAGAGCAAACGAACGTGTCAAGCGTGTCTGGGTCACGATGAGCGGGGCCACCACACACAGGACAAGTTGTATTCATAAATTCTTCACATTTTGCAAGGGGAGATTTTCCGTCTGGCTTAAACTCAACGTTGTAGGGGAGTTTAACTGGCAAATCTTCATAAGGAACGGGTACGGTACCGCATTTGTCGCAGTGAATTACGGGAATAGGTGCACCCCAGTAACGTTGACGTGAAACTAACCAGTCGCGAAGTCTATAGTTAGTTTTATGTTCGCCTGCGCCAAGTTGTACAAGTTTATTTATAATTGCTTTTCTTGCTTCTTCACTAGTAAGGCCGTCAAATTCAGGGCTGTTAACAAGAATTCCGTCTTCACAGAAGGGAAGAGTGTCGTCGCAATTAACACCTTTAACTACGCGGTTGATAGGAAGATTATATTTTTTTGCAAAATCAAAGTCTCTATCGTCGTGAGAAGGAACGCCCATTACGGCACCAGTGCCGTATGAATATAAAACGTAATCGGCAACGTAAATAGGCACTTTTTTGCCATTGATTGGGTTGATAGCGTCGTGACCTAAATATACGCCAGTCTTTTCACGAGTTGTAGAAAGTCTATCAATTTCATTTGCTTTAGAGGTTTCGTAAACGTATTCTTCAACGGCTTTTCTTTGAGCTTTACTGCAAAGTTTATTAACAAGCGGGTGTTCGGGTGCAAGAACTACGTATGAAACACCGAAAAGTGTATCCGCCCTAGTGGTGAACACCTTAAATTTATCACCGCTAACTGCGGTAAATTCAACTTCGCCACCGGTAGATTTGCCTATCCAGTTTTTTTGCATAAGTTTAGTCTTTTCAGGCCAGTCAAGGTCAGCAAGACCATTCAAAAGTTCTTCAGCGTAATCGGTAATTTTAAAGAACCATTGTGTTAAATCCTTTTTAACTACAACGTTATGGCATCTTTCGCAAGTGCCGTTTACAACTTGTTCGTTTGCGAGAACGGTTTTGCAACTAGGACACCAGTTAACAGGTGCTTCTTTTCTGTATGCTAAGCCATTTTCGTATAATTTAAGGAATAACCATTGTGTCCATTTATAATAGTCTTCATTGCAAGTTTTAATTTCGGCACTCCAATCAAACATCGCGCCCATTTCACGCAAAGTTTGTTCCATATTTTCAATATTCTTTTCAGTTGAATCCTTGGGGTGGATACCTGTTTTGATTGCATAGTTTTCAGCGGGAAGACCAAACGCGTCAAAACCCATAGGTTGAAAAACTTCATAGCCCTTCATTTTCTTGTATCTAACAAAACTATCGGTTGGACCATAGTTGTACCAGTGACCAAGGTGTAGTTTTGCTGCAGAAGGGTAAGAAAACATTTCAAGCGCATAATATTTTTTGTCAGCGTTTTTGTAATTGAAATTACTGAGTTTATCTTTTTCCCAAATATCTTGCCATTTTCTTTCAATTTTCTTGAAATCCATTTGTTAAAGCCTCCAAAAACGGAATTATATATAATATTCTAAAACATTATATATTAAAAAAACCTTTTCAGTCAAGTATTTAATGCTTGGTTGTTTCTAAATTAAAAAAAATAGTAAATTGCTTGTGTTTTTTTGTTTTTACATTGACAAATTCTAAAAAGATGTTATACTTTAATATGAGTAAAAATTAAGGGAGTATTTAACTTGAAAAAGCCATTCCTTTCTGCTAGCGAAGCATTTGAATTTTTTCCATATCTATATGGTAAAAATTATGATTTTCAAAAAGAAAGATACGAAAATGCTTTTGCATTTTTTAAGGAAAAGTTTAACGCTACTAGCGCGTATATGGCGTCGTCTAGCGGTAGGGTTGAAGTTGTGGGTAATCATACTGACCATAATGGTGGTAAGGTTTTATGTACGGCAATTTCTCTTGATACTCTTGCAATGTTTTTGCCAACTGATGATGATAAAATTCATATTGTTAGCGAAGGTTATCCGGATATTATTATTGACGTTTGCGACCTTGTTAACACTAAAATTCCAAATTCTGAATCTCTAGTAAAAGGCGTGCTTTACGCTACTAAACAAAGGGGGTACAAAATTGGTGGATTTAACGCCTATATTACTAGTAACGTTCTTGGTGGTGCGGGTATATCAAGTTCAGCGTCCTTTGAAGTTTTAATTGCTGAGATATTAAACTTCTTGTATAACGACGGTGTTATTTCTTGTCAAGAAAAGTCTTTTATAGCCCAATTTGCTGAAAGAGAATTTTTTGGTAAACCTTGTGGGCTTTTAGACCAGTCTGCAATAGCATATGGTGGTCTTAATAAGATAGATTTTTCTTCTGAAACTGAAATTAAAGTAACGCCTATTGACAATAAAATAAATGATTTTTCATTAGTTCTTATAAATACGGGCGGTACGCACGACGATTTAATTGATGAATACGCTTCAATTCCTGCTGAAATGAAAGCCGTTGCTAAATGTTTTTATAAGGAACGTTTAATTAATGTTTGTGAAAGAGATTTTTATAAAAATGTAAAAAACATCTCTACCAAAGTTAGTGATAGGGCAATATGTCGTGCAGTGCATTTTTATGAAGAAAACGAACGCGTAGAGTTAGCGTCAAAGGCTTTAGAAAATGGTGATTTTGATTCGTTTGCAGGTGCGCTTAACGCTTCGGGCCAAAGTTCACTTTACAAACTTCAAAATTGTTTCGTTCCTAAAAGTGATACTCAACCAATAGTTAAAGCGATTGCTTTATGCTCTAAAATTACTAGGGGCGGGGCGGTAAGGATACATGGTGGCGGTTTTGCAGGTTGTATTCTTTGCATTGTTAAAAATGTCGTTTTAGATGATTTTATTAGTGACGTTAAGTGCTATTACGACGATAAAGATATAATTGTTTTATCAGTTCGTGATAAGGGTGCAATCGTATTGTAAAATAAAGCGATTTTAATTGTTATTATGTTTGACATAATGGCGGTAAAATATAAGAAAATATAACAAAAATTTTAAGAGAGGACTTTTATGGACAAGGTTATACCAGTAGTTGTAATCAAAGATGTAAATGAAACCATTCCTACGCTTAAAGCGCTTAAATATGGTGGCATTAATTGTGCTGAAATTACCTTTAGAACTGCATGCGCTGCGGAAGCAATTTCTTTAGGTGTTAAAGAATTTCCCGATATGAATGTCGGCGCAGGTACCGTAATTAATTTAGCACAAGCAAAGAAGGCTGTTGAAGCAGGTGCTAAATTTATTGTTTCGCCAGGTCTTTCAGTTGACGTAGCAAAATTTGCTAAGAAGAAAAATATTCCGTATTATCCCGGTTGCGTTACGCCTACCGAAATTATGCAAGCATTAGAACTTGGTATTGACGTTGTTAAATTCTTCCCTGCAAACGTTTATGGTGGTCTTAAAGCACTTAAAGCGCTTTCGGCGCCATTCCCACAAATCAAATTTATTCCTACTGGTGGGGTAGATTTATCTAACCTTTCTGAATTCCTTGCTTTTGACAAGGTTTATGCTATCGGTGGTAGTTTTATGATGAAAGGTGATATCGTTGAAAACGGCAAACAAATTCAAGAAATTATTGAAAAAATGTAATATATAGGAGAAAAATATGAAAGTTGTTACTTTTGGTGAACTTATGTTAAGGCTCGCTCCCGAAAACTATTTAAGATTCGTTCAGAGCGATAAATTAGAAGCCACTTTTGGTGGCGCGGAAGCAAACGTTGCTGTATCACTTGCTAATTACGGCGTTGATGCATCTTTCGTTACTAAACTTCCTGAACATGAAATAGGTCAAGCGGCAGTTAATTCAATCCGTAAATTCGGTGTTGATACTTCTAAAATTGTTAGAGGTGGCGAAAGGGTTGGTATTTATTACTGCGAAAAGGGCGCAAGTCAAAGACCAAGTAAAGTTATTTATGATAGAGCATATTCTTCTATAGCAATGGCTAAAGCAAGCGATTTTAACTGGGCTAAAATCTTCAAAGGCGTAGAATGGTTCCACTTTACCGGAATTACACCCGCTCTTTCAGATAATATGGCTAAAATTTGCTTAACCGCTTGTAAGGAAGCAAAGAAAAGAAATATTACTATTTCATGCGACCTTAACTTCCGTAAAAAATTATGGTCAAAAGAAAAAGCAGGTAAGGTTATGACCGAACTTTGCTATTACATAGACTATTGTATTGCTAATGAAGAAGACGCTAAAGACGTATTCGGTATTGAAGCAGAAAACACTGACATTACCACCGGAAAACTCAATAGGGAAGGTTACATTTCAGTTGCTAAACAACTTACTGATAAATTCAACTTTAAGGGCGTAGCAATTACCCTTCGTGAAAGTTTATCTGCAAACGACAATAACTGGTCTGGTATGTTATACACTGGCGGAAACGCATATTTCTCAAAGAAATACGCTATGCACATCGTTGACCGTGTTGGCGGTGGTGACTCTTTCGGTGGCGGTCTAATTTATTCTCTTGTTAGTGGTTTTGACCCACAAAAATCTATTGAATTCGCAATCGCTGCAAGTTGCTTAAAACACAGCATTGAAGGTGACTACAATATGGTTTCTGTTAAAGAAGTTGAAACTCTTGCTGGTGGCGACGCTTCTGGTAGAGTTCAAAGATAGTTCAATTAAAACTATAAAATTAAAAGGTGTTTTCAAACGAAAACACCTTTTTTGTTTATTTGTAGCATTTATACGTTACCGAAATATTCCTAAAATGTATTTTATTTTGGATATTATCAGATGAGAATGTAAGGGTTAGTTTGCTATTGATTAGATTAATGACGTCTGTGGTGTATGTAATGGTTCTTGTAGTAGATTGTTCTGGCGCGACAATATTTTCATTTGATTTTCCTATTAAATCATTATCTAAAATGAAAACTTCATACTTTGGGGCGCCTAAATAACCTATATCCCACAATACGTTCCAATCCTTAGAGTAGTAAACATCGTAAGTTACTTTTATTGACATTTTATAACCACCGAGATTTAAGGTGTTAAAATCAAAACCAGCAGGTGTTATTATATAGGTGGAACTTGATGCCTTTATTGTTGTGTTGGTGCAATTTATATAATCATTAAGTTTTATATTATTTGAAATATTGATATAGTCATTATTTGAATTGTTCTTATTTGATGTGTTCTGTGTTGCATCGCAACCCGAAAAGAAGGTAAGACTTATAAATAAGACATTTGTTAATAAAAGCAACATTAAAAATTTTTTCATAAAAATATCCTTAAAATAAAAAAATGCACCAACCGAAGTTGATGCACAAAAAACGCAAACTCCGATTGTTGCTACACAAACCTAAATAGAATATAGGAATACTACATACCAAATAGAAAGGAATTTGCAATTTTTATCAAATTCATTATTTGGTATGTTAAGGAAAATATACTTTAAAATGAAAAATATCCCCAAAACTATTTATTAAGTTTGTGTAGCGAAAAGATTATAACATTATCAAAAAAAGAAATCAAGTGTTTATGTGAAATTTTATTTATACAAAGTGGTGGGACACATCTCCGCTAACGCTACGATGGCGCAAGCGCGGAACCTTGGCTCCAAATCAATCCACCACTTACGATGGCAACAAAAAAACACTGCCTGAATAGGCGGTGTTTTTCGTTGGCGGAAGCGGTGGGATACATCTACACTTCGTTCCGATGGCGAAGCCGAACCCAAATGGGTTCAAATCAAATCACCACCCCACAAAACAAAAAAACACCCACAAAGGGCGTTTTTTTGTTTTGGCGGAAGCGGTGGGATTCGAACCCACGAGCCCTTGCAGGCTACCTGATTTCGAGTCAGGCCCGTTATGACCACTTCGATACGCTTCCGTATATATAGATATTAAGTTATTGTTTGTAATGAAATCAGGAGCCTGATTTCAAATTAACTAGCATAGTTTATTATACACAAATTATAAAGCATTTGCAAATAAAATTTGTAGAAATTGTTTATTTATTGACTTTTTTGTGTAAGTTGGGTATAATCTTAAGGTAATGTAAAATAAAGGAGATATTTATGTATCCTAACCCTATATTTCCAGGACTATATGAAAAATACGGAATAGGCGTTTACTGGTACGGTGTGTTTATCGGTATAGGTATTCTTGCTTGTTTGGCGGTATTTTTTATTTATACAAAGCGTAAGGGAATGCCCGAAAAGGTGCAAGATTTTACGTTCTACGTGGTGATTGCGGCTATTGCTTTAGGTTTTCTTGCTGCAAAACTTTTCCAAGCGTTCTATAACTGGATAGAAGACGGCATATTTGACTTCTATTCGGCTGGTTTTACCGCAATGGGTGGTTTTATAGGTGGCGCTGCAGTATTCCTAATTGTATATTTTAGTTTGGGAAAAGTTTTCTTTAAAAACGAAAAAAAAGGGCTTCACGTTAAAGAATTCAATAAAACCCTTTGTGTTGCACCTATTTGCATAACAATTGCGCACGCTTTTGGTCGTATCGGTTGTTTAATGGCGGGTTGTTGCTATGGTAAGGTGTCAAACAGTGGTTTTACAATATATAATCACGGCGCGGAAAGAATTCCCGTCCAACTTTACGAAGCGTTATTTTTATTTGCATTATTCGGCGTGCTTTCGTATTTGTTTATGAAAAAGAGATGCAATATTACTATGTCTATATATTTAATAGCATATGGTATATGGAGATTCTTTATAGAATTTTTAAGAACTGACGATAGGGGTGCAGTTGTGCTTGGGCTTGCTCCCTCACAATGGCAATCGTTTATATTTATAGGTATAGGCGTTGCTCTTATCGTGTTTTATTTAATTAAAAAAATTCCGCTTTTTCTCCCTAAAGAAAAAATAGAAACGGAAAACGTAAACGAAGAATAAATCAATATAAAACTAAAAGGCTTTGCAAATGCAAAGCCTTTTT
>JAZOST010000059.1:0-6685 GCA_045657285.1 Christensenellaceae bacterium
AAAATATGAAATACCATATTGATACGGGCATCATTTACGAAAAATTCGGCGAAAAGTGTAACTGCCCTTTATGTGAAATCAAAAAAATTGTTGAACAGCAATTACTAAACGAATTCCTTAACGACGCGGTTATGGAAGACAATACCCGCATTTTAGTAGGTAAAAAAGGTTTTTGCGTTAATCACTTTGATATGCTTTTTTCTAGGCAAAACAAACTTTCCGTTGCCCTTCAAGTTAAAACCTTTAGTGATAAAACGCTAGAAAAATTTATTGAACCTGCAGGGAACGCTAAAAACGCCAAAAAATTAGCCGATAAAATTGAAAACGCCACTAGCACTTGCGTTATTTGCGATTATCTAGAAGAAAGTATGGTTAAATACTATAAAACCATTGCGCGTATGTTTGCAAACGAAAAAGATTTTTATAAAGTCTTATTCACATCAAAAGGCTTATGCATGCACCACTACGCTGAACTTTTAAGATATTCTTCCTTTGCGGGCGGTTTTGCAAAACAATATTTAGATACGCTTTCTAAAGTTCAAAAATCCGCTTTTGCTAGTGAAGGGGAACTACTAGACGCGTTTTGCGCAAAGCACGATTATAGAAACGCGCTTAAGCCTTTAGGAAACGCCGAAAACGCGCTACCCACTTTCCGCGAAAGGCTTTACGGCAAAAAATACGATTGATTTTTACAAAAAGAAAAGAACCGAAAATTCGGTTCTTTTTTTTATTTGATTACAATTTCGCCTAAAACGTAATAGTCGCCGTCAATGCTAGCGTCCGTAGCAAAGGCCACGCTTTGCCCTTCGCCTTCTATTCCCACTTGAACTTGATATTTACCTTTTAAGTCATTTGGTATTTTAACGCTTATTTCTTCACTAATCGTGCCTGGTAGCCATTTAGTAATATCAACTTCCGTTTTAATAGTTATTTCTTTTTCGCCTTTAAGTTTAATATTAAGCGGAATATTATAATAAATAGGCGCAACGCCTACGTTTTCAATACCAAGTTTTATGTTAAAATCTTCACCAGATATAGCGTTATCGTTAAATTCAACTTCATTTATAACGAAGTGATACCCCATTTTGTCTATAAAGCGGTCAATTTTATCTTTCCACGCCCACGGAATAGGCAGTGATTTCGCATTAAAGGTGCTTACGTGGTAGAAAAGCATAGTTTCTAAAATTTTATCAATATCCCAGCCTTTTCTTTGCCACTCGCCTAGCCACCAGTAAGACTCAAACGAAACGTGCCCTTTTTTCCAAACTTCGCCCGTTCTTTCAAATTGCGACGGCACCATTTCAAAGGTTAGTTCAGGGTGTCCTATACAGTCCGCACGAACGCCGACGCTAATACTTTCGTTTATGTATTTGGTTAGGTTGCTTTCGGCAACTTGGCTTATTAAACGAGTTTCCTTAAACGAATTTTTATAAACGTCAATAAATTTTTTATTTTGCTCTTCGGTAAAAAGGTTACTACTGCAACCTTCGCCCCACGCGCCCGCATAAGAAATATCCATAAATGAAAGCGCGGGGTGAGTGTCAAACTCTTTAGCAAACGCCTTTACCGCCCTACCAAAATATTCTAAAAATTTGGGGTCGGAAGGGCTATCTTTAACCCTTTTGCCTTGTGGCCTTTTGGGACAATCAATTTTTTCTTTTAACCAAGCGGGAACGTCGTCAGTTTCACGCGTACTATGTGGCATTAGCCTAAACATTAGCGTTTGACCGTTTGCCTTAACTTTTTCTAAAATATCATAGATAAAATCAAAATTATATTCTTTTTCTTTTGGCTCAAATTCTTTCCAAAGCACCCTAAAATAAGCAACCGAACATTTCGGGTAATAGCCTTCGCTAGCGCCGTTTTGCTCTACGCCAAATGGAATAGGAAAGCACTCTACCCGTTCAGTTTCCGTATAGTTATTTTCTGGTTCAACTACTATATCAGAATATAGCGTATCATTATTAAAATGCTGAAAATTTACTAGCCCGATATATGGGTTTTGCTTATTTTCTTTTTTGTAATTAAATTTAACTTTCATAACCAATAAAAATATTCCACCCGAATTTTTCGGGTGGACAAAACTAATCGTTAATATCTTTAACTTCTTCTAAAACTTGCTTAATTAAAACTTTTGCCCTATCCATTTGTTCTTCGGTGTGCGTTGCCATATAACTTGTTCTAATTAAACTTTGGCCAACCGGAACTGCAGGAGAAATGGTCGGATTTACGTACACGCCCCTATCAAATAGTTTTTGACAAGCAACGAACGTACGAGTGTTTGAATATGTATAAATAGGTATAATAGGCGTTGAATCTTTACTATCAATAATATCAATACCTTCGGCGATAAGACCTTTGCGCATATAACTACTTATTTCACGAAGCCTAGATACCCTTTCAGGTTCTCTTTTAAGAATTTCAAGCGCTTTTCTTGCAGATGCAACGCTTGCGGGGGTTATACTTGCACTAAATATAAATGGGCGCGAAGTGTGACGAACGTATTCACAAACCTCTTTTTTGGCAACCATATATCCGCCTAAACTTGCGAGCGATTTAGAGAAAGTACCCATATAAATATCAACTTCGTCTTCTAAACCGAAGTGTTCGGCAGTTCCCCTACCGTGTGCGCCAAGTACGCCAAGGCCGTGCGCGTCGTCAACCATAACCCTTGCGCCGTATTTTTTAGCAAGGGCAACTATCTCGGGAAGTTTACAAATATCACCGCCCATAGAGAATACGCCGTCCGTTACGATTAAAATACCCGAAGAAGTGGTATCAATAGTTTTAAGTTGACGTTCTAAATCTTCCATATCGGAGTGGTTGTAGCGGAGCATTTTTGCAAAAGAAAGCCTGCACGCGTCGTAAATACTTGCGTGGTTTTCTTTGTCGCATAAAATATAGTCCGTTCTACCTGCTATCGCTGATATAATACCTAAATTACTTTGAAAGCCCGTTGAAAAGGTAACCGCATCTTCTTTTCTTAAAAATTCGGCAAGTTCTTTTTCAAGCGCTAGGTGAGTGTCAAGCGTGCCGTTTAAGAATCTACTTCCTGAACAACCGGAGCCGTATTTTTCAACGGCTTTTATAGCCGCTTCCATTACTTCGGGGTGAGAAGTTAAGCCCAAATAGTTGTTTGAGCCTATCATTATAATATCTTTGCCTTCCATAACAACTTCGGGCGCTTGTTTTGTTTCTAATTTGTGAAAGTAAGGGTATATTCCCTTTTCTTTTGCTGTTTTAACGATTTCTAATGAAGAACATTTCTTAAATAAATCCATGGCTAGTATCCTTTAATATAAAATCTATATTGAATTATACTACCTTTTTTGCGGTTTTGCAAGTTTTATTTTGCGCTAGAAAAATTATTGCCTTTTTCAAAATATTCTTTTACATTATTTCTACCGCTATCCGCTAGTAATTTTTTTAGTTCGCCGTTTTGAATTTCTAAATAGCGCACTTGCTTTTTAAGCGCCGTATTTTCTTTAGCAGTTTCTATAGATATTCTATTTATTAGCCCGTCAATTTCTTTTTTTAACCTTTTAAGCGAAAAATCAGTAACAACACTATCGCTTTTACTATCGCTAATATTTAGCCCTTGTTTTTTGGCAATGCTTTCAATAAATTCTGGATTTTTAATTACAATATTGCGGTACTTGTTTTGATACCTAAGCGCCAAAATTTCGTTGCCACCACTCATTTCGTTTATTATTGAGCGAACGGACCTGCCTTTTTCTTTTTCGCTAATAATTTTGCTTACTAATTCTTCTTCGCTTTTAGGCGAAAATTTTTCTAAAACTGAAACTTCTAGCGCCACCCCGCCTAGCATTTTTGTTCTAAATTCTTCGTCTTCCTTAGAACGCTTAGCAAGTGCATAATATAAATTTCTAATAGTGCCTTTGGATTTTTTAGAAATTTTAGCGTATTCATTAAATACGCGCGTAAGCGGAACGTTTTTGCTTTTTTCTAAATAGTTTATAAGCCCCGTAACGTCTTCTTTTTTATAGCCGTAAATTTTCATTTTTATCTCCTTTTTGGGTTTGATAATCACTTTATTGACATAATTTATAAATTATATACGTAATAATTAATTATGAATATATACTTTGCAAGCGAATACCCTTCGGTCATAAAACTTGGCGGACTATACTACGGCATACTAGATAATGATATAAAGCCGTGCAAAATTGATGCGGGAACTTTTATTGAAATTTGCCCAACTACGCTAACCCAACCAAGCGTAAATTTCATTTTGGACGAAAACTTTTTATCTAACCCACCAAAATCCGTTTCGGTTATAGACCTTAAAGGCGGATATTTAATTAAGGCTATAAAAACAAAATCAAGCGTGCCGTTTGGCGTAATAGGTCAACAAAAAACGGCAAACGCTTCCGTTACCCTTTACGGCGATAACGGGCTAAAAATTTCTATTGATACTGGGCTTGATTTTTTAATTGATGAATACGTTTTAGACGTATCTAATTTTAAGGCGGAAAATTTTTCGCTTTCGGGAAAAAAACTTTTAAGCATTATGCTCTATGGCGAAAAAAACGTGCTTTTAATTTACCTTATTGAAGATAATATTATCAAAATTTTTGAACGCGAAGTGATTTCTTACGATTTAAGTTTAGGGCTTACGACTATCGAAAAAATAAAAGACATAGCAAAACATACGCTTACTACGTCTTGGGGGCTAAAGGATAATAAAATGGTAAAAATTAAGCAAGACCTAACCACTTTAGAAAATTTTAGCCCCGATATTTTAACCGAAAAAATTATACCCTACGCCTTTCTAGAAGAATTTTTGCTAGGCGGAAATTTTAGCGAATATTTAAACGAAAACGTAAATAAAAACGCAGATAAACTTACTGATTATTTAGGAAATTTTATAGGCATTTTCCCGCCACCGCCCTTTAGGACTAGCGACGAAATAGGACTTATTTATAAATTAAAAGATAACCTTTTTACCACCGAATATTTTTCGTTTACCCTTTACAATAGAAAAATTGACAACATTAAAAAATGCGAATAAAAAAGAACCCAAACGGGTTCTTTTATTCTTTAACGCTATAATATTCTTGTAGGAATTCAATAAACTTTTTTAAGCCGTACTTCATTTTATCTTTTCTATAAGAAAAACCTAAAAGTCTAAAGTATTCTGGCTCAATTAGCGCCGTATGCACGCCGTCAAAACCTGATGAAAGGATAAGCGACGGAAGTATTGCTACGCCAATTCCTTCTTTAACTAGCGCTAACACGCCCAAGTCGTCAGTAGAAGAAAACTTAACTATTTTTTTGAATTTATCTTCATCAATAAATTCTTTAGTTTTGCTATCATTTACCGATATATATGTATATTTATAAAGGTCTTCTCTGGTTACTATCTTTTTATCTTCTAAAACACCTTTTGGAAGCACTGCAACGTAGCGGTCTTTCATAAAAGGTATCCACTCTTCCCCACCTTGCTTGCCAGAGTCCGTAAACACAACGTCAATCATATCGTTTTTAATCCAGTCATTAAATGTATCTTCTACTGAAATAGATATTGAAACGTCGGGGTATTTACTTTTAAACTCTTTTATAATTTCGGGCAAAATATGAAAAGATACGCTAAAATACGCGCCTATCCTTACGCTTTGCTGGTTAGTTTGTGATAATGCCAAAGCGCTTCTTTTTAAGGATTCTTCCGCGTCAATTACTGCCGTCAATTTTTCTTTTAACTTTTCGCCTTGCTCGGTAAACTCTACACCCTTTGGCGTTCTTTTTAGTAGTTTTACACCTAATTCCTTTTCTAAACTATCCGCCATATGTGAAAGAGCGGACGGTGTGTATAATAATTCTTCCGCCGTTTTAGAAAAACTTTTATATTCCGCCGACGAAAGTATCGCTTTAATTTTTTGTGTATCCATTAAACCACCTATTGTGAATTTTTTTCATAGTATTATTATAATCTTTCGCTTCTTTTTTGTCAATAACTGTGATATATTTTATTAGTCAAAGCAAAATGAAAGGAAAAAATTAAAATGTTAAGAACTAGTTGTGATAAAAATTCAAAGTTAATGGCACATATTACTCTTTGGACGGTTGTCGTTATTTGGGGGCTTTCACCCGCATTAAATAAACTTATAAACGAAATGTCTTCGCCAACCGTTATTACGGCGATAGTTTCTTTGTTCTCTTTCGTTTTTTTACTTATCTATTGCAAAAACGACCTTAAACTTATAAATAAAAAGTATTTTTTAGTCGCAGTGCCTACGGGTATGGCAAACGCTATAGGTTCACTACTTCAAAAAATAGGCTTACTTTATACCACGCCGTCGCAATACGCATTTTTAGAAAACCTTTCTTGTATTGCAGTTCCCGTGCTTATGTTTTTATTTATAAGAAAAAAACCGTCGTTATTAACAGTTATTTCATCAGTTATTTGTCTAATCGGTGCATTCGTTCTATCGGGGCTTAATTTTAAGACGGGTATTAGTTTTGGTATAGGCGAAATTCTTTGCGCGCTTTCTGGTATAGTTTACGGCTTTAACATTGCGGGAACTGGTTGCTTTGCTAAAGAACTTAAAGCATCACTTTACATTTTAATACACATGGGCGTAAGTTTAGTCGTTTCTGTAATTTCAATGTTCGTTCTTAACGCCATTACTATTAACGGAGCGCCTATTACACCTATTTATTTCTC
>JAZOST010000060.1:0-3735 GCA_045657285.1 Christensenellaceae bacterium
TAAAAATATTCACACGCCTTTTCTATGCCAAATTCTTCTTTAATTTTCATAAACTTTTCGTTTACCGCGCTAGGAAGTGGCGAAAGTAAACCCATTATATAAGTACTATATAGGTTTTGCATACCATCTTCTACTAAGCCGTAAGCAACGGCGTATTCTTCCAGTTCATTTACTATTACGTCAGGAACGTCTAAAACGTCTATAAACGAAAGCTCAATTTCTTCTTCGTTTGGTTCGCTTATCTTAAATTCACGAAGAAGTAAATTTCTAAAATAAATTTCATCACGTGGGTTTAGGTCTAAAAATTTGCCTGCATACCTTAAAAGTTTTTCAACTAAAATTTTGCCGTTCATTACCTTTCGCTCCCTTTTCCATAATAATAGTAATACCTACACTCTTTATTAGAGTTGTACATTTTACGCTCTCTATCTGCCTTTTTGCCAAACTGCTTTTCAAAATTCTTTGCAGAAGTTATAGCAAAAACCGACCAGTCTTCGTTATCTTTCTTAAATCTACCAAGTTTTTTATAACAATCTTCGGCTTCACGTTTATCGTACACACGCTCGCCATAAGGCGGGTTGGTAACTATAGTGCCGTTTGGAAGTGGGGCTTTAAACGCACCCGCATCCATAACCGAAAACTTAATTTTATCTTTAACACCCGCGCGTTCGGCGTGGCGCTCCGCTAGTTTTACTGCTTTTTTATCAATATCGCTTGCAAATATTTCTAGTTTGTTTGTCCTTTGCTCTTTATCTTTCGCTTCAGTGAAAGCAAGGTCATAATATTTAGAATCAAAGTTTTTCCAATCGTTAAAAGCAAAGCGCCTACCTATACCGCCAGCGATATTAAGACCTATTCTAGCCGCTTCAATGGCTAGCGTTCCCGAACCGCAAAAAATATCGGCAAACGGGCGTTTGTAATAAAAATCACTCATTAAAAGTAAAGCAGATGCAAGCGTTTCTTTTATGGGCGCAATGCCAACCAAATCGCGATAGCCCCTTTTATGTAGCCCCGCACCGCTTGTGTTTAATCTTAACTGAACTACGTTTTTATGAATATAAAAATTAAGTTCGTAAACGCTACCGCTTTCTTCAAGCCTACCAACACCATATTTAGCACAAAGCCTTACGGAGATTGCTTTTTTTATTATGCTTTGACAATCCGAAATAGAAAATAGCGTGCTTTTTACGCATTTTCCGTTTACGATTACACATGCATCTTTTGGGAAAAAGTCTTCAAAGCGAATAGCCGAAACGCCGTCAAAAAGTTCGTTGAAACTTTCCGCGGGAAATTCCGCTATTTTTATATATACCCTATCCGCCGTGCGCAAGTTTACGTTGCAACGCGCAAGCGTAAGCGCGTCGCCACTAAAAGTAATTGCGCCGTTATTAGTTTCTGCGTCTTCTATACCAAGACGTTTCAGTTCGGTTTTTAATACTTTTTCTACGCCCGACGCTACCGTTAGCGTTAGGTCAAATTTTCCATCAAAGCCGTCAGTTATTTGCATATTATTATTTTATACTTAATTTATATATAAATCAAGTATTTTTTTGACTTATTGTATTTATTAAAGTCAAAATTCTCATACTTATTTCGTGCAAAAAAAATTAAAAATATTTTCTTTCTTTTTACTTTTAATATTAACCATTTCTCTTTATGCATTGCCCTTTGCCGTAAATAGCGCTAATGCCGAAAGTTATATGCCTTTTTATGCCCTTAAACCACAAGAACTTACGTTAAGAGCGCAGTTTTATACTTCTTTTCCGCTTTCATCTAATGAACGAAAAAACAATATACGCCTTGCTAGTAGTGCACTTGACGGCGCGTTTATTGACGTCGGCGCAGAGTTTTCTTTTAATAAAACAGTAGGCGCAAGAACTGAAAAAAACGGATATAAAACGGCTAAAATTATTGTGGGCGGAAAGTTTGTTGACGGCGTTGGCGGGGGCGTTTGCCAAGTTTCTACCACGCTATATAACGCCGTGCTACTTGCTGGGCTAAAAATTACCGAATATCATCCGCATAGTTTACCCGTTTCTTACGTTGCGCCGTCGTTTGACGCTATGGTAAACTCTAATACAGCCGACCTAAAATTTGTAAACGTTACAAACAATCCTATTTATATAAAAACCGAAGTAAATAGTTCGCAAATAAAAATAAGTATTTACGGCGAAAAAATGACCGAAAAATACGTTCGCCAAAGCGTTATAGTTAGCGAAATTCCTGCCCCTAGCGAACAAATTATTGTTGACGACGCGCTAGAATACCCAAATCTTTACGAAGGCGAAAGTAAAATTGTTTCGTATGGCAAAAACGGCTACTTTAGCGAAGGCTACCTTATTAAATACGTAAACGGAAAACCAGTAAATATCACAAAAATTAGAAAAGATAAATATAGCCCCGTTCAAGGCGTTATAGTGCAAGGCAAAGCAAAAAAAGTAGAAAATATTGAGCCTGATTGCATAGAGTTGGCCTACGACGTAATATAACGCCTTAAAAACTTTAAAAAAGTAAAAAAATACTTTGACAAATACCTTTTTTTATGGTAACATATCGTAAGTAAAACGAATTATTACTTTTCGTTTATATCTTTTGTTCCCTTAGCAGTGGAGCAAAAATTTTTACAACTTAATAAATAAAAAACTTAAGCAAATATGGAGAAATACCCAAGTGGCTCAAGGGGCTCCCCTGCTAAGGGAGTAGTACGTTTATAGCGTAGCATGGGTTCAAATCCCATTTTCTCCGCCACGTAAAACCTAAACCAGTTTATCGGTTTAGGTTTTTTGTTTTGTGTTAGTAAATATGGGATTTGGACGAAGTCCTTCGTAGTGAAATGGAGAAGCATTAGGGAGCAAGCAAACTTTAGTTTGCGTGTTCGCCTTTAGGCGAAAAAATAGTCCAGTGGATTGTTTATCGGGTATGGTCGCCACAAAGCGAAAATCCCATTTTCTCCGTTCGCAATTTTTGCACATTAGGGCAACAACTTGTAAGTAAACTTTTTCTTTTAAAATTTCATAAAATAAATATAAAGCAAAATTTTGTTTTAATAAGGAGTATTTTATGAATCCATTTATTGAAAAACCTTTATCTATTTTAAGCAGTTTTCAAAATTGGAAGCAACTTTATCCAAAAGCATATGACAAACATGAAGTAAACCCGTATACCAAAACCCGAATTATTCTTATGAACGGAACGGAATTTGAAGCCAACTGGTTTTCGCACCAACTTGCAAGACATACCACCAACAACGATTTAAGAAGGGAAATTAGCGTTACTCGGTCAATAGAAAAACAACAACAACTTAAAATTTCGCTATTAAAACCCGCAAATGAAAGTGCACTTGAACACACTATCTCTTACGAACAATTAGCAGTTGATTTAACTGCGGAACTCGCTAAAAGAGAGTGTGATTGTTACGTTAAAAAGGCATTAGATTTTGCCCTTCTTGAAGATTTTGACCATCTATATCGCTACGCTAATCTACTACATATGGAACAAGGTATTCTCGCCGAAAATTTAGTTGGTAGATACACCGAAATTATGCCTGGTAGACCAACTATTTCTCATCATCGATTCAGTAAAGATAACGTTAAGCGCAATATTAACTCTAAAACAGCGGATAAGCAAACTATTTTATCTACAATGATAATAACTGCCGCCGAACAGCAAACAATGAATTATTATATGAATATAACCAACCTTGCAAACAACGAATTATCAAGAAAATTATACCAA
>JAZOST010000061.1:0-15119 GCA_045657285.1 Christensenellaceae bacterium
TCAAAGTCAAATTCTAAGGTTCTGTCATCACAATAAACCCATTTTACAAAAAGTTGAGTATCGCTAGTTGGAGATGTAGGGCTTGCTACAGTTTTGCCGTACTCTACTTCTTTCGTATCGTACGCCCTTGAACTATTGTAATCAGGGTCATTTTCATAGAAGTTTACTTTTAACTTAATAATTTCGCAATAAGGCATAATAGTCATATCGCTAGTAACTTTGGTGTCCGCCTTAAGGTCAGTTTCTACACCTTCGCTATTTACGTAAACCCATTTTACGAATTTATATCCTGCCTTTACTTTTACCATAGATGCAGCAGGACGATTTATTATATTTTCGCCTTCAATAATTTCTTGAGTGTTTATTACCGCGCCGTCAGCATCAACGAATTCTATTTCGTAAACAGGGGTAACTTCTTCCCACTTAGAGTAAAGTTTAATATTTTCGGTAACTAAGGTATCTGGATTGTAAAGAGTTTGTAAAGTAGCATCTGTGCACCAACCTTCAAATACGTCACCGCTATTTAGCCTTATAGGTTGATAGTTATCAAATTTTGTGCCATAATCAACTTCGCTAGTCTTTATAACGTCAAGTCCGTCGTAATACGTAATAGTACGTTTTTCAGGAATAAACCTTGCTTCTAAAGTAAGCGCGTTATAAGGCATTGTAAATTCATAAGTGTATTCAGTGGTTTTTGGAGTATTTTCGCCACTAATAAACCAACCGATAAAGTCGTAGCCCGTTTTTTCAGTAGCGGTTAGGCTAACTTGCGCTTGATAGGTAACGAAAGTATTACTATCTGCGCTACCCGAAACTTCACCCCTAACGCTATCAGCGGTAAAAGTTAAAAGGTAACTTTCTTTATCAAATCTTGCAACTAAATTTAGAGAAGATAGTGGCATTGTAAATTCGTATGTAAGGTCGGTTGATTTTGCGTCAACTTCGCCATCAGCAAACCAACCTATGAATTTATATCCGATTACGGGCGAAGCGGTTAAGGTAACCGTTGTTCCATAAATTACTAACGAACCATTATTTACGCTACCAGTAACAGTACCTTTATCTTGATTTTCAGTAGAAAAACCTAAATTAAACGTTGCACTTTCAAACCTTGCTTCTAAAGTACGCGCTTCGTATGGCATAGTAAATTCATACACTAAATCGGTTGAAACAGCCACGTCTTCGCCATCAACGAACCAACCAGTAAATATATAACCAACTTCAGCAGTTGCAATTGCTTTTAACGGCATACCATAAGAAATGGTAGAACTAGAAACTACAGGCTCACTTTCTTGAATACCTTCTATAACTTTATAAACTTCACAAGAGCCAAAGTCTGAATCGTTAGCACCGTAAATTAACGTGTAAAATCTAGGCATAAACTTTGCAACAAGTGTTACGTCCCTTGCAAGCATTTCAAAAGAAAGTTCAGCGTTAGAAGAAAATTTAGTTTCCCCCATATACCAACCAAGGAACTCATACCCTTGTTTAGCCACGGCTGAAAGTTCAACTATATCACCATAAGAAACGCTATCGCCACTTTCATAAGAAAGAGCGCTAACGGTTCCGCGCAAAGCGTCTTCAGTCTCAAACGTAAGCGTATAACTTAAAACGCTATACTTTGCAACTAAACTAACGTCGCCTGTAAGTGTTAGCGAATAAACGTCTTCATTAGACACTTTAGTCTCACCAGCGTACCAGCCGTCAAACGAATAGCCGTCGTTTTCAGTAGCAATAAAAGTCAAAGCAGTGCCTTCTTTAACCTTTGCACCAATTGCAACGTCTTCCCCGTCCGCATTTCTACAATATACAGAACCCATTTGTACTGATTGCACGCCGTACGAAACAGTATATTCCGTACCACCGCAACCTGTAAAGATAAGCGCCGTAAAAGATAAAATTGCAAGACATAAAACTATAAATCTACTTCTTTTCACTTTAGCCCTCCAAACGCAAAGCAATTTTTAATAAAAAAATCCAAAATCTTCACACACTTTAGTAAAATTCAATCAATAAAATTTTAATAGGTGAAAACTTCAGATTAGTAAATTTTAAGTAGCATAACGCCAATTTCTATTAGCGTAGTTTCGCCAGAAAAGTTATTCCAATAAAATGGACCCTTTTCTCACCTGTATTATACTACTATACCTTGGCTAAATCAACCTTTTTCATAAAAAAATAAAACATTATATATAAATAAAATAAAAATTCGCGCACTTTTTGTCGCGAATTTTTTATAAACTTTTTTATTTGCCTTTTTTTAGTTTTTTTGGCGTTTTCACCCTTAACTTTCTAACGTAGTCCATCAAAACAATAGTAAGTTGAACGGGAATACCCAAAAGGAATAATAGCCAAAAGTTAAGTTCTAACCATTGAATATAAATTACTATAATAAACGACCAAAAGAACAGCGAGGAAGTTAAAATATAATACCTATTAGAAAGCAAATATTTTGAGCACAATTTTACAACTAGCGTGGTCGCAGGTATTGCCCACATAAAAATTTCAAAATGATATACGTCAGTTATGCCGTGCGTTAGTATAAAAGTAAATGATGCAATAATCCAAACGACTAAACTTAAGGATAAAATAATTACAGTGTAAAGATTTTTTTCCTTCATTGCAAGGCGCCTACTTTCTTCGTCTAAATGCTCTTCAAAAAAGTACGAAGGCGCTACTTTATAAATTTCTGCTAAACTTTCAAGTATTTCTAGGCTTGGCGTAACTTCGCCTTTTTCCCATCTTGATATCGCTTTATCTGAATAATTTATTTTTTTTGACAAATCAACTTGGGTAAGATTATGTTCCTTTCTTAAGGATATTAAGTTCTTGCAAACAATGTCTTTTAACGTTCCCATATCTTAATTTTATCCAAAAAGGTGATTAAAGTCAACTTTTTTGAGCAAAAAATCAAGAATTCTCGCTGTGGTAGAATTGAGAATTTGCCATTTCACACAAAAGTAGAAAAAGAGAATTTAATTCTCTGGTAAAACTTCGGTGTTCATTATATAATTTTATCGTAGGAAAAAATTTGTTACTATTAAGGAGAAAAACTTATGAAAGAAAACAAAACTCTTTACGAACTAACTTTAGCACAAGAAGTTCCTATTCTTCAATGCAAATACACTATATTCAAAAAGGTTATAAATATTTTAGCATCAGTTGAAACTAAACAAAATATTGATGCAGATTTAATGAAAAAAGCGTTTGATATTGCCATGGAACGTAACGATTGCACAAGGCTTCGTTTCGTTAAACAAGATAAAAAACTTATGCAATATTTTGAAGAAAACGTTGTTTTAGATATTCCACGCCTTACTTTTACCACCAAGGAAGAACAAGACGCGTTTATAAAAAAACAATCAAAGGGCGCTATCAAATGGAAAAAGGGCGAAGTTATTAAACCTTTCTTTATTAAAACCTTTGACGGCAAGTTTATGATATTCCTTAAAATTTGTCACGTAATTTTTGATATTTATGGTCTCAACTTCTTTATTAACGACTTATTCTCTGTATATCACGCACTTGAAAAAGGTGAAGATTTACCCGCTGCGCCTAAAAAGTATGAAGACTTAATCAAAAAAGACCTTGTAGAAAAATATAACATCCAAAAACACGACGAAGATTATGAATATTTTGAAAAACAATATTCTTCTAATCCCGAACCTTTCTATGCTGGTTTTGACGGCCTTACCAACAAAACCATGATTAAAACCCGTGGTAAAGGCAAAAGACCTGCAAAAATGTTCTTCTTTAGAAACTCAACTAAAATGTATGGTCACAATATTCCCCAAGACGTAACTGATAAACTTTTAGAATATGCAAAAGCATCACAAACGACTATTGCTAACCTATTATTCTATCTATGTTCAGTAACACAATCAAGAATGAACGGCGACGTTCCATTTATGCTTCCCCTTGAACTTTGCAACTGCAGAGGTACGCTTTTAGCGAAAAAATGTGGCGGAACTAAAGTTCAAAGCCTTGCTTGCCTTACAGAAGTTAATAAGGATTTACCTTTCAGCGAAAACTTAAAGAAATTCGTTGAAGAACAAAATGAAAACTATCGTCACATAGGCCTACGTGATATGGAAAGAGAATTACAACTTCATAGAATTTACAAAACTAGTGTTATGAGTACTTACTACTCACTCACCTTCTCTTTCATCCCCTACTCAAAAGCATCTGACTTTGACGTTAAATTCTATAGTAACGAAAGATGCGCGCTACCCGCGTACGTTGCAGTTATGTACAATATTGACGATAATTCAATCGGCATTGGTTACGATTGTCAAGTAAACCTTATAACTGAAAAAGACGTTGAAGTTTTCCATAAAAACCTTATCTCTGCTATAGAACAAGTAACTACTAACCCCGATATGCTAGTTAAGGATATCACTCTAAAGGAGAAAAACTAGATGAAAATCAAAACAGAAAGAAAGTGGAATAAAAATTATCTCTTTAAGGACGGCGATTATAAGTCAACTAAAGAGATGTTTGAACGCATTGCCAAACTTATTCCAGATAAAAACTTACTTGCAACCCTTGATGAAAATAAAAACATAGTTTATCACACCGCAAGTGATATTCTTCGCGATATTGAACTTATCGGTAACGCGTTTATAAATTTAGGGCTTAAAGATAAGCATATTGCTATTATTGGCGATAACTCTTACGAATATCTCATCACGGATATGGCTGTAGTTGGCGGTCTTGGTACTATAACACCTATTGATAAAGACGCCAACGACGAATTGCTTGTAACCTTACTTAACAAGGTTGAAGCAAACGCTATAGTTTGCTCTACCTTTGAAATAGTTAAACTTGAAAGAATTCTTGATAAATGCCCCACCGTTGAAACTCTAATCACTATTGAAGAAAAAGTTAAAGACTATCCATACTTAAAAGACCTTATGGCTAGTACCGACCTATCTGACAACAAATATAGGGCTTTAGAAATTGATTATGATAAAACTTGCCAACTACTTCTTACTTCAGGCACTACCGGTCCTAACAAGGCGGTTGAAATTTGCCAAAGAAATATGTCGGCAAACATTATTAACTGTATTGATATGGTTAAGGGAACAAATGACGATACGAATACGTCTATGTCAATTCTTCCTATGCACCACGCAACCGAAATCAATACTCATATTCTCCCCCGTATTGCTTGCGGAAGACTAACTTATATCAACGATAGTATGAAAACTATGATGGAAAACATCAAAATTTTCAAACCATACGTTATTACTATCGTTCCTATGATTGCTAATATGTTCTACAAAACCATTTGGCAACAAGCAAAAAAGGCTGGAAAAGACGAACTTCTTAAAAAAGGCATTAAACTATGCAATCTCTTAAAGAAATTCGGAAAGGATATTACCCACAAGTTATTTAAGGACGTGTTCGTTCCATTTGGCGGTAACTTAAACCAAATCGTATGTGGTGGCGCGGCGCTCAACCCCGAAGTTGTTAAAGGCCTAAACGACCTTGGCATATTTACAGTAAACGGCTACGGCATTACCGAATGCGGTCCGCTTGTATCAATGAATACCGATACCATAAAAGAAACTGCTTCAATCGGCTTTGCCGCACCTAACCTAATCGTTAAAATTGATAACCCCGACGATACGGGCGTTGGCGAACTTTGCGTTAAAGGCCCAAGCATTGCTAAAGGCTATTATAAAGACGAAAAGGCAACCAAAGAAGCGTTTATGGAAGACGGTTTCTTCCACACCGGCGACTTTGCTAGAATTGATAAAAAAGGTAGAATTTATCTTTCTGGTAGAAAGAAAAACACTATCGTTCTAGAAAACGGCAAAAACGTTTACCCCGAAGAAATTGAAACTGAAATTGCAAACACTATCCCCTATATTAAAGAAAGCGTAGTTTACGAAGGAATAGTTGATTTTAACGGAAAAGAAAGAAACGTTATTTGCGCAGGTATTTTACTAGATACGGAAATTGCACCTTCTAAAGAACAAATTAAAGAAGATTTCTTAAAACTTAACCAAAACCTATTGGTTTATAAGAGAGTTGCTTACGTTGACGTTGTAGATACTGAATACGAAAAAACTTCAACAAGAAAAATTATTAGAGACCTTGCGTCAAAAAGACACACCAAGGACCAAGGAATTATTATTTAGGATATAAAGGAGCAAAATTATGTCAGAAGAAAAGATTGTTTTAGACTTAAAAGAAATTATTTCAGATTACGTTGAAATAGAAGACGGTTTTTCACCTTCTATGAGTCTTCAAGGCGATATCGGTTTAGACTCTTTCGGCCTAATCGCTATGATTTCTCAAATTGAACATAACTTTAATATTAGAATTCCCGATTATGAACTTGCAAACTTCTTGCAACTTTCTGATTTAGTTAAATACATACAATTAAATACCGCTGCTTAATTTTTTTAAGCAAAGTAAAAACGCCTAACGCACTTTTTTACTTTTAGTAAAAAACTTTAGGCGCACTTTTAGTCACTGAAAATTATATAAAAAACTATCCACTAAATTTATATATGGATAGTTTTTTTATACAAAAAAACGCGATGGGCTTATTTTGCACCTTCGCGTTTAAATACACTACCTATGGTTTTGAATATAATTTTCATATCTAACTTAAACGAACAATTATCTACGTAGAAAAGTTCTAACTTTTGTCTTTCGCCACTTTCGTACGTCGTATTACTTCTGCCGTTTGCAGCCCACCAACCAATCATACCAGGTTTAACTGAAAGAAGTTTTTCTTTACTTGCGCCGTACATTTCTTCGGCTTCTTTTTCCATTATAGGACGCGGTCCGATAATGGAAATTCTGCCAAGAAGTATAGCGAATACGTTGGGAAGTTCATCAAGTGAAGTTTTTCTAAGGAACGCCCCTATTCTAGTAATTCTTGGGTCGTTATCAATTTTATATTCTTTTTGATATTCTTCAAGTTGCTTTGGCGTAAGCATTTTTTCAAGTTGGTCGGCATTTTTCTTCATGCTCCTAAATTTAGGAATATATATGGTTTTGCCGTTAAGACCAAGCCTTTTGTGCTTATAAAATACGGGACCGCCGTCGCTACATTTTACTATTATTGCAAGTATAATATAAAGCCATGAAAATACCGCGATAAAACAAAGCGAAAATAGTATATCAAAAATCCTTTTGAAAAACCTATATACGCATTTTTTATTTTTTGCTTTTGTAATGTTTTCAGGCTTATTCATTGTATAATTATCTTCCATTTTTCCTTACGATAAGTCTTTTATTACGTTTATTATATCACGACAAAACTATATAATCAAGCAAATATTGAAATTTGCATTATACCCATATTAACCAAAAAAACGGCTTAAAGCCGTTTTTTTTATTATTTTACTTCTTTTTCGCAGTATATACATCTCATAACGCTATCATTATTTTTATGCGGTTTTGCAATTTGACTAAGTTCTTGCTCTGTTTGAGTGATACACTTTTTATTTTGACAAACGTATTTATTAACTACCATATTTTCTTCTTTTAGGGCGTATGGCTTTTTATCTTTTTTAGCGATTTCTAAAAGCTTTAAAATTAGCGCCATTCTTATATATTTTCCGTTGAGTGCTTGGGTAAAATAGCAAGCCCTTTTATCTTTATCAACTTTAACGCTAATTTCGTTTACCCTAGGTAGTGGGTGCAAAATAATCGTATCTTCTTTTGCTTTTTCCATCTTTTCGGGAGTTAAAATATAACTATCTTTTAGTCTTTCGTATTCAGCGGCATCAGCAAATCTTTCACGTTGAATTCTTGTCATATACAAAACGTCAAGGTCTTTAAGTGAGTTTTCTAAATCCGCAGTTTCTACGTAAGGCATATTATTAAAGTCTAAAATATCTTCCTTTACGTAAGACGGAACTTTTAGTTCTTCAGGCGAAATTAAAACACATTTAATACCCGTATATCTTGAGAGAGCACCTATTAAAGAGTGAACCGTTCTGCCATACTTTAAGTCCCCGCAAAAACCAACGGTAAGGTTATTAAGTCTTCCCTTTTCCCTTTTGATGGTAAGAAGGTCAGTAAGCGTTTGAGTGGGATGGTTATGTCCGCCATCGCCCGCATTGATTACGGGAATACTTGCATTTAAGGCAGCAACTAACGGCGCGCCTTCTTCGGGGTGACGAATAGCGGTAATATCCGCGTAGCAACTAATCATTTTAGCGGTGTCAGCCACACTTTCACCTTTAGCGGCGGAAGAACTGCTTGCCGAAGAAAAACCTAAAACGCTACCACCAAGTTCTAGCATTGCCGATTCAAATGAAAGCCTAGTTCTTGTTGACGGCTCAAAAAATAGCGTTGCAAGTTTTTTGCCTGCGCATTTTTTTGAATACTTTTTAGGTTTTTTAATTATATCTAAGGCCGTATCAATAAGTTCGTCAATTTCTCTAACCGAAAAATCAACTATATCAATTAAACTTCTCACTTTTTACTCCTTATTTTATCCAACTTTCGTCGCTTGGGTTGTTACGGAATTTTATAAGTCTAGCAACGTCTTCTTCGCGAATATAACTTTCTTCAGCAGCAACTTGCGCAATAACGTCAAAGTTGGTTAAAGAATAGTTAATAACGTTTGCTTCTTTTAGTCTATCTAAACCTTTTTGCATACCATAAGTAAAAATACTTACAACGCCTAAAACTTCTGCTCCTGCTTCTCTTAAAACGTTAACTACTTCAATTACGCTACCACCAGTTGAAATAAGGTCTTCAACAACTACTACTTTTTGACCTTTTTCAAGTTTACCTTCAATTTGGTTTTGTCTGCCGTGGTCTTTTGCGCCCGAACGAACGTAACCCATAGGTAAATTCATTAAGTGTGCGGTAATGGCAGCGTGTGCAATACCTGCGGTTGAAGTTCCCATTAAAACTTCAACGTCAGGGAAATGTTTTTCAATAAGAGTTTTTAAGCCGTTTTCAACGTCAAATCTCACTTCGGGTGCGGTAAGCGTTAAACGATTATCGCAATATACTGGGCTTTTAATTCCACTTGCCCAAGTAAACGGTTCTTGTGGGCGGAAAAAAACCGCCTTAATTTTAAGTAAGTCTTTAGCAATCAATTTTTCCATAAGTCTCTCCTCTAAAGCCTAAAGGCTATATAATATTTCTTTTAATTCTACCGCGCTTTTTGCAACTGCAAATGCGCCTGCATTTGTAAGTTCTGCTCTTGTGCCGTAGCCGTAAGAAACGCCTACGCCTTTTATTCCGTTCTTATTGGCTCCTTCAATATCAAACTTTCTATCGCCAACCATAACGGCACTATCTTTTTCTATACCGAACTTTTCTATCGCTAGGGCTATTATTTCGTCTTTTTCGCCTAACTTTCCGTCAAGCGTTGCACCAAGGACGTGATGAAAAATTTTATCAAGCCCGAAATGTGCTAAAATTTCTTCAGTAAAGCCTTGCGGTTTTGACGTGCAAACTATAAGTTTCACTCCTCTTTCATTCAAGTCTTTTAAGAGTTCTTTTACACCTTCGTAAATTTCAGTTTCAAACTTTCCTTTTACGCTATAATACTCTCTATAATAAGCAGTTGTAGTGATAGCGTCTTCTTTATTCAACCCGAAAAATTGCATAAATCCGTCCACTAGGGGCGGGCCTATCATAAAATCAAGTTTACTTTCGTCAATAGACCAAACACCAAATTTATTTAGCGCGTAGCGAATAGAGTTTTTTATACCTATGCCCGATTTAGAAATCGTGCCATCTAGGTCAAAAAGTGCGTATTTTAGCATTCTAAAAACTCTTTAACGCAACGATTGTATGCTTCAACGGGGTTTTCCGCCGCAGTAATAGGACGACCAACTACGATATAATCAGAACCTATTTTTCTTGCTTCTGCGGGAGTCATAACGCGTTTTTGGTCACCAACTTCGCCGTCACTAAATCTAACGCCTGGGGTTACGGTTATAAAGTTTTCACCGCATACGCCGTGCACTTTGCCTGCTTCTAGCGGAGAACATACTACGCCGTCAAGCCCTGCTTTTTTAGCGTTTTCTGCATAGTGCATAACAACTTTATCAATGGGTTCGTTTATTAAAAGGTCGCGCTCCATACTTTCTTGGTCGGTAGAAGTAAGTTGAGTTACCGCTATTAAAATAGGACGTGTGCCGTCTTCTCTAGTTAACCCCTTAATAGCGCCTTCCATCATTTTAATAGTACCTGACGCATGAAGGTTAGTCATATCAACGTCCAAATTTGATAAAACTTTCATTGATTTCATAACAGTGTTAGGAATATCGTGAAGTTTTAGGTCAAGGAAAATTTTGTGTCCCCTTTTCTTAATTTCACGAACTATTTCAGGACCTTCAGCATAAAAAAGTTCCATGCCTATTTTCACGAAAGGCTTTCTATCTTTAAATAAATCTAGAAAAGCAAAAACCTTTTCTTTATTGTCAAAATCACAAGCAATAATTACGTCTTTAGCCATTATTTACACGCTCCTATAATTTCAGTTAAATTTTCAATTTTATATTTTGCCATAACGCTAGGCAAGTTTTCTATAATTTCCTTGCAAGCGAAGGGGTTAATTAAGTTTTCCGCACCAACTTCAACTGCGGTTGCGCCCGCAAGCATCATTTCAATAACGTCTTCAGCGCTAGAAACACCACCCATACCGACTACAGGAATTTTTACGGCGTTTGATACTTGGTAAACCATTCTAACCGCTACGGGGAAAATTGCTGGCCCAGAAAAACCGCCCATTTTGTTTGCTATTACGGGTTTTTTAGTTCTTAAATCAATTCTCATACCAAGCATAGTATTGATTAAACTTATTCCATCCGCGCCCGCGTCTTCGCACGCTTTCGCGATAGAAACGATATCCGTTACGTTAGGCGTAAGTTTAATAATTATAGGCTTAGTGGTAACTTTTTTTACCGCTTTAACAACTTCTTGAGCCGAAGTTGCGCTAGTTCCAAAACTCATACCGCCACCGTGAACGTTTGGGCAACTTACGTTTACTTCAAACCAACCTATTTGGTCTATTCCGTCTAATTTTTGGCAAGTGTAAACGTAATCTTCTACCGAAAATCCGCTTACGTTAGCCATTACTTTTTTATTGAAAACTTTTTTTAGTTTTGGTAATTCTTCATTTATAACCGCGTCAACGCCGGGGTTTTGAAGCCCTACCGCATTGATTAGCCCGCTATAGCATTCGGCAATTCTTGGCGTGGGGTTACCAAAGCGCGCGTCTTTAGTAGTGCCCTTGAACGAAAAAGTACCAAGCATATTTATATCGTAAAATTCGGCAAATTCATAACCGTATCCAAAAGTTCCGCTTGCGGGAATAACTGGGTTGTCAAGTTCTATTCCGCAAAGATTTACGTTTAATTTTCCCATATTATTTCCCCTTTCTTTAGAACTGGACCGTCCTTACAAATACGTTTGTTTCCGTAAAGGGTTTTGCACGAACAACCCATGCAAGCGCCAAAGCCACAACCCATACGTTCTTCAAAACTGAACTGGCCGTCCGAAGTTATATTGTTATATACCGCTTTAAGCATAGGCTCTGGTCCGCAAGTGTAAACGTGGGTGTATTCTTCTTGGCTTATCGCGTTTGTAACGAAACCTTTAATTCCTAATGAGCCGTCTACCGTGGTAACGAAAACGTCAATGCCTAGCGCCTTAAAATCATCAAACCCAAAAACTTCGTCTTTGGTGTTAAAACCAAGTATAGCCCAAGGTTTTTTGCCTTGCTTTATTAGTTCTTTTGCAAGAAGATATAACGGCGGAACGCCAACGCCACCACCTATTAAAAGCGGATTTTCGCCCGATAAAGATAGGTCGTAGCCGTTGCCGAGCCCTGTTAAAATATCAAGTTCACCTTCAGACATTTTAGAAAGCACATCAGTGCCTTTACCCACCACTTTATAAATAATAGTAACGGTATTTTCGCCAACGTCAAAAACTGAAATAGGTCTTCTTAAATAAAGCCCGTCAAGTTTGATATTTATAAATTGACCTGGGTTAGTTATTGCGCTTACGTCCCCTAAAAGCGAAAGTTTATAAACGTTTTCGGTCAATTTTTCGTTTGATAAAATCTTAAATATACCTTGTTTCATTTTAACCTTTTAGGCATCAATAGTAGAGATGCGAAGTGTAGTTTCGTCTAAAACGTCAAGTAGCGTTTTAACGGTGTCTAGCGAAGTGAAAATATTTACGTTATTTTCGGTAGCAAGTTTTCTTATTTCGTGTCCGTCGTTTACCGAAGATTGTGAGTGCGCAATATCGCTAGTATTGATAATGTAAGCAATGTGACCTTGCCTAATTGCATTAGGAATTTCTTCACTGCCGTCGCTAATCTTTTTAAGTGCGTGAGTTCTAATGCCGTTTTCTTTTAAGAATTTAGCAGTGCCGAACGTCGCCTCAATATTAAAGCCAAGGTTATAAAATCTTCTAATTAAAGGAAGCGCTTCGTCTTTATCTTTGTCGGCAACAGTTACAAACACAGTGCCGTAGTTTTGAAGTTTCATTCCCGACGCTTGTAAACCTTTATAAAGTGCACGGTTAAGTTTATCGTCGTAGCCGATTGCTTCGCCCGTTGATTTCATTTCGGGTGAGAGATATGCGTCTAGACCTTTAAGTTTGTTAAATGAGAATACTGGAACTTTTACGTACCAACGTTTCTTTTCGTCTGGGTATATATCAAAAATGCCTTGTTCTTTTAGGGATTTACCTAAAATTACGTTAGTAGCAATGTCCGCAAGTGAATATCCCGTCGCCTTAGATAAGAAAGGAACGGTTCTTGATGAACGCGGATTTACTTCAATAATATAAACTTTTTCGTCTTTATCTACGATAAATTGAATATTATATAGACCAACTATGCCTATACCTAACCCTAACTTTTTAGCGTATTCTAAAATAGTGCCTTTAACTTTAGGTGATACGGAGAAAGTGGGATAAACGCTTATTGAGTCCCCAGAGTGAATACCCGTCCTTTCAACGAGTTCCATAACACCCGGAACGAATACATTTCTGCCGTCACAAATAGCGTCAACTTCAACTTCTTTACCAACGATATATTTATCAACTAAAACGGGCTTGTCTTCGTCAATTTCAACCGCGGTTTTTAGATAGTGACGAAGTTGATTTTCATTAGCAACAATTTGCATTGCCCTACCGCCTAATACGAACGAAGGTCTAACTAGTACGGGATAGCCGATTTCTTTAGCCGCTTTTACGCCGTCTTCTATCTTGGTTACCGCTCTGCCGTTAGGTTGCGGGATTTCAAGTTCTTTAAGAATTTTTTCAAAAGCATCTCTATTTTCCGCTTTATCTATTGCTTCGCAGTCAGTACCTATAATCTTAACACCACGGTCAAATAAAGGCTGTGCTAAATTTATTGCCGTTTGACCGCCAAGAGATGCGATAACGCCTTCGGGTTTTTCGTACTCAATTATGTTCATTACGTCTTCAGTGGTAAGCGGTTCAAAGTAAAGTTTATCAGCCGTAGTGTAATCAGTAGAAACGGTTTCAGGGTTGTTGTTAATAATAATTGCTTCGTATTTAGCGTTCTTTATGGTAGAAACGGCGTGAACGGTAGAATAGTCAAATTCAACGCCTTGACCTATACGAATAGGACCTGCGCCAAGAACGGCAATTTTATCTTTGCCAGATTGTTTAACTTCCGTTTCACCTTGATATGAAGAATAGAAGTATGGAATATACGCGCCCGTATGGCAAGTGTCAACCATTTTGTATGCGGGGAATATTTTATTTTCTTTTCTTAATGCGTAAACTTCTAGTTCGCTTACAGACCAAAGTTTTGCTATAAATTTATCAGAAAAACCTACTTTTTTAGCGTCTTTAAGCACTTCTAAATCAAATTTCGCGCTTGCTACTTTCTTTTCGGTTTCGGTAATTTCTTTAATCGTTTCAAGGAAATATTCAGTTATTGCGGTAAGAGTGTGGACTTCTTCTACACTTACTCCCCTTCTTAAAAGTTCGGTAACTGCAAATAAGTTATCATCTCTAAATTCTTTAACGTATTCTTTAAGTTCTTCAGTAGAATACGCGTCAAACTTACTCATATAAAGGTGACAAACACCTATTTCTAACGAACGAACTGACTTTAGCATACACTCCGAAAGCGTTGAGCCTATACCCATAACTTCGCCAGTCGCTTTCATTTGAGTTCCTAGTTTGTTTGATGCTGAAGCAAATTTATCAAACGGGAAACGTGGGAATTTTGCAACAACGTAATCAAGCCTTGGTTCAAAAAGTGCGGTAGTGTTTGCTATTTTAATTTCGTCTAGCGTCATACCTACTGCAATTTTAGCGGTTACCCTTGCAATAGGATATCCACTAGCCTTTGATGCTAGAGCAGACGACCTTGAAACCCTTGGGTTTACTTCAATAAGGTAATATTCGCTAGAGTTTGGATTGAGCGCAAATTGAACGTTACATCCGCCTTCAATTTTAAGTTCCTTAATAAGTTTAATTGCGCTATCGTTAAGCATTTTAAGGTCGTGATTATTAAGCGTCATAATAGGCGCAACTACAACAGAGTCCCCGGTGTGAACGCCAACGGGGTCAATATTTTCCATACCACAAATGGTAATGGCATTGTCCGCCGAGTCGCGCATAACTTCAAATTCTATTTCTTTGTAGCCTTTAACACTCTTTTCAATAAGAACTTGATGTACGGGCGAAAGTTTGAAGGCGTTTAATCCTATTTCGTTAAGTTCTTCTTCGTTATCGGCAAAACCGCCACCTGTTCCGCCTAGCGTAAACGCGGGGCGAAGTACTACGGGATAGCCTATTTCTTTTGCTGCAACGCGCGCTTCTTCAATTGAATAAGTAATTTTTGAAGGAATAACGGGTTCACCTATCTTTAAGCAAAGTTCTTTGAAAAGTTCTCTATCTTCTGCTTGTTCGATACTAGTACTGCTAGTACCTAAGAGTTCTACTTGACATTCTTTTAGAATACCTTTCTTTTCGAGTTGCATTGCAAGGTTTAAGCCCGTTTGACCACCAATACCGGGAATAATTGCGTTTGGACGTTCGTACCTTAAAATTTTAGCAACGTATTCTAAAGTTAAAGGTTCCATATAAACTTTATCTGCAATCGTAGTATCGGTCATTATAGTTGCAGGGTT
>JAZOST010000062.1:0-30638 GCA_045657285.1 Christensenellaceae bacterium
CGCAATATTAACTCTAAAACAGCGGATAAGCAAACTATTTTATCTACAATGATAATAACTGCCGCCGAACAGCAAACAATGAATTATTATATGAATATAACCAACCTTGCAAACAACGAATTATCAAGAAAATTATACCAAGAAATAGCACTTGTTGAAGAAGAACACGTAACTCAATACGAATCGCTAATGGATTCTAATGCAAGTTGGTTAGAAATGCTACTTTGGCACGAATACTGCGAATGTTATCTATATTGGTCTTGCTACGTCACGGAAACCGACCCGTATATTAAACAACTTTGGGAAGAAAATCTTGATATTGAAATTGGTCATTTACATAAAGCAAGCGAACTTCTTAAAGAATACGAAAATAAAGACTGGCAAGAAGTTATACCTGACGGAAACTTGCCTAACCCTATTTCTCTACACGAAAACGTAGACTACGTAAGGGATATTTTAGAAAGCACCGTTCAATTCACTGGGAATTTAGAAGATTACGTTAACGTTAACGAACTTCCTTCAGACGCAAACTTCTTTGAGTTCCAAAAGATTATAAACCCAACGATAGAAATTGTTCCGTCTCATAAAGTTATAGATACTCACATTAGAAATTATGGCAAAGACTATCGTTTTGAAGTGGCACCTAACCCAATAAAAGAACTACGTTTAAGAACGGTTGACAACACTTCCGTGGGTAGAAAAAAAGACGAAGCCACAAGTACAGACTTTTTTTGCAATAACTGTAAAAATAAGTGATTTACGGAAGATATTAAAACACTAAGATGAGTTCAAAGAGCGTGGAACATACTCCGCCAAGAGCAAAAGAACACCAAATCGGTGTTCTTTTTTTACACTAAAAATTACATGTGAAAATTTTTGCAAAGTTTTGTTATTTATGATATAATAAACGGCGAATACAATAAAAAGGAAAACAAAAATGCTAGCAGAAATTATTTCAAGTATAAGCGCAAATCTTTATACTTTCGGCGTAATAATCATACTTATTTTGGGCGGAATTTATTTTACTACACGCAGTAAAGGCGTGCAAATAACGTCTATTCCAGAACAAGCAAAAGTTGTTACCGAAAAACCCAAAGATAAAAAAGGCGTTTCTTCTTTCCATGCGTTAATGGTTTCAACCGCGTCGCGCGTTGGTACGGGAAACATAGTGGGCGTAGGACTTGCGCTATGCGTCGGCGGTTTTGGGTCTATTTTTTGGATGTGGATTATTGCCATAATTGGCTCTGCATCCGCATTTATTGAAAGCACGCTTGCGCAAATATACAAAAAGAAAGGTCTAAACGGATGCTATGGCGGTCCTGCTTATTATATTGAAAAAGCAGTTAAAAGCCGTGCACTTGCCATAATTTTTTCAGTGCTTCTAATTTTAACTTACGGCGTGGGCTTTAATATGCTTGCATCTTTCAATTTACAATCAACCTTTAAGATTTACGATTTTTATAACGCTAACGTTACGCCTTGGATTATAGGTGGCATTAGCGCAATACTTGTTGGTTACTGCTTATTTGGTGGTGGCAAAAGAATTATTAAAATAACTAGTTTCCTTGTGCCTATTATGGGTATACTATATATACTAGTAGCGCTTACTGTGGTTGTTCTAAACGTGACCGCTATTCCAAGTGTTTTTGCACGCATATTTACCGAAGCGTTTGACTTTAAGGCAATCTTTGGCGGATTTGGCGGTTCGTGTGTTATGATGGGTATAAAACGCGGTTTGTTTTCTAACGAAGCGGGCGTTGGCTCTGCCCCTAACGCGTCTGCTTCTGCGGAAGTATCTCACCCCGTAAAACAAGGTTTAGTTCAAGTGCTTTCAGTATTTATTGATACCCTTTTAGTTTGCTCTGCAACAGCGTTTATGTGTATGTGTTCAGGTGTTGAGCCTAGCGGAAACGACGGCGCGGTTTATATTCAACAATGTGTTAAAGCCGTTTTTGGTGACTTTGGCCCCATATTCATTAGCGTTGCAATGGTGCTTTTTGCTTTCACCACGTTAATAGGTAACCTTTATTACGTAAACCAATCGTTTAACCACCTCTTACATAAAGAGCCTAGCAAGAAATTTAACTGCGTTTACTACGTTGTAGCATCTCTTTTAATTTTATTCGGTGCAGGCTTAAACACCCCTACTCTTTGGGATGTTGCCGATATATTTATGGGACTTATGACACTTATAAATATGCCTGTAATTATTTTCTTGAGTGGAAAGGCACTAAGGGCGCTAAAAGACTATAAAAAACAAAAGAAACTTGGTATTGACCCCGTTTTCCACGCCAAAGACATAGGCTTAAATGAAAAACTTGATTACTGGGAATAATTTATTAAAACCAAAAAAACTTTTAACCGCTTAAACTTTATAAAAGTTTAGGCGGTTTTTTGTTGATTTTTGTCTTTCATTGTGCTAAAATACCAAATCGTTGATATATATTATTCCTTAAGGAGATGACTTAATTGACGGCTACCGCTTCGGTTTTTTTAACCTTATCTATAGCGCTTTTATCAGGGCTTTTACTTTCACGCCTTGCTAAAAAGGTGCAACTTCCCGCAGTTACTGCGTATCTTGTGGCTGGTATTATTATCGGCCCGTCACTACTTGGTGCATTAGGGGTTGGTTTTAACGGCACGGACAATTCGCCCGAAAAGTATTCTATGCTTTGCGATTTAGCGCTCGGCTTTATCGCTTTTGCTATCGGTAATGAATTCCGTTTATCACAACTTAAAACAATCGGTAAAAAAGCAACAACTATAGGTATTTTCCAAGCGTTATTTACTACGCTTATAGTTGACGCTGCGCTTATTGCCCTATCTTTTATTCTTCCCGAAGGTTATTTGCCACTACCCGCCGCAATTATGCTTGGCGCGGTTGCAACGGCAACAGCCCCCGCGGCAACGCTTATGGTTGTACGTCAATACAAGGCTAAAGGCCCTGTTACCGACGTGCTTTTACCCGTAGTTGCGTTAGATGACGCGGTTGGTTTAATTGTTTTCGCTATTTCTTTCGGAACGGCAAAAGCAATACATACTGGTGCAGTTGACGTTATTTCTATGGTTATTAACCCCATAATTGAAATAGTTTTATCGCTCGGACTAGGCGCTATAATGGGCGTTTTATTTACCCTTTGCGAAAAATTCTTTCACTCACGCTCAAAACGTATGGCGGTATCAGTAACGTTCGTTATGCTTACCGTTGCCGTGTCTTCACTCAGTTATGATTTAGGTGGAGTGCACATCTCTTTTTCTAGCCTACTTTCTTGTATGATGCTAGGAACTATATTCTGCAACATTTGTGATTTCTCTGAAGAACTTATGGAAAGGGCTGACAGATGGACCGCACCACTTCTTATACTCTTTTTTGTAATAAGCGGTGCTGAACTTCAACTTGGCGTATTCTCTAACTGGATTTTCGTAGTTATAGGTTTAGGATATATAATTTCTAGGTCACTCGGTAAATATTTCGGCGCAAGAATAAGCGCAAAAATGAGCGGTTGCGACGAAAACATTGTTAAATATTTAGGTATAACGCTATTGCCACAAGCAGGCGTTGCTTTAGGTATGGCTAGTCAAGCGCTCACTTTCGGCGGTGAAATAGGAGTGCTTGTTCAAAGCATAACGCTATTCTCCGTACTAATTTACGAACTTGTAGGTCCGTATCTAACGAAGGTTGCACTTACTAAAGCGGGCGATATTAAGAGCGAAGGCAAAACTAGTGCGCGTACGCATTTCTTACACTGGCGCGAACATCACCACAATCACGGAGAACATACAAGGCATCATCACGAACATAAATAATTTTTAATAAAACAAAACCGCATTGCTTATTTGCAATGCGGTTTTTTTGTTTGTTTTTTTATTCAGTTTCTTTTTTATCCGTTTTTACTTTTTTCTTAAAGATTTTAGAGCGGAATAAAACTATATTCATTACCACGAACGCCACTGCTAAAATACCTAAAACTAAATATGGTTTTACAGGTGCGAACGGCACTAAAAGCATTATCGGAAACCCAAACACTATTGCGGGGAAATTTTGATAAACTAGGTTATCCGCAACGGGCGTAGAAAAGTCTTCGTCAATTTCCCTAAGTAGTATCATACCCGTACTTGCCGTACCCGTTAACATACCATAAGTTGCAAGGAATTGTTCTTCTGAATATTCTGGGAAAAGTTTTTTTGCAACGAACTTTGTGTAAAACAAAGTAACTACAAGACCTATAATGCCAAGAACTAAAAGTACGTGCCAGTATTCTCTAATAAGTAGTAAGTTGATAGCGGCAATACCTGCTACAATCATAACGTCAAAAAACAAATTAGAAACTCTTGAAAGTAAATAGTTGTTCACGTATTGATATTTTAATACTTTCCTTTTCTTTAAGAAATTAAAAATCGTTTTTATTAAAGTTGCCGAAAGAACACCAAACAAGAAGTTAAAGCCGTAAATAGTTGACTTCATACCCGGAAGAAGTTCGCCTATACCATACATAAGCGCATACGTAATAGCGTAAGCCAAAGTGATTAGTGCAAGTTGAACGGTAAGTTTATCCATATTTCCGTTTAGCGGAATTTCGTTCGGGTCACAGTAATTTTCAACGCTTGACTTTCTTTCAGTGATAGTAGAGCGTTTAAGTTTGCCACGTCTTTTTTGAATATTGAGATATATTACACCGCCTATACTTGCACTTAAAAAACCAAGTGCGGCGATAGTTAAGCCGAAGTTTTTACCGCCAAAGAAACCGTGGTCAGTTTCAAAAATATTGCCGTAGTTCATTGCTTGGCCAGTTCCTTGACCATAACCAAACGGAAGAATTACGCCTGACGCGATAAAGAAATCTTTAATAAACAAACCTGCAACTATCGTAATAAGCATACCCACTACGCCTTGTAAAAGGTAAGTTGATACAGTGGTAGTACCGGTGTTAAAAATTTCTACCGCGCGTTTTTTGTTTAGTTTCTTTTCAGAAAGTTTAAGTGATTGCGCAATAAAACCAAGCGCTAGCGCGTGGTAGGTTATTATTTCTAAAACAGCCGTGCCGTTTCCGCCAAACAATGCACTATCAAACAAAATTTCGCCAGTAACTAGCGTATAAATTAGCGATATTAAAAGTAATACCACACCGCCTAAAACTGACGCGGGCATTAGTGAATTCTTTAAAAATGGTATGGTAGTTTTAAGAATATTAGCAACAAGTAGTGCCAAAAATATCACTGCAAATATGCTGATTATTCCCCAAGTGTTAAATTCCCAAAAATTTCCCATCTTTTTGCTCCTTTACGTTTTTGTATCTGTAGTAAAAATTCATATATTTAAGGGCGTTAAATCTTTCGTTCCCCTTAAATTGATAAACGTCGTCTTTGTAATAAACGTTAATTTTTTTTCTTCCTAATACGCTTATTGAAGAAACGTCGTCAAAATTAAATTCAAAATACGTCTTTCTGCCTTTTAAGGTTAAGCCGTTTGAGAATAAGGATAACTGAGCGCGTTTTTCAAAACGCTTTTTATTTTTATATAAAATTACCTTAAACGCTTTAACAAAGTCGGTATAAAGTGGCTTGTCCCCAAGGGTATCAAGGTCAAGCGAATTTACGTAGTCGTTTTGGTAGTTATACCAGTCCTTAACGAACTTAAACGGCAATTCGCCTTTTATCGCTTTTAACGTTAAATCTTCGCCGTAACTTACTGTTAAACCGCATTTAGTACAACTAAATTCGTTGCCTGTAGACTTAAACTGAGTTAAACCACAATGCGGACAAACGTAAAGCGCGCGTTCTATGTATTCTGCTTTATTTTTGTGCTTGTATAGACCGCCCGTTTTAGTTTCGTCAACGTAAATTTGTTTGCCTATTTCTTCTAAAAGTTCTTTATCAGAAAGTTTACTTATTTCTTCAGGTTCTAAAATTTTTGGTACGAATACGCGAATTTTACCTTTTCTTTTAACGTCGCTCCACCTTGGTTCAACGCCATAACCACCTTCAATTCTCACGAAAGCAATAGGTAGTTTTACTAATTTTGCAAGTTTTACTATTGATTCCTTAAAAGTGCACGTTTCACCGCTATACGTTCTGTTCCCTTCGGGCGCAATTGCTATTGAACCGCCTTCTTTAACTATTTTAACGCAGTTCATAACCGCACGCATATCATTAGTTTGCTTTTTGATAGGAATAGGCGCAACTGCCCACCTTAAAAGCGTAGAAACAAAGCCGTTTGAAAAAATGTCTTCCGTTGCTACAAAGTACATTGTGCGACGCATACACATTTCTATAAAAAACTGGTCAAAAGACGTTTGATGATTGTATAAAACTAAATACTGCCTTTTGTCTTTTTTTAACTTTTCAAACCTTGCGCCAAACTTTATTTTCGCTATAGGTTTCAAAACGAAATCTGCTATTTTTGTTATAACCTTGTGTCTAGGTTTTATCCATTTATTCTTTGCCATACCCTTACATTATAACATATTTTTCTTAAAAAACATTGAAAATACAAAATTTTTTTTCATTACAAAAATTTTTTTATTATTTTGCAATATGCTTTGTACCGAAAATGCAATTTACTTTAGCGTGTATGAGCAGTATAATTTATTAAAATAAATTAATTTATTGTTTAAGGAGACTTGTATGAAAAACTATCTTATCAACGTTGATATGGAAGGTATTCACGGCGTAGTTGGCGAACGCTATAGAGGTATGGACCCCGGTATTGCCGACTACCACGTTGCAACGGCAAATTCAATTAAAGAAATTAACGCAGCAGTAAAGGCACTTTTTGAAGGTGGCGCAGATAACGTTTACGTTTGGGACAACCACGGTGCAGGCGATAACATTGACTTTTCTAAAGTTGACCCACGCGCTAAAAAGGTTATTATCAAAAACAGCCCGCTTACTAGACTTGACTGGGCTAAAGACCTTGACCTTACCGCTGTTTTATATTTAGGCTACCATGCAATGGACGGAACGCCTGGCGTTCTTGCACATACCTACTGCTCGTCTTCAATACAATACTACAAATTCAACGGCAAACCGCTTGGCGAATTTGATATGGACTGCATTTTTTCTGGCGCACCTGCAATCTTCGCAGCGGCGGACGACGTTTGCTTAAAGCAAATGCTTGATACCTACCCCGAAATTGAAACGGTTGTTACCAAATACGCAAAAGGTAGAAACTCTGCTGAATTTATTGATTCTGACACGGTTGTTAATAACATTTACGAAGGCGTTAAACGCGCTCTCACAAAACCGTTAGTTCCATATAAATTTACTTTCCCCTGCACTATTGAAGCGCGTTATACCCGTATGGAATTTGCTGAAGATTTATATTTAAGAAACAAAAATGAATTCGGCCTAGACGTTAAATACGGCGACGATATTCATACGCTTATTTGCGAAATCAAAAACGAAACCGAACTTAAAATGTTCTTATAATTCTTAGGAGATTTATATGAAAAGAATTCTTATCGGTGCTGACTTTGTATCAAGCCCTGAAAACCAAAAATATTTTGATGAAGGCAAACTTTCTGAAATTATTGACCCTGAACTTTACGCGCTTATGACGGGTGCGGATTTTAAGGTGTATAACCTTGAACTCCCCCTAGCCGACAAGGAAACGCCTATCGTTAAATGGGCTGGCAGCATGCGTTGCCCCACTTCAACTATTAACGGCTACAAAGAAATGGGTGTTAGCCTTTTTGCGACCTCAAACAACCACATTTTAGACCACAAAATTGACGGCTTACTTTCTACTTATGAAGTATTGAAAAAAGCGGGCATTCCCTACACTGGTACGGGACTCTCCGTTGAAGAAGCAATTAAACCTTATTTCTTTATGCTTGGCGATAAAAAAATTGGTATTTACAACTGCTGTGAACACGAATTTAGTACCGCTCAAGAATACGGCCACGGCGCAAACCTTTTTGACCCGTTTGAAAGTCTAGACCAAATTGCAAGCATTAAAAAAGACGTTGATTATCTTATCGTTCTTTATCACGGCGGTAAAGAATGCTATCGCTATCCGTCACCATATCTTCAAAAATGTTGCCGTAAAATTGCAGACAAAGGCGCTGATTTAGTAGTTTGTCAACATACCCACTGCGTTGGCTGTGAAGAAGACTATAACGGTTCTAAAATCGTTTACGGTCAAGGCAATACCTTATTCGTTTTAGAAGGCTACGGCAGTAACGAATACTGGGCTACCAACGTTTTAGTTACCGTTGATTACGACGGAAAAGACTTCAAGGTTGGATATATCCCCGTAAACCATACCGAACTTGGCCTTGAACTTGATAAGACGGGTGCAATTATGGAAGGCTTTAACAAACGTACGGAGCAAATTAAAGACCCTGTATTCCTTAAGGAAAATTACACCGCGTTCTGCAGAGAAGAAGTTAACGAATACTTACCAAGAATTAAAGAACTTAACGAACTTGCTATGATTAACTACTTTGATTGCGAACCGCACCGCGAACTTATTCTCACCGCACTTAAAGATAAAAATTTTGAAAAATAATCTAAAGGCTTTCCAAAACGGAAAGCCTTTTTAATATTTATGAATATTAAACTATTGTAAAAATTCTTAAAACCCCTTGACATTTTAGCGTTTTTTGTTTAATAATATATAAAAATAGTTTTTAACTATACTAGAGGTAAAAAATGAAGAAAAGTTCTTTTATAGGCGCGTTCTTTAAGAAAATGTATTTCATACCTGCATTGTTCTTTACCGCACTTATTGCGGTGGCTTTTTTAGGCGCGTTTGAATTTGGTTTTATTTCAACCATTTTTGCGAATAAAAAATATTTTATAGCCACAATTATCGGCTCTGGCGCAGTTCTTTTATTAGTTTCGTACTTGCTTATTTTTAATCTATCAAACAAGAACGTAAACCTTAACGACACAATTCCTTTCTGCGCTTTGTTCTTCGGCGGTGTTATGCTCGCTTTTGTTTTAATTAAGTATAACAATTTAAGCACCAAAATGATTTTATCGTTTGCTTTGCCTTTTGTTTACGCTTTACTTTTTATAAGTATTAGGGCTATTACTTTTAATCGTATTGCAGACACTAATGAAGAAAAGAAATGTAAAATTAGTGCTTACCTTTCAAAAGTTTTTGAAAAGTATCCGCCTATCGCAGTATTTTTTACTGCCGTGCTTATTTCTTGTTTCTGGTTCTTGCTTTTAGCGCGCAATTTCTCTTTAGGTTTTACCGCTCAAAAGAACATTTTACTTTTCATTTGCGCTATCCCCGTTTTATTCTATTTACTTACTAAAACCGGTTGCAAAAGAATTAGCCTTTTTGACGCGTTTGTAGTTGCGCTTGATATGTCTTTAGTAATTTTAGTTGCTACCATAATTTTATACAAAAATGAAATCGTAGCACTACGCAATTACGTAGTTTTAGCAATAGTAGCCACACTTGCAATTTTCTATACGGCTGTTAGACTTATTTCTTTCAAGCCTTGCGGATGCTGTTGCAATAAACAAATTGAAGCAAAAACTAAATTCGGCTACTACGTAAAGACCATGAACAAAAAATACAACTTCTCTTTAGCAGTTGCCGTTGGTTCTCTTATCACTATGATTTTGCTTGTATTCTTTAGATACACCTTAATTTACACATACTACAACAAAGGTAACGTAAAACTAGCATTAGCACCATTTACTTTGCTTTCTGCGTCGCTCTATTTCGTTTTAATACTTGGCGCTATTGTTTCTTTTGTAAACATAAAGGCTAAAGACGTTACCGCTGGCGACTTTTTGAACGTAATGTGTTTAGCATTTTGTTTATTCGGTCTTCCAACCGCTTACGTTTATAATTCTCCCTTTATTCAAGCAGGTTTATTCGTTGCAATTCTTACGCTTGGCGCAACTTTATCAATTAGAATTAAAACCGTTTACTGCGCAAACAAATAACGTTTAGATAGATATTTTGAACGGCTCCCCTTTGGGAGCCGTTTTTTGTGCTTGATTTGCAATGTTTTTTATGTTCATTTTGCCATTGACATTATTTTTCGCAAACATTATAATATAGGCGTCAAATAGAGGGGTCAATGAAAAACGACGTTTATGAAAGTTTAAAAGCACGAAAACCGTTTGAAAAGTGGGACGTTATTGCTTACGTTTTTATACTTGTTTTGCTTTTATGTCTTTCTATTTTTTTTGTTTTTACCCCTACCGAAAAATCTTCGGGCTTTAAGGTGGAGTTTGACGGAAGGGAAATTTTTAACTTTTACTATGACGACTGCTCGTATAATTCTTTTCACGACTTTGACATAGACGTTGATTTATCAAATAATACCATTACCATTTATTTTGACAATGCAAAAACGGACTATAACGTTTTAGAATTTAGTTCAGTTGAAAAATCCGTTAAAGTTACTGAAAGCACTTGTTCGGCAAGTAAAGAGTGCGTTCATATACCCGCAATTAAGAATTCATTAGGTTCTATATATTGCACCCCACATAAACTTAAAATTACTTCGCTTGGCGGTGTGCCGTCAGGTCCTGTAACGGGGGCGTAATATGACAAAAAAAGTTACTTCTAAAATTGCGCTTACAGGGTTACTTGCCACCCTTGCAACAATTACGTTCCTAATTGAAAACCTTTTTCCGCCATTAATTCTTCCTGGTGCGAAAATGGGGCTTTCAAATATTTTTATACTGCTAGCCTTTATAACTCTTGGAAAAGTTTCTGCTTTTTCAGTTTTAATCGTAAAAGCAGTGCTAGGTAGTTTATTTTCTGGCAATATTTCGGCAATAATGTATTCACTACCAGCGGGCGCTATTGCTCTAACCTTAGAGGTTTTAATTTTAACCTTCGTTAAGCGCATTAGTATTATATGTACAAGCGTTTTTGGTTCGGTAGTAAATATAACCGTGCAAAACGTAGTGTTTTGCGTAATTACAGACACTCTTAATTATCTATCTTATTTGCCTTATTTCGTTATAATAGGCGTTGTAAGCGGAATTATAGTTGGCTTTTCGGTATATATTTTAGTTAAACGTATACCATTTAATAAATTTATTTAACAAAAAGGAGACTTGTTTTGAGTATTAGAAAAGGCAAAAATTATCCTTACGGAATCCACGTTAAAGATATGAAGTATCTTACTAAAGACCTTCCTATTGAAACAATGCCTGATTCGCAAAAAATCTATATCAGTATGTCTCAACATATCGGCGCGCCAAGTACGCCTATCGTAAACGTTGGCGACGTTGTTAAAAAAGGACAAATGATTGGCGAAGCAATGGGCGCTATTTCGGCTAACGTTTTTTCTTCTGTTAGCGGAAAGGTTATCGCTATTGAAGATATAGTGAACGGGCTTGGTCAAAAGCAAAAATACGTGGTTATTGAAAACGATTACACCAAAGAAGAAATTTTCTTTGATGAAATGACTTCTTTTGAACCTAGCGACATTATTGAAAGGGTTAGACTTGCTGGTATTGTAGGTTTAGGCGGTGCGGGTTTTCCTACCGCAGTTAAACTTACGCCTAAAAATCAACTTGATACGCTTATCATTAACGCTGCAGAATGTGAACCTTACCTTACTTGCGACTATCGTCTTATGATAGAACGTACGGAAGAAATTTATAAAGGTATTAAATACACCGCACGTGCTCTTAACTTAAGCAAAATTATAGTTGGTATTGAAGCAAACAAACCAGAAGCGATTAAGATTTTTTCTAGATACGACGATATTGACGTTGTAGTTCTTAAAAAACAATACCCTATGGGTAGTGAAAAGCACTTAATCTACTGCACCACAGGAAGAAAAGTTCCTTGTGGAAAAATGCCGTTTGACGTTGGTGTTTGCGTTCAAAACGTAAAAACTATGATTGCCGTTTACGAGGCAATTGAACTTAATAAACCGCTTTCAAAAACGGTTATTACAGTTAGCGGTAAAGCAGTTGAATCGCCCAAGAACTTGCGTGTAGCATTAGGCACTCCGTTTGAAGATATTATTGCTTACTGCGGTGGCGCAAAAGATAACTTAAAGAAAATAGTTGCCGGCGGTCCTATGATGGGTAAAGCACTTACTTCAACTACACAATTTACTAGAAAGACGGACTCAGGACTACTTCTTCTAGCAAAGGGCGAAGCAAGTGAATCTTTACCAAGTTTTTGTATTGACTGCGGTAAATGCGCAGACAACTGTCCAATGCGTTTACTTCCATCCGCTATGGAAAGAGAAATTTTATCAAACGAATTCTTAAAAGCGGAAAAATTAGGACTTATGAACTGTATTGAATGCGGTTCTTGCGCATATAATTGCCCCGCTAAACGCCCGCTTACGCAAGGCTTTAGTTACGCAAAATTAAAATTAAGAGAAATTCACTCAAAGGAGGTTAAGAAATAATGGCTTTGCTTTATTCTACTTCCCCCCACGTGCGCTCTAGCAATTCTACTAAAAAGATAATGCTTAACGTAAGTCTAGCACTTATCCCCGCGTGTATTGCCGGCGTAGTATATTTTGGCTATCTTGCGGCGTTAAACGTAATAGTTGCAGTAATCTCTGCACTTGCTAGCGAAATTTTATACCTAAAATGTATGGGTAAATCGCTTAAAGAAATTATTGCTACGATGGACTTTAGTTCGCTAGTTACAGGTTTAATAATCGCATTAATTATTCCCGCTACTGCGCACCTTTACATACCCGCCCTTGCAAGTATATTTGCAATAGTGGTTGCAAAAATGCTTTTCGGTGGCACTGGTCAAAACTTCGTTAACCCCGCCGCCGCTGGTAGAATTTTCGCGTTCATTTCGTTTACTACCGTTATGAACACTTTCGTTCTTCCTTCTATTTCGGCATTAGGCGATAACGTTATAACGGGCGCAACTAGTCTGCAAAGTTTTCTTTCTGACGGTTCATCTCTTTCAACGCTTGATTTGTTTTTAGGAACGGGCGTTGCAGGTTGCATAGGTGAAACTTGTAAAGTAGCAATACTTATCGGCGCAATTTATCTTGCGGTTCGCGGTATTATCAAAATTTGGTTACCGCTTATCTCGGTAGCGTTTGCAGGCCTTACTGCAGTTATGCTTAACGGCTTTGATTTCGGCGTATTCCTTCCCGCAGTACTTTCGGGCGGTTTCTTATTCGGCGCGTTCTTTATGGCTACCGACTACGTAACTAACCCAACTACCGTTACGGGTAACGTGATATTCTTTGCATTTTACGGCTTACTTACTTCGCTTCTCCGTCATTTCACAGGCTACGAAACCGCATCATTTGCAATATTACTTCTTAACACCTTAGTTCCGCTTATTGATAAACTTCCCAAAGGCAAACCTTTTGGCTACGTTAAGCCCAAAAAGGAGGCAAAATAATGAAAAAGTATATTAAACCTATTGTAGTTATGCTTGCTATTATTCTTGCTTGTGGCGGACTACTTGCTATTTTATCAGATTTATTATTCGTTTCAACTGAAGAACGTATTAACCGCGCTATCGGTAAAATCTATACCGAAGAAACGGTTACTCTTGAAAAAACCATTGACGTTAGTACTATTGATATGACTGACCTTGCCACCTATGGCGAAATTAAGGCTTGCTACGAACTTTCTAACGGAGATTTACTTATTCTTTCAAGGGGTAAAAAAGGTTATTCTAACGGTACCGTAACTACTTACGTTGCTATTGACAATACCCTTACCGTTAAAAAAGTAGTTCAAGATTCTTACACCGCTCAAACACTTATGTCTAAACTTACCGGCATTTACGACGAATACGAAGATATGGATTCGGCAACTGACAAATCTGAATTTGACGGCGTTATAGTTTCAGGCGCAACTTATTCATCTAAAGCCGTATCAAATTCGGTTTACGTTGCAGTTAAGTTCGCCGAAAGGTTAGGAGGTTAAATTTATGAAAAATTTTAAGAAAATTGCTTCTAATGGTTTAATCTTTGAAAACCCAACTTTAAGATTAGTTTTAGGTACTTGTCCTACCCTAGCGCTTACGACCGCAGCATTTAACGGCGTTGGTATGGGTCTTGCAGTTACTTTCGTTTTGATTTGCTCTAACGTTTTAATTTCTATACTTAAAAACGTTATTCCGTCTAGCGTAAGAATTCCCGCGTTCGTTTTAATTATTGCAACATTCGTTACAATCGTTAAACTTGCGCTTGATAAATTTTTGCCCGACCTTTACGATACTTTAGGCGTTTACTTACCGCTTATAGTTGTTAACTGCATAATACTTGGTAGAGCGGAAAGTTTTGCTTCTAAAAACCCCGTTGGCGATTCAGCACTTGACGGCTTATTTATGGGGCTTGGCTTTACGGTAGCGCTTACACTTATGGGTGCAATTCGTGAAATTCTTGGAAATGCGTCAATCTTCGGCTATCCGCTTTGGGATGCTAACGCTTTCTCAATAGGTTTCTTCACGTCAAGCGCAGGCGCATTCTTTACTTACGGCGTTATGATTGCTTTGTTTAACTTTACCGTTAACAAAATTCAAAAAAAGCGCGCAAACAAGGAGGCTAAATAATTATGGGAACTCTACTTTTAATTGCCTTAACGGCAACCTTTATTAACAACTTCGTAGTAGTTCAATTTTTAGGAATTTGCCCGTTCCTTGGCGTTTCTAAAGATACTAAATCAGCACTCGGTATGGGTGTCGCGGTAACCTTCGTTATGACGATTACTTGCCTTATCACCTATCCCCTTTACACTTTGGTATTAGTTCCGCTTGGTCTTGAATATTTAGAAGTTATCGTTTTCATCTTCGTTATTGCGTCACTAGTTCAAATGATTGAATCTTTCCTTAAAAAATTCTCTCCAACCCTATATAACGCAATGGGTATTTATCTACCACTTATCACTACGAACTGCGCGGTTTTAGGTGTTGCGGAATTAGTTATTGACGTTGGTACTGCCGAAGCGTTTGGTATTGCTAGTATGGGACTTCTAAATTCTATTGCTTACGGCTTCTTTGGTGGAATAGGTTTCCTTATTTCAATCGTTATAATGAGCGGTATTAGAGAAAAAGTTGCTAGAAGACCTTACAATAAAACCTTTAGGGGCTTCCCTATCGCTATGATTATTGCAACGTTTATCGCTATGGCGTTCTACGTATTCTCAATGATTTCTATTTAAGGGGGCATTTATGAATTTACTTAGTAGTATCAACTGGAATAGTTTCTTAATAGTATTAGGCATACTTGCCGTACTTGCAATAGTTTTTACCGTTCTAATTTTAGTAGTAAGCAAGTTCTGTGCAGTTTACGAAGACCCGAAGATTGCAGAAGTTAGCGAAAACCTTTCGGGCGCTAACTGTGGTGGTTGTGGGTTCGCAGGTTGTGCGGACTTTGCTAAAGCTCTTGTTGAAGGAAAGGCTGACCTTTCGTTATGTTCTGCAACATCTAAAGAAAACAAACAAAAAATTGCTCTTCTTCTAGGTGCAGAAATAAAAGAAACAGAACCTATGATGGCTGTTGTTAAATGTGTTGGCGATAGTTCGGTTACCCAAAAGAAATTTGATTATATCGGCATTAACACTTGTTCGGCCAAAAATTCCGTTCAAAGCGGCGATAAAGTTTGTTCTTATTCTTGCCTAGGCGAAGGCGATTGCGAACTTGTATGCGCATTTAACGCCATTGCAAAGGCGGAAGGTGTTGCCAAAGTTAAAAAGGAAAACTGTACTGCTTGCGGTATGTGTGTTAAAGGCTGTCCAAAACATATTATTGAACTTATACCCCAAAGAGCGAAAGTTTACGTTGCATGTTCATCTAAATGCAAAGGTAAAGACGTTATGTCTGCTTGTAAAGTTGGTTGTATAGGTTGCGGGCTTTGCGCTAAGGTTTGCCCAAATGGTGCAATCGCAATGGTTGATAATTTAGCAGTTATTGACTATTCTAAATGTACGGGTTGTAAAGACTGCGTTCTTAAATGCCCAAGAAAAATCATTAAAGAAATTTAAGCAAAAAAGGTGCTTACATTAAGCACCTTTTTTTATTTTAAATATTGTTTTTATTATATTATAATGTTATACTTTATTTAGTAAAAATTCTATGGGGATAATTATGAAAGATATTTCTCAAATTGATAAGAACTTTTCACCTGATTATATTAAACTTGATAAAAACGACCTAAGCGAATACGTTATTCCGCACGAAAAATTTGACCTTTACGGAGTTGAATATAAAGAACAAGAAAAGGCTTTTATGCGCCTTCCACTATCTGTTGCAGAAAAGGTTAGCGACTGCGTTGCTACCCTCTGCTATCACACGTCTGGCGGTAGACTTCGTTTTAGGACTAACGCTAAGGTTATGCGCATTGAAGCAAAAAGTAACGGCTTCCCTTTAATGGCGCATATGCCGTTATCCGCAAACGCTGGCTTTACACTTATGCAAGAACTAGGTAACGGCAAGGAAAGACATTTATACACTCTTCAAAGGGCGTACCTTAAAAAAGACGAACAAGAATTTTCTTTTGACTTTACTCTCTCTGGCGATATGGCGGATTATACCCTTTATTTCCCGCTCTATAACGACTTAAGATATCTTCGCATTTATACTGATAAAGATGCAATAGTAGAAAACGGAAAAAAATATAAAGATATTTTGCCTATTCTATATTACGGCTCGTCAATAACCCAAGGGGGTTGCGCAAGTAGGTCTGATACGTCTTACCAAGCAATCATTTCTAAATGGACAGACGTTGACTTTATCAACCTTGGTTTTTCGGGCTGTGCAAAAGGCGAAGACGCTATGATTGAGCATTTAGCAAGTATTCCTTGTTCAATATTCGTTTGTGACTACGACCACAACGCCCCTTCGGTAGAACACCTAAAAAATACCCATTATAAACTTTATTCGGCTTTTAGAAAAACTCACCCCGATACGCCCGTAATTTTCGCTTCTAGGCCAAGTTACTCTAAATGTATCCCTGACGCTTTAGAACGTAAAAAAGTCATTTTAAACACTATAAGAAAGGCGAAAAGAAACGGCGATAAAAACGTTTATTTTGTTGACGGATTTAAGATGTATCCTAGCGAAGTTCACGAAGCGTGCGCGGTTGACGGCACTCACCCCACCGATTTAGGTTTTTACTTTATGGCAAAGGCTTTTTATAAGCCCATATCTAAAATCCTTAAAACCTTAAAATAAGGCGTTAAAAAAAGCAGTTCAAACGAACTGCTTTTTATTTTTAGTTATTTTACTTTAACATTTCAGCAAGGTGGGTTGCAACTTTATCTAAATCTTGATTAGAAGTGTTTAAGCACATATCGTAATCAAGTTTATTGCCCCATTTAAGCCCAGTATAAAAGCCGTAATACTTTGCTCTATTTTTATCTATGCGCTTGATTTTTTTAATGAGTTTCTTTTCGTTATCGCAATCGTGATGTTCGTCGCGCAATTTACACCTTTCAATCTTGCTTTGCATATCCGCATAAACGAAGATTTTATAAGGATTAAATTCCCTTAAAATATAGTCCGCACAGCGACCAACTATAACGCAATTAGACTTTCCTGCCATTTCTTTAATAACTTCTTCTTGCATATCAAAAATGGCGTGTTTTTGTTGCATGGCATAAGAATCAATATAAGAAAACGTATGTGCAACCGTTATAGGAAATAAGTCATGCGGGTTATTTTCTATAATTTGGTGCACGTAATTTTCTGAAAAAGACGTTCTTTTTGCTATTTCAGCAACTATTTCTTTATCGTAATAATCATAGCCTAATTTTTCGGCAAGTTTTCTACCAAGTTCTCTGCCTCCGCTACCAAATTCTCTACCAATCGTGATAATTTTATTCATAACTAGCCCCCTTTGTCTCTTTTTTATATTTTATCATTAAAAAACCTTTTATGTCAATACCGAAAAATAAAAAAGAAGCAAAATTACTTTTGCTTCTTTTGTTATTTTATTTAAGTTTAGTTAAACTTTTCTTTACCAGAATACGTAGTGTGGAGTAATTCGTGAGCCTTATGAGAGTTGGGTTCGCCTAAGAATTCTTCATAAAGTTTAATGATTTGTGGGTTCTTATGCGATACTCTTTCAGCCCTAGATTCGTCTTCAGTGTAAAGTGCTTTAGCACGTTTTGCTTTGTACGTATCTAAAATATCGTCCGCTTCGTTAGGTAAGAAACAAGGTTTAACGTAAGGTTGACCGCCACCTGCTACACAACCACCGGGGCAACCCATAATTTCAATGAAGTGATATGGGCTAGTGCCTGCTTTGATTTGGTCTAATAAAACTTTTGCGTTCTTCATGCCGTGTGCAACTGCGATTTTAACTTCCGTTCCACCAAGGATATAAGATGCTTCTTTAATACCTTCAAAGCCACGAACTTCAGTAAGTTCTACTTTTTCAAGTTCCTTACCAGTAAGTTTGAACGCTGCGGTACGTAAAGCCGCTTCCATAACGCCACCCGTTACACCGAAGATAACGCCTGCGCCAGTGTAATCACCTACAATATCGTTATCAAATTCTTCGTCGGGAAGTTTATCAAATCTAATACCAGAACGTTTAATAAGTTTACCAAGTTCTCTAGTAGTTAAAACTGCATCAACGTCTTTTAAGCCGTTGGTAACGAGTTCAGGTCTTTCTTTTTCGCCTTTCTTTGCGGTACAAGGCATAATTGATACAACGAACATATCTTTGGGGTCAATACCGTTCTTTTCAGCGTAGTATGACTTTAAGATAGCGCCGAACATTTCGTGAGGTGATTTACAACTTGATAAATGACCTAAAAGTTCGGGATAGTTGTATTCACAATAATTTACCCAACCTGGTGAGCAAGACGTAATCATAGGAAGTTTACCGCCGTTAGTTACTCTACCAAGTAGTTCGGTTGCTTCTTCCATAATGGTAAGGTCTGCTGCAAAGTTAGTATCAAATACTTTCTTGAAACCTAAACGACGGAGCGCTGCTACCATTTTGCCAGTAACTAAAGTACCGATAGGCATATCAAATTCTTCGCCGAGTGCTGCTCTAACTGCAGGTGCAGTTTGAACAACAACGTATTTGCCTTGTTTCATTGCTTCGTCTACTTTTGCAATTTCAGAAACTTCCATTAACGCACCAGTAGGACAAACGCTTACGCATTGACCACATAAAATACAGGGTGAGTTTGCGAAACTTCTGTTTTCAGCGGGAGCAACGATAGTGTTAAAACCACGTTTTTCAAAGCCTAAAATACCAAGGCCGTGAGCGTTTTTACATCTTTCAACACATCTACCGCAAAGAACACATTTAGAAGTGTCCCTATAAATTGCGGGGGTTAACTTGTCAACGGTAACTGCAGTCTTTTCACCTGCAAAAGTGTCTTCAACAGCGCCTGTGAGTTTTGCTACGTGAAGTAGTTCGCACTTGCCGTTTTTGTCACATTCTTGACAGTTACGGTTGTGGTTTGAAAGTAAAAGTTCTACTGAAATTCTTCTTGCTTTAGTTGCTTTAGGAGTAGAAATGAAAATTTCCATACCTTCGTTTACGGGATATACGCAAGATGCTACTAAACCTCTTGCACCCTTAACTTCTACAAGACATACACGGCAAGACGCTTTAGAACATTCGCCGTGGTTGTATGCGCATAAAGAAGGAATTTCAAAGCCACACGCTTTTGCGGCTTCTAAAACGGTCATATTAGAATCAACTTCAAAGGGAATACCCTCAATTTTAATATTTACTTTAGACATATTATTTCCTCCTTATTTCTTTTCAATTGCTTTAAATTTACAAGATGCTAAGCACAAACCACACTTAACGCATTTTTCAGCGTCAATAATTCTTGAAGGAAGTTTATGACCTGGAGCAACGTAATCGGTTTTAATGATAGCGTTAACGGGACATTGTCTTTCGCAAAGGCCGCAACCGATACATTTTTCTTTGTCAATAACGTATTCCATAAGGTTCTTACAAACGTGTGCTCTACATTTCTTATCAACGATATGTTCAATGTATTCATCTCTAAAGTGAGCAAGCGTTGAAAGTACGGGGTTAGGAGCAGTTTGACCTAAAGCGCAAAGTGAGTTTGCTTTAATGTTTTCAGCAAGTTCTTCTAATTTTGCAAGGTCGCTCATTTCTGCTTTACCTTCGGTAATCTTGGTAAGAATTTCAAGCATTCTCTTAGTACCGATACGGCAAGGAGAACATTTACCGCAAGATTCGTCGTAAATAAATTCCATATAGAATTTAGCAACGTCAACCATACAGTTGTCTTCGTCCATTACGATTGCACCACCTGAACCCATCATTGAGCCACGTGCAACCAAGGTGTCAAAGTCAATTTCAGCGTCAAGGTCAACTTCGGTTAAGCAACCGCCTGAAGGACCACCCGTTTGAATTGCTTTGAATTTTTTACCGCCGGGGATACCACCGCCGATATCGTAAATAAGTTCGCGAAGCGTAGTACCCATAGGAACTTCAACAAGACCTACGTTGTTTACTTTACCACCGAGTGCGAAAACTTTAGTACCTTTACTCTTTTCAGTACCGCTTTCAGCAAATTTAGCAGCGCCTTCCCTTAAAATGTAAGGAACACAAGCAAGTGTTTCTACGTTATTAACGATTGAGGGGCTTTCCCATAAACCTTTAACTGCAGGGAACGGAGGACGAGGACGTGGCATACCACGTTGACCTTCAATAGAGTTAAGAAGTGCCGTTTCTTCACCGCAAACGAATGCGCCTGCGCCAAGACGGATATGAACTCTAAAGTTAAAGCCTGTACCTAAAATATTGTCACCGATAAGGCCTAATTCTTCTGCTTGCTTAATAGCAAGTTTTAATCTGTTAACTGCGATAGGATATTCTGCACGAACGTAGAAATAACCGTTTTGTGCGCCGATAGCGTAACCTGCAATCATCATACCTTCAATAACTGCAAGAGGGTTACCTTCTAGAATTGACCTATCCATAAATGCGCCGGGGTCGCCTTCGTCACCATTACAGATAACGTATTTGTCGCCTTCAGGTTGAGCATATGCAAATTGCCATTTTCTACCAGTCGGGAAACCTGCGCCACCACGACCACGAAGACCTGCAGCAAGAACTTCATCAATAACTGCTTGTCTATCCATAGAAAGCGCTCTTGCTAAACCTTGGAAAGCACCTGCGCCTAAACTTTCTTCAATAACTTCAGGGTTAATGCTACCGCAACCGTGAAGAGCAATACGAACTTGCTTTTTGTAGAAAGTAATATCTTCTTGTTTGGTAACTTTTTCAGCGGTGCTTGGGTCAACGTATAAAAGGTCTTCAATAACTTCGCCACCGATAAGGTCTTTTTCAACGATTTTAGCAACGTCGTCAACGCTTACCATACGGTATAAAGTATCTTCAGGGTAAATTTTTACGAAAGGTCCTTGTGAACAGAAGCCAAAACAACCTACCATATTTACGGTAACTTTATCAGCAAGATTTTTTTCTGCAATAAGTTTAATAAATTCATCATGAATTTGTTGAGAGTTTGAAGATAAACAACCAGTACCGCCACAAAGAACGATATGACGTTTACCATCAGCGCCCGTAAACTTTGAATCTAAACATTTTGAACAATCACTACAAACTTTTTTAAGTTCTTCTATGTTTTTAATCATTAGTTTGCACCTCCTAGCGCTTTATATTCATTTACGATTTTTGCAACCGCGTCAACTGAAACTTTCGGGTAAACTTTGCCGTTAATGGTAACTGCCGGAGCAATACCGCAAGCACCTATACAACGGAGCGCGTCAATAGTGAACATACCGTCAGCGGTAGTTTCGCCTGCTTTGATACCTAAAATGTCCGAAAATTTGTCAATTACTTGTTGTGCGCCTTTTACGTAGCACGCAGTACCAAGACATACGCCGATTACGTATTTTCCCTTTGGTTTCAAAGAGAAGAACGAATAGAACGTTACAACACCGTAAATTTCAGCAACTGATACGCCGGTTCTTTCTGATACGATTTGTTGTACTTCCAAAGGAATATAACCAAATTCCTTTTGAATGTCAGACAAAATCATCATCAAGGGAGTTTTTTCATCGGTGTATCTGTCGCAAATTTCATTGATTTGCTTTACAGCGACATCACTTAAATGAGCCATTATTAAGCCTCCTTTAATTATGTAAAAATATATTTAATAAATTATAAACCTTTTATATTTTTTTGTCAATGAATTTTTGTTCGTTTTTACGCCCCAAAACGCCCTTTTATATTCTAAAATAAAATTACACATAAAAGTTTCTCCTTTGTTTGTGTAAATAGCCTGCTAAAGTTCTTTATTTTAGAATATACGGAAATAAAGTGGCTCTCAATGAACTTTAACAATGCAGGCGTTATGTTCAACGAGAGCCATTTTTTTGTTTAAATCGGTACTGCCGTTTTAATACGCACCGTGAGTGGCGGTGCGGTACAAGTAGTCATTTCCCCTGGATACAATACCCTTTAGGGTTTGTAAATATATTTTTTTAGTTGGGTTTCTTTCATCCCAAAATGGAGGTAAAAATGAAAAGAGCAATTGTAACTTCTATTAGAACGTCGAAAGACAACAAATCAGGCGAAGATAATGCTTGGGTAACCATGTCTATTATGCCGTCTAAAATGAGTAATGGTAATTTGTTTTACCCTAAATCTTCGGATATTTCGGTAAGTACTTGCGCAGGCGCTATTCGCGCAGCGGACAAGTTCACGAAATATCAAGCATTTAAGATTGGTGACGTCGTTGATATCCATTACGGTTTTAACGAATTCACTCAAAAACCTTTTGTTGACGATATTACTCTTGTTGAATCTTCACCTTACAAGGAAAATGATTTAATCGTTTAATTATGGATAGTTTTATTACTTTAACAACGTTAAAAAACGAATTAATCGTTTGTAACGTTTCCAAAATTCTATATTTTGGACAAGTAAAGTCTGGAACTGTGGTTTATATTGATGAGTTTACTCAATACACGGTTAAAGAAACTATTAGTGAAATTTCCATACTTTTAGCCGAAAAAATTTCAAAATAAGGCAAAAGGTGGAAAAACACGTTAAAACGTTGATAAATTTGCTTTTATCAATATAGGTTAAATCACTTGAAAAAATCTAACTTTTACGCCTACGCGCTTGGGGCTTGTCCAAGCGCGTTTGGCAAAAGGTGGAAAAACGACTTAAAAAGGTGGAAAATTTTATGAAAAAGGTGGAAAAAAAGGCAAAAAATAACCACTCAATTTAATGAGTGGTTAAATGCAAAGCCTCACATCACTTTATTTCAACATCATAGATACTTTGCTCGGTTAAGCAACTGTGTTCTTAACTTCAATCCTTTTGGATATGCCGATGTATTTATATACTATATTAATTTATGGAGTTTGTCAAATGAATAGAAGAAGAAATCCTAAAAAAGCAAATTTATCTAATCTAACCGTTGTAGATTCTTCTGTCGCTTATGATGGAAAGAAATTGAAGCCTGGTGTTTATGGAATTGTTTCAAAAGACCATCCAATTATATATAAAAATGTCGTTGATAGGAAAAGTAAGCAATTAAAACCAAAATATGTTAACGATATATCTGCATTAACAAATGTCGCAAAAGAAAAAGTCGTTTCTTTTTTCGATAATAAACAAAATGAACATAGAAAAAAGTGTTATTTGATAGATAAAGATTATTTATAAAAGGTAAAGAAAAATGTTTTTGAAGAAGAAAAAGAAACTGAAAGATGAATATCTTTTGGTGATATATAAAAAAGATTTAAGCGTTGATTTAGGAAGAATTTTAATTCTTGATAAATTAGACGGCGTTAAGGAATTTATTTACGTTGTTCACAACGACGCCGTTGAAGAACATTATCACGTTTATATTAGATTTGAAGAACCGATAAGTGAAGAAGAATTAAAGAAAGTTTTTTATAATACTAAATGTTTTATTTCAGAACTTTCTAATGATGAAACGGTATTAAGTACGTTGTATTCGTTTACGGACGGATTTAGATTACCTTTTGAATCAAATTACTCTACAAAAATTGAAGAACGTAGAAGAACAAATAAGTAAATAGCATTTTATTGCTTTTTGCAAAGGGGTTAAATAAATGCAATTAAAGCAGTATGAAATCGTACAGAATCAAGATTTATTGACTGTAGATATTCAGGAAACGTGTATGAAGTATAAGACGATTAAAAAATTTGCTTATATTCTACACGACAAAGATGATACTCGTCCACATTATCATATTTACGTTAATTTTGGGAATAACGGTGTTTCACATGAACTCGTTGCTAGTTGGTTTAACGTTCCACCTAATTTCGTAAATAAGATTAAAGGACGTTCAACGGATATGCTTGCATATCTAACGCACAGTAACGATAGTCAAAAGCATAAGCACCAATACGACCCGTCGGAAGTTGTTGCAAATTTTGATTTTGAAACGGAAGTAAAGAATTCTAAAATTATAGGCAATTTCAAAGAGTATAGTTTTGCTCAAATGCTTAAATATATAGATACTTTGCCCGTTTCGGAAAAATGTAAAGCGCATAGTCAACTTGAAAGACTGTGGCGTATTGAGTGTTCAATGCTAACTTTTAATCCTGATAGAAACGTTGACGTCGTATTTATTTATGGCAAGGCAGGAACGGGAAAAACCTATTATGCAAAGAAGTTGCTAACTTCTTTGGATTATGATTTTTGCGTCAGTAGTTCCAGTAATGACCCGTTCCAAGATTACCTTGGCCAACGTGCGATTATACTTGACGATATTCGTGATACGGCATTTGAGTTGTCGGACTTACTTAAGATACTTGATAACAATACAAGTTCAAGTGTAAGAAGTAGGTTTGCTAACAAGGTTTTTAACGGAAATATGATAGTTTTGACTAGTCCTGTTCCTCTATGTTTTTGGTATAGAGAGTATAGATGGAATAAGGATGATACGTTAGACCAGTTGTTTAGGCGCATAAACGTTTACGTTGAAGTTACAGAAAAGGAAATACTTGTTTATGACGGTTTAGATTCTAATGGTAAACCTAAAGGAATTGCAAAACGATATTATAACGAAGTTTTTGATTTGAAGAAAACAGCGCCAAAGAAACGAAATATAACGGATATGTTTGATAAGATTTGCAATCCGTTAGAAGAAGCAAAAATTGGTAAGCACGTTTTAACAAAAACGTTTGATTTAGATGATGAAGTGTTTGGTAAATAGATATGAAAGAGAAAGCAAGACATATACTCTTGGATTTAAAAACAAGAGATGAAGAATTAAAGAAAATTTTTGATGAATACGTAAATCTTTTACGTGATGAACTAGAAATTGAAGAAGAAATTGCGGTTAGACTTGTCACAGATGAACTTGTTAATAAATACGAAAAACAACTTATTCTCCGTAATTTGTTTAGCAATTTAACTTTAGAAAATTTAAAAAAATAAAAAGGATATTTTATGTTTAAGAAAATTGTTAAAAAAGTTGGTAAAGATTTTTGCGGAACTTGTGAATTAAGACAGTTGCCAAAAGGAACTTATTTTAGAACTATTGACAAAAACGGAAAAATGAGCAAGGAAACTTATACTAAAAGTTATTATGAACGTTCTTTAAAGAAGTTTCAATGCGATAAACATAGTGATGTTTGGGGAAATGGTCGTATGATAAAAGGTACTCAAAAAGTTACTACTGATTTTATTTATTAAAAAAATAACCGCCCTTATAGAGCGGTTAGAAAAATGGGCGACTAACATTATTTCGCGTGGTCGTCAGCAGCGCTTCCCCACAGTCCCTTCGGGACATTTACAGTCGTCTATTATATTATAAGGAGTTTTTATTAAAATGTCAAATGTTTATCAACCTAAACGTAAAGAGTTAGCAAAAGTAAAAATTGTTTCTACAGAAACTTATAAAAATAATAGGTCTAAATTAAAACTTGTTGGTAGTGTTAGTCGTAATCATACAAATTTTATTACAACTCAACGCAATTCAAAAACTGGCAAATGTAGTTTTATAGACGATACTTCTTCATTAACAAAACGTTCTAAAAATGATTTAGTGAAGTTTTTTAATGATAAAAATAATCGTAAAAAAGACGTTGTCTATTTAGTAGTTTCTAAAAATAGCAACTCAAATAATAAAAAAGGTGGTAAATAATATGGTTAAAAAATCTCGTTCTTACCTTTCTCAAATGGCACACGCTAGATTGAGAAATAAGTATGCTAAAAAAAACAAGCCTTTGTCTGCTTACCATGGTGCTTGTTTAGATATGCAAAGTAGATTGGGTAGAATTCTTACTATTTCTGAAAAAAAACGTTTGTTTAAATACTTTGTAGGTTGATTATAAAAAAAAGACAAGATAGGTGTTTTTCATTTATCCGTACACCTCCTTTGTAGCGTGGTAAAGGCTTGCTTGATTTTTTTAAACTATTTTCTCAAGCAAGTCTTTGCCAAATAATTTTAGAGAGAAAACTATGAAAAAATATACGTTTACATAGCAAATTGCTAATTAGCAAAAAAAATAAAAAGGTAGGTAAAAACTTATGAGTAGTTTTTCAAAAAGGCGTACAAACGCAAACAAATTTAAGTGGACTATTACGTTCGTTTTAATTGCAATGCTTTCAATATCAATGATTTTTGCTTTTGTAAAAATCGATAAAAACGAAACCACTAAAACTTTAGGCACTAATCGCTTTACGTATGCAATCGGTTTACTTGATAGTGAAGATGGTGATTACGTTCAAGGCACTTCTTCTATCTATACTAAAGATTTTTATACTGTTGACGGTCTTAAAATTGAGTTAGATGAAGACGCAACTATTACTTATAAACTTTTCTTCTATAATGAAGCAGAAGAATTTATAGAAGTAGTTGACGGTTCAGAATTTAATTCTGAAAACCTTCCTGAAGGTGCTAAATATTTCAAAGTTGAAATTACGCCGACTAACGACGTAGAAGTATCAACTTCTGAAATTAGTACTTATGCAGGACAATTAACGGTTACCGTTAATAAATAATCAAAAAGGAAATTTTCATAGTTTTTTGAAAAGCGGATGGGCGGTTTTCCGCTTGTCCGCTTTTATATTTTATAGGTGTTTTTATGGCAAAGAAAAAAAGTAATTTTTTAGGCGTACTAGTATTTATGCTTTTATTGTTAGCATTATTCCCTTTGATAATGAATTTAACAAAGAAAGATGAAGAAAGTGGTACGTTAATTGAAGGTATAAATACGATTAAGTGTTATTCCTGCGACGTTAAGTGGCAAGAAAATATGGACTTGCTTAATCTTGAGTCCGGTGAATTTATTTTAGACGTTTTAGCAACTAGAATTTTTGTAAACGTTGAAGGTGTTGGCATTGGTGATTTAGAGTTTGAGTCTTCTTCCTCTCTTCATCTTGATGGTTCTATAGATTTTTCTTATAAATTGAGTCCTCAACCAAATGTTATAAAAACGTTTTTTTGTGGCGGTGAATACGTAAACGTTAATTTATATGCCGAATATGACGGCGTAAATTATTTGATAGATAGTCAAAAAGTGAATATAGACGTTGAGTCTATGTGGTCACCTTTTGATTGATACTAAGGGAGTTTTTATGAATAATAAATATATTAATTTCAAAATTTTATTTGCTTTTATTTTGTCGATTTTTTCTGCGCTTTGTTTTTTCTTATTTTTTTTGGAAATTACGGTTAAGCCCGCCAGTGCAGAAGAAACGACTGATACACCAGCAATATCTCTATCAAATTATGTGGGCTCATACCAACCCGAATACAGCGATATAGCTTATCCTTACGTGGGCGTGTCGGTAACTTTAGATTCTTTAAATAAAACAAGGCTGTCAGAAGGGCTCTTGGGAGATGATGTATATTTTGGTACTCAAAAATTTTTAGTTCTAGTAAGAGCGACGAGTCCAGAACAATATTACAGTTTTGAAATTCCTTATGAAGAAACTAGCGAAACATTGAGTCGTTTGTATGCGGATGTTAAAATTCTAACTAGCGCAGCTGGTAGTTATTTGTTTGAAAGCATATTACAAACACGTTTACCTGTCAATTTGTATTATGAAACAATGTATTTAAGTCAATTTTTATATTTTGGTGCTTATTTTGAAAGTCCAAAAATCGACACCAATTATTATTACTGGGCGTACATGATTGAAGTATCATGTAGTTTTGACCATAACGATGATGTTCATTATTATCTAAGCTTGTTAGAAAAGAGTAGTCTTATTACAAACGAAGATGGTTCAAAGGAAGTGTTAAAATCTAAACCATCTGACCTATATCGTCAATATCTAGAAGATAGTAAAAATTATTCAGGGTCCTTTAATCAAAGAAACGTAGTTGCTTTTCAAAAGGCTCTTGGCTACTTTCATGAAGAAAAAAGTATTGTGTCCGTAAAATATAATGCTTACGAAAATAATACTTTTCTTGAGAAGACTGAAAGTTACGAGATGGACAACTTTTATTTAACAAATAAGGAACTGGCAATAAAGCAAATAGTAACTAATTTAATGGGAAAATCTTATCTTGATTTTAATGTTTATAAAAAGCAAACAACTTCTATTACAAAGCAAGAAGGAGAAAGTGGTTTTACTTTTGAAACTACTACAGACGTAAAACCACTTCTTGAAGTAGATAGTGTTAATCCTTATATTTATGAATTTACGAAAGATAATACTGCAACAATTTCAATCAACTATAAGGATTTTACCTATATGCAGTTATATCTTCAGGTTTTTAACAATTCGGAAAATCTTTTAACTATTGATATATATCCCATAGAAGTTAGCACAAATTTAGACAAAAGTATTACGACGATAACTTTTTCGTCAAGCTACATAAGTGAATTGTTGTTTAATAAAATGGGTTGGCTAGTAACGTTTGACCCAGCTGATATTTATTATACACGAAAACCTGATTTTGTCGTTGTGGAAGATGTTAAAAAAACGATAGACGGGATTGAAATTGTTGATGGTTTTTCAATATCTTTTCCGACAGAGCGTGAAAATGAGCTTATGGGGATGGAAATGTCCTGGTGTGCAGTGATTATTCCTGATTGCGAATATACGTTTACATACGATTACATTGTTATAGCTAAAGATTTAAGCGTTAAAACAATTACAAGCGAGCCGGAAATAGTAATGCTTAGCGATATTCAAAATATTCCCGCGTTTAGCTTTTATCAAAAATATAAAAATACTATTGACGCTGGTTTAAGAATAGAAGGTGTATCGGAATCTTTAGCAGTTTGTTCGGGTGCTAATAAAAGCACGTTACATGAAGAGAAAAAAGTTCACATTGTGTTTTCTTATAAATACACAGCAGTTATAAAAGCTACAAATAGTGTAAACGATGACTTTTCTTATTACGTTTATTCAGATAGTTTAAGAACGAAAGAAGCTGGGATTTTTAATTTTAAAATTCCTGAAGGATATAGGATTAATTCGTTCGTTGACGTAGGGGGAAATTTTGAAGATTTTGATTTTAACAAACAATATCCCGAAAAAACTTTAATTACGATTGCTCAAGGCGTTCACAATCTTGATAAACTTATCGTATATGAACTTAAAGCGAATTGCTCGGACAGGTGGATGGTTTCTATTAATTATCTTAAGCCTTTCAAAAGCCAAATAACAGGCAAAGACTCTTGTTTCGCGACGATGGAAACGTTTACAGGAGAAGTTAGTTGTTTTAAGTATGATTTGTATAATCTTTCTTGTTATGATGTCGGAGAAATTATATTAGAAGCAACAGGGGAGTCGGTATTATATTTAACTTTTAAAAATATTGAAGTTAAGATTGCGGATAACGGCGTAAAAGTAGAACTTAGAAGCACGACTGAGGGCGACGTTTACTTTGTAACGCTTGAATACACTAAAACTTTTTTCAAAAAAATTGATTCAGATGGATTTTCTGATTCTTATGAAGTTGGCTTAACTCCTTTTAGTGAATGGAAAAAATTTTTTGCACATGATACTAATTCTTCTAATTGGAATCTTACAGCACTTGCTCCTAATGTTTTTAAATATAGTGACGCGGTTGACCACGATAAACTTTACGGTTTCTTTAGCGTAATGACGTTTAAGGAACAAGTAACTAATTTCAATAGTTGGTTCAAAGAATACACTTCTGGCGGAGCGGTAACGTTCTTTAGTCAACAAAAAGTACAAGGAAGTGGTTTTTACAAATTCCTTATGGATAATGAGTGGTTAGGTGCTGTAGCTGGTGGTGTAATTGGTCTTTTTTTTGGACATCCAATAAAAGGTGCTCTTGCAGGTTCAGCAGTTCAATTTGGTTTAATATCAGCTTCTGAGTGGTTAAATGATGAAAACGGTACATATTATTCATATTTCTTCTATCTTGACGGGACAAGCACCAAAAACTACGTGTCGCATAATGGTGCAGATGACTATTATGATGAAAGTTCTTCTTTTCAAAATTTCCTTGAGAAAATTAAAGATGGTGGTTGTGATTTGGGTGGCTTAGAAAATATTCTTTACATATTAGCAGGGGTGTTTCTAATAGTTCTGCTTGTACAAACTGGAATACTTGGTTACATTGTAAAGATTATTGTTTGGGTAATTACTGCACTGTTTAAGTTTGTGGGTTGGATAATAAAGTCTATTAAAGCACGTAAAAACAATCCGCAAAAGAAAGCGAAACGTAAAAAACGAAAGAAAAGGACTGAATAATTATGAGATTAGTTAAAATTAAAAATAAATATCTTTTTAATAGCAATAATCCTAATGGTACGCATACTTA
>JAZOST010000063.1:0-7419 GCA_045657285.1 Christensenellaceae bacterium
AGCAGACAACCCGTCGGTGGGCAACATTTTGGGAGCGAATACACCCGTTTCGGTTACCACGAATTCTTTGTCCGACATAAAGGTTTTAATTTTAGTGCCAACCTTTACTTTACCGTCTACTATTCTAACAAAACATATTACGCCTTTGAAATTGTCGTAATAGCTATCGAATATAAGTGCTTTTAAGGGCGCATCGGGGTTGCCGTTAGGTGCAGGTACTTTATGAACTACTTGTTCTAAAACGTCTTCTACGTTAAGACCTGTTTTAGCAGAAATTTTAGGAGCGTCCGACGCATCTACACCTAAAATGTTTTCTAGTTCTTCGGCTGCTTCTTCGGGGCGAGCCGATGCTAAATCCATTTTATTGATAACGGGCATAATTTCTAAATCGTTATCAATAGCAAGGTAAGCGTTAGCAAGCGTTTGCGCTTGAACGCCTTGAGTTGCATCAACTATAAGTATTGCACCTTCGCACGCCTTGAGCGAGCGTGAAACTTCGTAAGTAAAGTCCACGTGGCCGGGGGTATCAATAAGGTTAAAAATATATTCGTTGCCGTCTTTTGCTTTATAAAACATTCTAACGGGCGTAAGTTTTATAGTTATACCCCTTTCACGCTCTAAATCCATAGAGTCTAAAAGTTGCTCTTCCATATCCCTTTCGGAAACTTGACCGGTTTTTTCCATAAGCCTATCGGCAAGCGTACTCTTGCCGTGGTCAATATGCGCTACTATACAAAAATTTCTAATTTTACTTTTATCTACCGACATAACACATCCATTAAAAATTATGAATTTTATTTTTTTCTTTTATATCTTTTCCTTGTGTGATATAATATAATTAAACTAACTTATAGTATATTATAATTTACGCTATTTTGCAAGTATTTTATTTACGGAGTAATTATGAGAATTGACAAAAACCACTGGCTTTTTACTACCCCCGTTGCTCATAGGGGGCTTTGGGATGAAAACGTAGTTGAGAACACTTTACCCGCGTATAAAAAGGCTACCGAAAAAGGCTATCCCATTGAAATTGACCTATACCTTACTAAAGACGGCGAAATCGTCTCTTTTCACGACGCCACCTTAAAGCGTATGACGGGCGAAGACGCTTTTATTTACGATAAAACGCTAGGCGAACTTCAAGCACTTTCGCTTTTAGGCACGGAAGAAAAAATTCCCACCCTAAAGGAAGTACTTGCCGTTTGCAAAGGTAAATCTCCCCTTTTAATAGAAATAAAAAATCAACCAAATAAAACGGTAGTTGAAAAAACGCTAGAAGTGCTAAAAGATTACGACGGCGAATATGCTATTCAGTCTTTTAATCCGCTTTATATAAAAAAGGTAAAAAAACTTGCGCCTTCCGTTTTGCGCGGAATTCTTGCAACTAAACGAAAAAGCCACCTAGAAAAAGAAAAACCTTTTACAAGGTTCATAATAAAAAATATGGCGCTTAACTTTTTAATCAAGCCCGATTTTATAAGTTTTAATTACGAAAGTCTGCCACTTAAAAAGTGCAAAACTAAACGCCGTCCCGTTATTGCTTGGACGGTAACTAGTAAGGAAATACAAGATAAAATTTCTTCATACTGCGACAATATAATTTTTGAAAATTACCTACCTAAATAAAACGAAAAAACCACTCAAATGAGTGGTTTTTTTATTATAATTTGGAAACAATCTTGAATAACGCCTTATTTGTTGACAAAAATCTTAATGTTTATTATAATACAATTTAATTGTTCAATAAGTATAAAAAATTTAAGGAGTTAAAAAAGATGCGCGCCATTTTATCACGTTTTACAACGATTATAATTGTGCTCATTCTTTTTTTGTCCGCAGGTAGCGTATTTGCCACTTGGAAATATGCCAAAGGTGACGTTGGCGACGCTTCTGAAAATCTCTACATAAGTCTAAACGAATTTACATTTCCGTTGTTTTCAGTTACTTATATTATTGGTGAAGACGTGTATTTGAAAGAATATCACTATGACCCGCTAACTCATTATACCGTTGCCGGTGCCCCTAATGGCTATGCTAACTTCAAACAATGGGTCAATCCAAACGGCACACCCGTTACAACGATTCCAAGAGATAACACACACGACTACACCCTTTATGCAACCTGGTTGAATAAATATACGATCAACTTTATTGATTCAAAAGGTGTTTTAATTCATAGTGAGGAATTTACTGAAGGCGCTACTAAAATTTCTAACAACGGTCAGGCGATTGTAGATACGTGGCTAGAAAATGAGAACCTAACCACAAATGCTAATCAAATTCACGTAACGTGGTCTTCTTATGAAATTGCAGGTGCTACTTCGGATATTATTGTTCGTCCAGTTTACGACTATAAAGGCTATTTAAATATGACGCCTGTCTATGAACAACCTGATGATGGCGTTGTAGATTATTACAAAATCATAGCAGTAGATACTCTTCCCGCAGAAGTTGTCGTTCCAGGCAGTATTGGTGGTGTACCAGTTAAAACAGTTGAACGTATTACAAACGTTGATGGCGAAAGCGATTGGAATAACTATGAAAACAACGTCGTTAAGATTACAATTGAAGAAAATATAGAGCGTTTGGAATGGAACTCGCTTGCTTGGACACCAAATCTAGGCGAAGTTAACCTACCCAACTCTCTTAAATACATGGATAAAAACGTATTCTCACGTAACGACCTATTTGGCAATGATAAAAAGAAACTCACCATTAATTTTAACGGCACGATGCAAGAATGGAAAAACATAGTAAGTAATAGTAACGATGATTGGTATGGTGGTTTGAAAGAAAATACCATAGTAAATTGTACTAACGGTTATTTCAAATTTGAGAAAATAAATTTCTGGGGCACTCTTGGTTGGAATGAGTATCCTAATTAAGCAATAAATACAGGGCGCGGAAAAACGACTGTTCCATTAGGGATTTTAAATGAATAAAAGTATAGCCCACTATACTTCGCGAAAAGCGAAATGTAGTGGGCTTTTCTTATACACAAAAATTAAAGATTTAAGTTATATTTTTAGCCTTGTGGCTAAAAGTGATATGCAAGTATCTTGCGTTATATTTGCGAGAGCAAATTCAAGGTTCTACATAGCAGGTTCTTATATTTCTCTCTCGCAAGTTATATTATATTTGCCTAACTTTCACTACAAGTGAAAATATCACTTTGCGTTAGCAAAATATCACGCCGAAGGCATATCACTTGCCGTTAGGCAAATATAGTTGTGGCGTAACGATAAATCCCTATCGCTACGCCACTAAATCCGCGCCCTTTTTTTATATTTTTAGTTTATCTAAATCCATAACCTAAAAAGATATAATTTACAGCAATCACATTACACGAAAAGTGTTTTTTCTTAGAAACAATCTGAAATAACGCCTTTTTTCTTAACTACTAAATATCCGCTGAAAGCAACTATAAACGCTAGAGCGCAAAGGGAGGTTAAGAAAATATAATATGCTTGCCAACCTAAACTATCCATAACAAACGCCGTTATAAGTGGCATAATACCTGCGCCAACCGCCGCCCCAGAATTATTCACTAAAGACGCCGTGCCAAGGTTTAGATAATTTTTTAGTTTCATTGCAGTATAGGTTGAATATCCGCTTACGAAACCACTAATGAAAAATCTTAAAAGCACGCACATTGCGATTGCAAACACAAGGCTTAAATCGTAGAAGAAAATCATAATTCCAAGTAGAATTAAAGTAATAAACGAGTATATACTGCCCGTTGAAAAAATTCTATTTGTTCTATCAAAATAATTCATTACGAAAAGTCTTGCGGGCATTTCAACAAGCGGAACTATTAAGGTGATTAAAATTGACAAAGCAACTGGGAAACTATGGACTTCCTTAAGTAGTACCGCTATCCAGTTAGCAAAACCGTAAGATAAGCAGTTAGTTAGAAAAGCCATAAATAGTAAATACGCGCTTAAAGCCTTTACGTTAAACTTTCTACCTTCGGGTATTAAAAATTCTTTTCTGTTAGCCGAACTATAATCAGGTTTAACTTCGTCGCCGTTTTCGGTTACCTTTTTAACAAGCCTTTCTTTGTGCATTAAGTTCACAAGCGAAATTAAAAATAAAACGCCTATAAATACGAAAGTAATTTTCCAAGATAAAAATGCCACGAACAACGCTGAAAGTGCATAGGTAAGCGAATTACCTATTGCAAAACCCGTGGTTAAAAATTTATTTACGAAAGAAAGCGTGTCAACTGGTAAGCGTTTACCTAAAACGTGAATAAGCCCGCCCCAAGACGCCGATTGAAAAATACCGTTTAAGCCAAATATTAACCATACTTGCCAAAGCGAACTAGTTATACCTATCATTGCAAACGATATTGCTGAAAGCGCACAAGTTATAGTTAAAAACTTCTTCATATCTAGTTTATGAACGAAAAGGCCAAGCGTAAACTGCGCCACCGCGTACACGAAATAATAGATAGTAAGCCCCGTTGCCACTTGCGATTTTGTGGTCTTAAAATATGATATTATTTCTACCATTTGCGCGCTATAAGTAAGTTTTATAGCCACTACCGCGATATAGAAAAAATACGCCGAAAGTATTAACTTTTTATATTCTTTTTTGTACTTATATTTTTCTAAAACTTTCATTTTTATCTGCCAAATTTTTTCATAAGTAAGGCTTTAAGTTCGTCGTTTGAAAGTTGCTTTTTCTCATTTTCGCGCTTTCTTTCGGCGTTTATTCTGCCTTCTTTTCTTTCTCTATCCGTTTTTTGATTGCCCACCGCAAGTCCATTAGGATTATCAACAGTTTTCATGGTAAGTGAAATTTTCTTCTTAACCGTATCAACGCCTAAAACCTTTACTTTAACCACTTCGCCAACCTTTAGTACGTCTGACGGGTGCTTAATGTAGCCGTTAGAAATTTGAGAGATATGGACTAAACCGTCTTGATGAACGCCGATATCAACGAATACGCCAAAGTCAATAACGTTTCTAACCGTGCCCGAAAGTTCCATACCTTCTTTAAGGTCAGATAAATCCATTAAATCACTTCTTAAAACGGGCGCAGGAAGACTATCACGAATATCTCTACCCGGTTTTAGTAATTCGTTTACTATATCTTTTAAGGTAGGAACGCCTACTTCGCATTCTTTAGCAGTGTTTTCCCAACCTTTTTTCTCTATCTTTTCTCTAATCTCGCTTATTTTACCTTCGGAAACGTCAGATAGCGAATAATTAGTAAAACTTAAAAGTTTTGAAGTAGCCTTATAACTTTCGGGGTGAACGCCAGTGTTATCTAAAACGTTTCCGCCAACTATACGAAGGAAGCCCGCGCATTGCATAAACGCTTTTTCACCAAGTTTTTTAACCTTTAGTAATTCTTCTCTAGTGGTGAACGGCTTTTTAGCCCTATAATTTAATATTTCTTTTGCAATGCCTTTGTTTAAGCCCGCAACGTGTGAAAGTAGGCTAACGGACGCAGTGTTAAGGTCAACGCCTACGCTGTTAACGCAGTCTTCAACCACGCCGCCTAAAACTTCTTCTAGTCTATTTTCAGGCATATCGTGTTGATATTGTCCAACACCTATAGATTTTACGTCAATTTTGATAAGTTCCGCAAGCGGGTCAAGAAGTCTTCTTGCAATAGAAACCGCACTTCTTTGGGCGGGTTCAAAGTCAGGGAATTCTTCCGCTCCAAGTTTGCTTGCGCTATATACTGACGCACCCGCTTCGTTTACTACCGCGTAAGAAACGGAAAGTGCGTTATCCTTAATCATATTTGCAACGAAAATTTCGCTTTCCTTGCTAGCAGTTCCGTTACCTATTGATATTACCGAAACGTTATGTTTTTTAATTAGTTTAAGTAAAACTGCTTGCGCTTCTTCTATTTTGTTTTGTGGCGGGGTTGGATAAATTACCGCCGTATCTAAAACGTTACCTTCGCTATCAATAACCGCAATCTTACAACCAGTTCTATAAGCGGGGTCAAGCCCTAAGATATTTTTGCCTTTTAGCGGGGGTTGAAGTAGTAACGGGCGAAGGTTTACTTCAAACATTTTTATCGCTTGTTCGCTTGCCTTTTCGGTAAGTTCGCTTCTAACTTCTCTTTCAAGCGACGGGAAAATAAGCCTACCAAATGCATCAATGCACGCGTTTTTAACAACGCTTGCGCATTCGTTAGAACCTTTAACGTAAACGGAGGTGATTTCATCAACGAAAAGTTCCGTTTCAACGGTTACCGAAACCCTTAAACATTCTTCTTTTTCACCGCGATTTATAGCAAGTATTCTATGCGGTGGCATTTTTGAGATTTTTTCTTGATATTCGGCGTACATATCGTAAGTTTTAGCCTTTTCGTTTTCTAAAAGTTTACATGAAATACTGCCTAAATCAAAAATCTTTTTACGAAGCACCTTTCTAAGTTCCGCGTCGTCGGAAACTCGTTCTGCAATTATATCAGATGCGCCTGCAATAGCCTTTTCCGCGTTTTCAACACCTTTTTCTTCGCTTATAAATTCTTTTGCTTTTTCATTTATATCAATCGCATTTTGCTCTAAAATAATATCGGCAAGCGGAGAAAGCCCCTTTTCAATAGCAACTGATGCACGCGTTTTTCTTTTTTGCTTGAACGGACGGTAAATATCTTCCGCTTCCGTCATAGTTTCGGCTTTCGCAAGTGCAATTAGAATTTCGTCAGTCATCTTACCTTGTTCGGTAATAGAATCAACTATTTCTTGTTTTCTTTTGTCTAAATTCCTTAAATATTTAAGTCTATCGGCAAATTCACGAAGAACTTGGTCGTCGCACGAACCCGTCATTTCCTTACGATAACGCGCTATAAAAGGTATTGTATTCTCTTCGTCAATTAGCGTAATTATATTTTTAGCATAGTCTTGTCTTATACCGAATTCAGTTGAAAGTTTAATTGAATAGTCCATATTAAAGCCCTTTATTTTTTACCTTTATTTTTTCTTATCTCTTTTACTACGTTTTCGTAGCCGTTGTTTTTAGGTGTATAATACACGTTTCCTTTAATCCCGTCTGGAAGATATTGTTGCTCTACGTATCCGCCGAAGTCATGCGGATATTTATATAGGTCAATATTCTTTTTTTCTTCGTTTGACGAAAATACGTAATTTTTAAGATGTGCGGGAACGTCTAGTTCAGGGTAATCTTCAGCGTCTCTACCCGACCTGTCCCTAGCAACTACCACACTGTTTGATTTTTCCGCTTCGCAAACGTAAATTATTGCCTCGGTTAAAAGCAATATGCCTTCGGGCATGCCTATATTTTGAAGCGCGGTGAGTGCGCTTGTTGCAACCACTAACGCGTTAGGGTCAGCCAAACCTACGTCTTCAGCAGAGTGAACTACCACCCTTCTTGCGATAAGCATAGGGTCGCAACCGCCTTTTATTAGCCTTTGCATATAGTATAGCGC
>JAZOST010000064.1:0-3944 GCA_045657285.1 Christensenellaceae bacterium
ATTAACGACGAGCTCGACAAAAAACGAGATGAAGTTATTCAAAGCTTCTCAAAATCGGTAGCGTTTGAAAAGGCTCACTTTAAGGATTTAGCCGCAAAAACATTAAAGGAACTTGCGAAAGAATTACCTAAGGACAAGCCTTGGTTTTATGCTTCAAAAGAGATGGTACCGTTTAGAGAAAAAATAGATAAGGCGGTAGATTTTTTGCTCTCTTGCGACAATAATGCGTACGCCGCACATAAAAGTTTCGTAAAAGAAATGGACAAGAAAGAAGAAGCCTTAAAAGGAATTATGGGCAAGTATTATGCCAATCAAGTTAAAGAAGAAATGCAAACTGCGGACTTGTTTCCTAATCACACGGATTTTCACGGTGTAGGCACAATTCACACGATAGAAAAACTACGTTGGGATTATAGGCGTAGGCTTGGTAATATCGTGCTTAAAAAGGCAAAATATATCCAAGACAACACTTATACCTACGACAAAAAATTCAAGCGTAAAACCAACGATAAGTTTCTTAAACGAAATATCGCTATTTCTAATAAGAAAATCAAAGGTTATATGCAGGGACTATTCTCTGCTGTGGCTAAAATGTTTATGCCCGAAACAAACAACTACCGTAACCGTTTGCAAGAAATTGAAGAAGAAATGATTGCTAAGCGCAAGGAAGAAGAACAACTCATATCTTCCCCACAGCCACAGCAAAACGAAAAGTATAACCGCTACAAATTCGGTAAAGGAGATTAAAATGAAAGTTTTTTAGAAGAAAATTTAAAAAAGTTATAAAAACAGCTTGACTTCTCTTGAAAAAAGTGATATTCGTATTAATACGACAACACATTAACGTTAAGGAGAAGATTGAAATGGAAGGTTTAACGCTTGAAGAAGTAATCGAATATCAGCGCACGCATCCACCCGTTAAGCACGTTTACGGCAAATGGGGCAACCTAAAAAAGCAGTATTTGATAGATACGGGTAAAGATTGGTTGATTGAAGATATTCCGTCCTATCTTCACGGCATAGATAAAGCCGCCGAGCAAATTTGGGAAGCTATGAGAGAAAAACTCTTAAAGCGCCCTGAATACAAAAAGACGGGCGAATTTATGCACGACGTTAAAATTGAAACGGAAATCAAAAACCGTATTGACGAAGAAATCTTAAACGAACTTATTTACGTAGATTAAAGGAGTATTAATATGGAAAGAAAACAAGATACGCCCACTCGCATTAGTCGTAGGGCTTATGAAGAAAAACACAAGGAAGAACGCAAGCTACTTAACAAGGTTTGGGGAACGAGTATTCCCCGTAAGGATGCAGAGAAAATTGATGAGTTCCTTACAAAAAACGGACTTAGTAAAGTAGATTTAATAATGGCAGGGTTCAACTACCTGCTACAAGTCCACTCGGATAAGGCAGAACGGTAAACTGCTGAAAGTAATAGCCGACGTGTTTCAACGGCGCAATGAATTTATGATATAAAGCGATTTAATGAAATAGGAAACACGGAAGCGTGGTATAAAATCCACCGTATTTATGAGTTGGCGGGGTTACGATGATAAGGGAAAATAAAGGCGTAACGAATTAAAAGGAGGTTATCCCGCAACCACCAAATAAATGGAGGAAAATACTATAAACAACAAAATAACGGCGCAAAGCGCTTTTAATAAAAATATTGTAAACAATGAACCAAAAGCAAACGAAATGTTTGAGAACTATCCTGACGTTGTCAGTGTGGAAGATTTAATGCAAATGCTCCAAATCGGACAAGTACTTGCATATAAATTGGTAAAACGAGGAGAAATAAAATCAAGGAAAGTTGGTAGAGAATACAAAATCCCAAAGATTAACGTAATCTCATATCTTCTTAATGGTACGGAGGTGAAATAGTGAACGTAAGCATTCACGCAAAAAAAGGATTTTTATACGGCGTTATAACTTATTACGACGAAGCGAACGTAAAAAGGCATAAATGGATAAGCACGGGCTTAAAAGAACGTGGGAATAAAAAAGAAGCAAAGAAAATTGCTGAAGAAAAAGCCGAAGAGTTTGAGAAAGAACTTATTGCTTCCCGTAATAGAATTTCACGTCGTGCAAACGCAAACGACACGGATAAGTCTGATGCGGTAATGCTTTTTAGCGACTATTGTGATAAATACGTTGAAGAAAGAAAGCCAAAATTATCGGCTTCGGTGTATTACGGCTACAAACGTTATATTCCACTATTTAAAAAATTCTTTGATAAGCGTAAGCTACGTTTAATCGACGTTACCGAAAAGGAATTAAACGAGTTCTATGATAGCGAAAGAAAACGTGGCGTGAAAGAAATTAGTCTAAAACACTATAACTGTGTTCTTCGTCCCGCACTTCGCAAAGCGTATCAAGCAAAGTTGATTCCCGACAATCCGTTTGACTTTTTAGAGCCGCTACATAAAGAAAAATCGCCTATGTCCTATTACGACAAAGGCGAAATGAAAAAATTGTTTGAAGTGATAAAAGGTCATCCGTTAGAAGTTCCTTTAACACTTGCCGCCTATTACGGTTTCCGTAGAAGCGAAGTGTTGGGTATTAGGTGGAGTGCAGTCGATTTTGAGCATAAACTCATAACGATTAATCATAAGGTGCTTGTGGTTGAAAAGAAAGTTATTTTAAGCGACGAATTAAAGACCAAAACGAGCCATAGAACGCTTCCACTCATACCGCCCGTAGAAGAACTACTTCTTCGCCATAAGGCTAAAATAGAAGAAAATAAAGCCTTCTACGGCAACGTTTACGACAAGAGATATTTAGACTACGTTTGTGTGGAAGAAGATGGTAAAATCGTTTATCCCGACCATTTAACGAAAAAGTTTGCAGACTTGATTAAAGAAAATGGTTTAAGGCATATTAGGTTTCACGATTTAAGACACAGTTGTGCAAGTAATATGCTTGCAAGTGGTGTTCCATTAAAAGAAATTCAAGAGTGGCTTGGTCACTCGGATTTCTCTACAACGGCAAACGTGTACTCGCACCTTGATTTTAGTTTTAAGATAAAAGCGGCAAATACAATTTTGTCAGCCTATTCTGATGAACAACCTGTAATCAAGCAAGAAAGCGAACTTTCTCTTTTAGAAAAAGCAAGTCAAGAAATGAAAGCACTCGGTTTTACTTCTATCGAAGAATATCTCGCTTATAAAGCAAAATAAAACTGAATAATATATAGATGGACGGTATCGGAAAATGATGCCGTCTTTTCTATTGCTAAAAATAAATAAAAATATTTCAAAGTAAAAAATGATAGTAAAATTCTTCGGTTTTTACACGGAAAATGCACGTTGGGTTAGAACAGGGGTTAGAACAAGCCGTTTTTGGCGTTTTGCACGTTTAGTATTAATACTATAAAAAAAGGCACTTTTTGTTCTAACCCACGAGGTTAGAACAGCGCTTAAAATTTAACTAACGTCCAAAAAAAGGCAAAAAAACAACCCAAAACATAGTGTTTTGGGCTCTTTTTGGCGCACCCTAAGAGGCTCGAACTCCTAACCTTTGGTTCCGTAGACCAACGCTCTATCCAATTGAGCTAAGGGTGCATAACCCCGAAATCGGGGGAAATATTCAATTTTGACCTTTGGGTCCGTAGACCAACGCTCTATCCAGCTGAGCTAGCGGCGCAAAATTAACAACTCGTTTTAAGTTGTTAATATTTATTTAATTAAAACTGTATTATCACATCTCTGATGGATGGAGCGTTGAAAACGCTCTGTGCCCGAAGCGTAAGCGTAGGAAATACGGTTGACGGACTGCCTTGACGAATCCTTACCGTTTACAGCTGAGCTAGCGGCGCTTTTATTCAGCTGTCTAACTGACAGCCTACTTATTATATGATAATTTTTTTGCTTTGTCAATTAAATAAAAGGGATTTATCTAAGTCGGATCGTAGCCATGTCGTTCTGTGAGCCAAGGAGTTG
>JAZOST010000065.1:0-54243 GCA_045657285.1 Christensenellaceae bacterium
ATATATCCCTAAAAAAGAAAATATCCCTACTTTTGCTTGTTATGAAATTGATTTGGCATAATTATTATATCACATATAAAAATTTTTATCAAGTATAATTTGTAGATAAAAGAAAACTCAACTTTTTGTAAGTCGAGTTTCGATTATTTTTTCTCTTTTAGTGTTTTACACGAAGAAATTAACATTTTTCGTATTGCCCCACAATCATTATTAAGTTTTTTATATTGGTTTTCTTCTAAATAACCTGTTTCAAAAAGCAATTCTAACCAATATTCACTTTCAAAGCACTCTTTTAATGCTATTTCAAGTTTTGAAATAAAGTCAGCCGTTCCTTGTGCATATTGCGCTTCGTGGATATTTGCGCCAATACTTGTTCCCGAACGTAAAAGTTGATTAGTTAAAACACTTTCTTTATTGTTGGCTTTAATTTCTCTTGTAATGAATACAATGTTTTTAGCAAACTCTTTTGCTTTTTCTCTTAAAATGCTTTCACTCATAAGTTAATTATAGCATAAATCAAGTTTTTAGTAAAGTGATATTGTTTGCATAGCAAACAGTTATATTTTTAGAGTAATTCTAAAAGTTATATTTTGACTTTCAGTCAAAGTTATATTATATTTGCCACAACTCGCCAAAGGCGAACATAACTTTGCGTAGCAAAATATAACTGCGAAAGCAATATAACTTGCCGATAGGCAAATATAACTAGTGCGTCAGTAATAATCTCTATTACTGACGCACTAATGCGGACTTTTTAATTTTTATCTTTAATGGGTAAATTTTGTGTGTATTTTTTATATAGCCTATAAAAAGTTGAATAGTTATCAAACGAGCAAATTTCGGCAACTTTAGTGGGCTTTGTGCCTTTAGAAATAAGTTTTTGAGCGTAAAGAATTTTTTTATGGTTTACGTATTGTTTTAGGCTTATTCCTAGAATTTTTCTAAAGTTATGTGTTATCCAAGACGAACTTACAAAGAACTTTTTAGATAGGTATTCGGCATTTATTTGCATTTCTGGGTTTTTGTCAATAAATTTTAGTATTTCCGAAAGTGCAACGTTTGTTGATGACGGTTTTTCCTTTGCGGTTTTAGGCAAGTTTTTAAGATAAATTAAAATGAGTTTAAGCGAATATTTAATTTGGTTAGTAATGCTTTCCGCATCTTCGTCAATGTTTTTAGAATTTTCTAGAAGCGTAGTTATTTCGCCAAAAATTTTATCAATCGTAGAGTCTGGTTTTATAGCAAAAATAGAGTGCATGGACGATAATGACGGTAAAATTTCCTTTGGAACCGCTTTTTCAGAAAAGTGAATAACGTGCCTTTCGTAAGTGGCGGGGGAAAGCGGTTTAAGATAGTGGAACATTGCGGGCTTAATAAAAAGAAGGTCGTTTTTTTTAAGGTGATACACCGTTGCGCCAATAATATAATCCGCATCGCCGTTTAGAAAATACAAAATTTCGTATTCGTTATGTAAGTGCTTATAAAACTGCTCTTGACTTGGCGAATCAATATTAAGATATTCGTAATTAAAATGTTTTGAGTTAAGTTCAATCATACCTAGATTATAACTTATAAATGCCGAAATTGCAATCAAAATATGCTTGTTTTTATATTGATTTTTATTTTTAATATGTTATTATATTATAAAAGAGTTATAAGGAGAAAAATTCCATGAAAATGACTTTCCGTTGGTATGGCGAAGGTAACGATAGAATAAGCCTTCAAGATATCAAACAAATCCCTGGTGTTGATGGTATCGTATGGGCACTTCACAACAAAATGCCCGGTGAAGTTTGGTTTGAAGACGAAATTGCCGAAGTAAAGGCTCAAGCAGATAAATACGGCTTTAATATTGACGTAGTTGAATCTGTAAACGTTCACGACGATATTAAAATAGGTCTTCCCACTAGAGATGAATATATTGAAAATTACAAAACTACTATTCGCAATCTTTCAAAGTTTGGCGTTAAAGTAATATGTTATAACTTTATGCCTATCTTTGACTGGACGCGTTCAAATCTTTTCCACGAACTACCCGACGGCTCAACTGCACTTTTCTATGAAAAGGGTATGATTCAAGACGATTACAACGCTATGGCAAAATATATTTTAGACTTTACTGAAAAGTACAATATGTCTTTCCCAGGTTGGGAACCCGAACGTATGGCAAAACTTGACGAACTTTTCAAGGCATACGAAGGTGTTGACCACGAAAAACTTTGGGCAAACTTAAAGTACTTCTTAGAAGCAATTATGCCTACTTGTGCCGAATGTGATATAAAAATGGCAATTCATATGGATGACCCACCATGGGATATTTTCGGACTTCCAAGACTACTCGTTGATGAAAAGAGTATTGACCGTTTCTTAAAGATGGTAGATAATCCCTACAACTGCTTAACGCTTTGTTCGGGAAGTTTAAACGCAAACCCTGAAAACAACGTTGCGGATATCGTTAGAAAGCATTGCGATAGAATAGCGTTTGCACATATTAGAAACGTTAAACACTATGAAAATGGCGACTTTAGTGAAGCCAGCCATAGAGATTGCGACGGCGATACGGGAATTTTAAATATTCTAAAAGCATATCACGATTGTGGCTTTGACGGATATATTCGTCCCGACCATGGTAGACACTTATGGGGTGAAAAAGCAGGTACTGTTCGTCCAGGTTACGGCTTATATGATAGAGCGCTTGGCATTATGTATATGCACGGCGTATGGGATATGCTTGATAGACTTAAAGAAAATAAATAGGAAGGTAGAGTAAAATGTTTAAGGTTGATTTAAATGATAAAGTAGTAGCAATTACCGGCGCTGGCGGTATTATTTGTAGTGAATTTGCAAAAGAACTTGCAAAAAACGGCGCAAAAGTAGCACTACTAGATATTAACTACGACGCAGCAAAGGCATACGCTGACGAAATCGGCGAAAACGCTTTAGCGGTAAAATGTAACTGTCTTGATAAGCAAAGCATTATTGATGCTAAAGAAGAAATCAATGCTAAATTTGGCGCAGTAAACTTCCTTATCAACGGCGCAGGTGGTAACAATCCTAGAGCGTCAACGGATAACGAAACTATGACCCCTGATTTAGAAGGCGTTAAGGACTTTTTTGCTTTAGAAGAAAGCGGTCTTAAATTCGTGTTTGACTTAAATATCACTTCGGCTTTCCTTGTAACCCAAGTGTTTGCTAAAGACATGATTAAAACTGGCGGAAACATTATAAACGTTTCTTCAATGAACGCTTATCGTCCGTTAACAAAAATCCCTGCATATTCAGCGGCTAAAGCAGGTATTTCTAACTTTACACAATGGCTTGCAGTTCACTTTGCATCTTGCGGTATTAGATGTAATGCAATTGCTCCGGGATTTTTTGTAACAAACCAAAACAGAGCGCTTTTATTTAATGCGGACGGCACTCCTACCGCAAGAACAGGCAAGATATTAAATGCTACCCCAATGAAGAAGTTCGGCGAAATCAGTGACCTTTTAGGCGCACTTTTATGGCTTGCTGACGATAGCGCAAGCGGTTTCGTTACTGGTACGGTAATTCCCGTTGACGGCGGTTTCTCTGCATATAGCGGTGTTTAATTAAATGCTAGATATACTTTTGATAACGTTAAATCCCACTTTGGTACTATTCTTATGTATAGCAGTGGGATTTGTTTTGAGAAAAACAAATATTTTGGGTGACGAAAGTGCTAAGGTTTTAGCAAAACTTGAAACGTGGGTATTTTTACCTGCACTCAATTTTGCTACTATGTCAGAATATTTTACGCCATCAACGCTTTCTACACACGCAACAAACCTTATTTTAACGATTATAGTAACCATATTTGCAATATTTTTAGCAATACTACTTTCCCGTTTCTTTTATAAAGAAAACTGCTATGAAAAAAACGTTTATGAGTACGCTTTAACTTTTGCAAACTTCGGTTATATGGGCGCTCCGCTAGTACTTGCGGTGTTTGGTGACGTAGGGTATTCGTATTACGCGCTTGTAAATCTTCCGCTTTGGATAGGTATATACACTTGGGGTATGACAAAACTTATTCCAAATAACGCAGAAAAAGGCAGTGCGCTAAAGAGAATGTTTAACGCTCCTATGATTGCAATGCTTCTTGGTATGATTTTTGGAATTACGGGGCTTGGTGAAATATTCCGTGCAACGTCTATTCTTTCAGTAGTTACTTCTACCGTGGAAAACTTAAAAGCGTGTATGGGGCCCGTTGCAATGCTACTAGCAGGTATAACCATTGCGAAATTTGGTTTTGTTAAAATGCTAAAAAATAAGAAAGTTTACCTTGCAAGTTTTTTCCGTTTGATTTTAATACCAGCAATCATTTTAGCCCTTACTTTTGGGCTAAAAGAACTTGCAAACGTTGTCTTTGGACTTTCAATAGGTAATTCTATTTTATTCTTGCTATTCTTTGCGTTCGCTACGCCGTTAGGGCTAAACACAATAGTTTTCCCCGAAGCATATGGAAAGAGTGCGGAAGAAGGTGCGTCAATGGCGCTTGTTTCTCACACGCTTAGCGTTATTACTCTTTCAGTTTTGTATATGATATTAGTTTTAATAGTTGGTTCGACGCCTATATTTTAATAACAAAACCCTTGCGAAAAGCAAGGGTTTTTAATTTGTATATTGACAAAATTTAGTTTTAGTAATATTATAATAATATAAGTCACAAGGGGAAGATTATGGATTATAAAACAACATTAATGTGGAAAGAAATAAACGAAACACCACGTGTTTTTTCCGAAATAAACAAGGTTAACGAACTTGTTATGAAGAATTTAGTTAGCGACATTAAAAGTAGTAATGCTAAAAACTTCGTAACTGCCGCAAGGGGAACTAGTGACCACGCTTTAGTGTATTTTAAGTATTTGCTTGAAATCTATTCTAATTATACAGTAAGTTTATCCGCACCTAGTGTAGTAACGCTTTATCATGGTAAGGTTAATTATGCTAATAGCGTAGTTATAGGTTGTAGTCAAAGTGGTATGGCTGAAGACGTTTTAGAAGTTCTTAAAAAAGCAAATGAAGACGGCGCTATAACGATAGGTATAACTAACAATCCAAATAGTCCTATTGCAAAAATGGCAAGGTATCATTTATATTGTAATGCAGGCGAAGAAAGAAGTGTAGGTGCAACAAAAACCTTTAATGCGCAATTATATCTGCTTTTATGGCTTGCAAGCGAATTAGCAGGGCTTCGCAACAACATAAAAATCTTGAAAAATTTTGATAAGGAAATGATTCAAGTAATTCCGCAAATAGACGCTATTACCGATAAATACGTTGATATGTTTAAGGATAAAAAAGACATTTTTATTTTGTCGCGTGGGCTTACGTATGCGGTCGCTTTAGAAACGGCAATAAAAATCCAAGAACTTTGCTATATGAACGCTAAAGGCTTTGCGACAAGTGAATTTTATCACGGTCCGCAAGCAATGGTTAATAAAGATACCCCTATAATTATCTTTTGTGGTAAGTTTACGGGCGACGAAGAACTTCAAACATTAATTAGAGCGGACCAAATGAAGTGTATTGAGCGTATGCTTTATCTTCGCGCACCTGTTTTACTTGTTACTAACGATTGTATTTTAACGGGCAAGTTTAAGCCTTGTAACGACGCGTTAATTAATATAAGCGTACCAGAAGAACTTTCAATGTTTGCTTTTGCGCTTTTTGCTCAAATATTTTCGTGTAAACTATCTTGTGCTTTAGGTATAAATCCCGACGAACCGCGTTCAGTTAGCAAAATCACAATAACGAAATAAAATAAAAAACCTACTCTAGAAAAGAGTAGGTTTTATTTTTTTATATTTTATTTAATTCTTTCGGTTAAATATGGAATAGCGGATTCAAAATCAACCCCGTACCAGTTGTGGTTTTCATTTTGTATAGTTTTAATAATACATTCCACGGTATAGTCAACAGCAATAGAAAGTGCTTCTTTTTGGTTTTTACCTATTGATAAGGCACCTAAAAGTGCACTAGCGAAAATATCGCCCGTCCCGTGAAAACTTACTGGTAAATATTCTCTAGAGTAGTAGAAATATTCATCAGTTTCGCTATTGTAGCCATATGCACCTAAATTCTTTTTGTCAAAGGTTATACCGGTTAAAATTGCGGTTTTTGCACCTAGAGCGGTTAATTTTTTAAGCATTTCTTTAATGTAGGCTTCGTCGTATTCTTCGGTGTAGGGAACGCCTAACATAAAAGACGCTTCGGTCATATTTGGAACTATAATATCCGCAACTGAACAAAGTTTTGCCATTTCTTTAACGAAGTCAAGGTCAAAACCAGTGTAAAGTTTTCCGTGGTCAGCCATAACGGGGTCAATTAGTGAAAAACTTGTTTCGGTATTAAAATCTTTAATAATATCATTAACAATATCAATTTGCTTTTTAGAACCTAAATAACCCGTATAAACTGCATCAAAACTAACGTCTAATTCTTTCCATTTGTTTGCAATATCTACCATATCGTCAGTTAAATCTCTAAAAGTCCAACTGGTAAAAGCGGTGTGGTTAGAAAGTACCGCGGTGGGTAAAACTGCTGCTTCAACGCCGAAAGCAGATATTACAGGAAGTGCTACGGTAAGAGAACACTTACCAACACAAGATATGTCTTGAATAGTTAAAATTCTTTTCATTTTTATTCTCCTTTGTCAAAAACGTTATCAAATAATTCTAACTTACTTGCCTTTAGAACACTTGCAACGATAGAAGGCGCGCTTTTGGGCATAAGTCTTGAAATAAAGCCAAGGCTTCTACCATCAAAGCCAAAAACCATACGTTTTTTTCTTTTTTTAATACCTTTAACAATTTTACGGCAAGCCTTATCTTGTGGCATCATAAGTTTATTTATAAGTTTATTTTCTTTATCTTTCGTCGCCATGCGGTTTAGAATATTTGTTCTTATAAACCCAGGGTAAACACCGCCAATGTAAATTTGTTTTTTGTAGTCAACGGCAAGTGTTTCAGTAAAGCCCCTAACAGCAAATTTTGTAGCGCAATACATACTTTCGCCGACTACCGCGCATAGCCCAGCGGAACTAGAAACGTTAATTATTGCAGGCGATTGTGATTTTTTTAGATAGGGTATAAAAAGTTTGCACGCTTTAACTACTGAAATGAAATTTGTATTTATAATTTCGCTTATTTCTTCGTCTGAATATTTTTCAAATTTAGCAAATGGTAGCATAAAACCCGCGTTGTTTATCAAAATATCGGGAATTATCCCTTGACTATCTAATTCAAGTGCAAAATTTTTCCAAGCATTTTCGTCGCAAACGTCAAAAATGCGGTATGAAAAGTTTTCAGGATTTGAAAGCGTAGCAATAGCGCTTTTAATTTTTTCTTCATTGCGCGCTATTCCGTAAACTTTGCAAGAATATTTTTCAATTAAAATTTTAGCAATTCCAAAACCCAAGCCACCGCTTGCACCGGTAATAATAACAGTTTTGTTTTTAAGCCATAAGTTTTTCATAACTATAAAAAATTATAGCACTACAAATTTTATTTTGCAACAAAATTAAATAAAAAAAGGGATAACAAACTTGAAAATAACCACTAATTATGGTATAATAAAATATAATTAAAATTTAACTAAAAGGAAACGGCAGGCGTAATGGAAAACGTTAAAGAATTACTTGCAAAACTTAATGAAGAACAAATTAAACCCGTTCTTGATACTGAAGGTGCCGTTTTGGTTATTGCGGGCGCGGGTAGTGGTAAAACGCGTGTTTTAACTACGCGTATCGCATATTTGGTTAATGAAAAAAACGTTGCCCCTGAAAATATTTTAGCAATTACGTTTACAAACAAAGCCGCAGGCGAAATGAAAGAAAGGCTAGAAAAAATCGTTGGCGGAACAAGTGAAATGTGGGTATGTACAATTCATAGTATGTGCGTACGTATTTTGCGTTCTTTTGCGGATAGAATAGGGTATGATAGAAACTTTACTATCTACGACGAAACTGATAAAGATAAAATGCTAAAAAGGGTATTTGAAGACCTTGGCTACGACGCGGAAAAATTATTAAAAACCGCAAAAAGTTATATTTCTATTGCGAAAAATGATTGCCTTAGCCCAGACGAATTTGAGCGTGAGTTTGCAGATACTAAATTCAGTACGGAAATCTCTAACGTTTATAGGCTTTACGAAGCGTATTTAGAGCGCAGTAATGCCTTTGACTTTGATGATTTATTATTTAAGACGTATATCTTATTTAAGAACGTTCCTGAAGTTGCTGATTATTATTCAAACAAGTTTAGATACGTTCATATAGACGAATTTCAAGATACTAATAAGGTACAATTTTACATTGCAAAAAGGCTAGCCCTTATTCACGGAAATTTATTCGTCGTTGGTGATGATGACCAAAGTATATACGGCTGGCGCGGTGCCGATATTGATAATATTTTATCATTTGATAAAACCTATAAAGATGCAAAAGTTTATAAACTTGAGCGCAACTATCGTTCTACCAAAAAGATTTTAGCACTTGCTAATGGCATAATAAAAGGTAATAGATTCCGTAGAGAAAAAGAACTTTGGACGGAAAATGGGGAAGGTGCTAGGATTGAAGTTTTCGTTGGTAACGATGAGAATAACGAAGCAACTTTTACCGCAATTCAAATAAAGAACTTAATGGATAGAAATAGGGAACTTAATTTTAAGGATTTTGCCGTATTTATGCGAGTAAACGCCCTTTCAAGAGCGTATGAACAAGAGTTTAATAAATACGGAATTCCATATAGGGTTTACGGCGGTTTTAGGTTCTTTGAAAGAAAAGAAATTAAAGACGTTTTAGCGTACCTAAAAATAGTAAACAATCCTTTTGACGACGAAAGTTTTTTAAGAAGTATATCTTGCCCAAAAAGGGGTATAGGTGATAAATCACTTCGCGATTTAAGGGAGTTTTGTGCTAGTAAAAATATATGTTTATACGACGGCGTTTGCTCGCTTGAGCAGTCGGGTTTTTCTAATGCGCTAAAAACTAAACTATATAACTTTAAACTTCTTATTGACGGTTTTAGGGAATTCTCTAAATCACATAGCGTTCCAGAATTAATAAAACACGTTTTAGATAGCACGTCATTTTTAGACCAGTTTGCCGAAAAGAACGAAGAAAATACTTCGCGTTTATATAACATAAGCGAACTTAAAAACTCGGCAGAAGAATTTATTAAAGACAATAAAGGTGCAAATCTAAACGATTATTTATCGTCTATAACCTTAAGTTCGGATACTGATGAAATAAATAGCGACGACGCGGTTTCTATTGCAACTATTCACGCATCAAAGGGATTAGAATTTAATTGCGTTTTCGTTGCGGGGCTTGATGAAGGTATTATTCCCACACCGCGTAGTGTAGGCAATGACGACGAAATTGAAGAAGAACGTAGGCTTATGTACGTTGCTGTAACTAGGGCAAAGGAAAGGCTTTATCTTACTAGAGCAACAAGTAGATATATGTACGGCAGACGCGAATTTATGTCGCCAAGTAGGTTCTTAAAAGACGCGCAACAAGTACTTAATCCCACAAAAACTACTGCGCCCATTTCTAATGCTTACGCCTATGAAAGAAGGGCAAATATTGACGACGATAATACGTCTTACGTTTCGCAAACGGGGTATTCTTCGTCTTATGCTAAAACCTTCCTTAAAGAAAATAAACCCACAGCAAAAATCGGCGGGGATTATTCGGCATATAGGTCAGGCGTTAAAGTTAAACATGCAAAGTTCGGTATAGGTACGATTATTGTAGTTAAAGGCAGTGGCGAAAACGTTATTGTTGACGTGGCGTTTAAGGGCATAGGTATTAAATCACTTTCGGTTAAATACGCGCCTATGGAGATTATAAATGGATAGTATGGAAAGTCTTGTAAAACAACTTAATAAATATGCTTATGAGTATTACGTTTTAGACGCGCCTACCGTTTCTGATAAAGAGTATGACGAGCTATACGACCGCCTTGTAAAAATGGAAAAAGAAAGTGGAGTAGTGCTTTTTGACTCGCCTACAAAAAGAGTTGGTGGCGAGCCTATTTCGGCTTTTAAAAAGCATAGCCATATTGAAAAACTTTATAGTCTAGACAAGGCTACTACCTTTGAAGAAATTTATGCGTTTGAAAAGCGCATAAATAAAGCAAATGAAGATTTGATTTATACCGTTGAATATAAGTTTGACGGCTTAACAGTGTGCTTAACGTACGAAGACGGCAAATTTACTCGTGCAACTACGCGTGGAAACGGTACGACTGGTGAAGACGTTACAGAGCAAGTAAAAACCATAAAAAGTTTTCCATTTACCACCACCTGCAAAGGGACGCTAGAAGTTCAAGGCGAAGCAATAATAAAACTCTCCACCCTTAAAAAATACAACGAAACGGCAACCGAACCCCTTAAAAATGCAAGAAATGCGGTTGCTGGTGCAATAAGAAATTTAGACCCTAAAATCACCGAAAAAAGAAAGCCCGAAATTATGTTTTATAACGTAAATTATTCTTCGGATTTTGAAATAAATTCTCAAGTAGAGTGTGTGGAATTTCTTAAAAAACACGGCTTTAAGGTTCATCCTTTCTTTAAGGTTTGTAGAGGAATAGAAGAAGTAATATCTGCAATAAACGAAATTGACCAAAATAGAAAAGATTTAGATATTTTAACCGACGGTGCAGTTGTTAAAATCAACGATTTTGCAAAAAGAAAATTGCTTGGTTTTACGGATAAATTTCCACGTTGGGCAATAGCATATAAATTTGAGGCGGAAGAAGTTACTACTATTCTTAACGACGTTGTTTGGCAAGTTGGTAGAACGGGAAAACTTACGCCACTAGGTCTTGTAGAACCTGTTGAACTTGCGGGCGCAACCGTAAGAAAAGCAACCTTAAATAACTTTGGCGATTTAACTAGAAAAGGTGTTAAAATAGGTGCAAGGGTGCTTATAAGGCGCAGTAATGAAGTTATTCCCGAGATTTTGGGAACTACCGAAGTGTATGAAAATTCAAAAGAAGTTGTTAAGCCCGAAGTGTGTCCTTATTGCAATACGACACTTAAGGAAGTAGGCGCAAACCTATTTTGTCCAAACGAGCATTGCCGTCCAAGAGTAGTGCAAAGGCTAACTAATTTTGCAAGTAAAAACGGCTTAAATATTGACGGGTTTTCCGAAATGACCGCAGGCATTTTATACGACAATTTTGGCGTTGAAACTTATGACGGACTTTATAAACTTACCGAAGAACAAATTCTACTTTTAGAAGGCTTTAAGGAAGCAAAAACTAAGAATTTACTTTCGGCGATAGAAAGTTCAAAAGACGTTGATTTTTCTAACTTTATTTACGCTTTGGGTATAGAAAACGTAGGCAAAAAAACCGCAAAGGATTTAGCGAAAAACTTCAAAACATTAACCACGCTAAAAAACGCTACTAAAGAAGAATTGATAAGCGTTCCAGACGTAGGCGACGCGGTTGCCGACGCGATAATAGAATATTTTTCTTCTAGCGATAAATTAAGCGAAATTGATGCACTTTTATCTCTTGGCGTTAGCGTAAAGGAAGAAAATGCCGTAGTTAAAAGCCAAATTTTCCTTGGCGAAAAGGTTGTTTTAACTGGTTCTCTAACTAATTTTACTAGGGACGAAGCGTCAAAAATTATAGAAGAAAACGGCGGGGCTGTAGTTTCTTCGGTTTCAAAAAATACAACGCTTGTATTAGCAGGCGAAAATGCTGGCAGTAAACTTGATAAGGCTAAAGCCTTAAATATAAAAATAATTGACGAAGAAACGTTTAAAAACTTACTAAAAACTTGATTATAGCAAAATTTTATGATACAATTACATAAACACACTAGGGAGATTTTTAACTAATGCTTAGTATGACCGGTTACGGCAGAGCGGAATATAACGAAAATGGAATTTCGCTTACCGTTGAAATTAAAACCGTTAATAATAGAAATTTTGATTTTAACGCTAAAACTCCGCGTATTTTTCTTGCATTTGAAGATAAAATTAGAAAGACTGTGGCGTCTTTTGTTTCGCGCGGTAGGGTTGACCTTTTTATAAACTTTAGCGACACGCGTGAAAAACCCGCTAGCCTTGAACTTAACCTAGAAAGAGCGAAAGAATACGACAGAATTAGCAAAATTTTATCTCAAGAATTAGCAAAAGAAAATGATTTAACAATTTCAAGTTTAATGCGTTTTCCAGACGTTGTAACTGATAATTCAATAGCAACTGGTGATGAGTTTGAAGAAATAGTAATTTCAACCGTTAAATTTGCTTGTGAAAAACTTAACGAAATGAGAAAGGTTGAAGGTGAAAAACTTGTTGCCGATATGCTAGCGCGTATGGATACTATCTCCGCATTAAAGGATAAAATTGCAGTTCGCGCACCTCTTGTTGCTAGCGAGCATAAGCAAAAACTTGAAGAACGTATAAAAGACGCTTTAGGTGACGTAAAATACGACGAAGCAAGGCTACTTAATGAAGTAGCGTTCTTTACGGATAAAGCAAACATTGATGAAGAACTTACTAGACTATCTTCCCACGTTTCACAATTTTGTGAAATTATTAAAACTGCCGGTGCAGGTAAAAAACTTGATTTCTTAATGCAAGAATTTAATAGGGAAACGAACACTATTTGTTCAAAATCTAACGACATCACTGTAACGACACACGCCCTTTCACTTAAAAACGAAATTGAAAAGGTAAGAGAACAAGTTCAAAATCTAGAATAGTATGAGAAACGTATTAGTTGTAATTTCAGGACCGTCAGGTGTAGGCAAAGGTACTATCGCAAAAAAAATAATTGAAAGAAATCCTAATATTTCGCTTTCAATATCTTGCACTACAAGGGAAAAACGTAGGGGTGAAAAAGACGGCGTACATTATTTTTTCATTGATAAACCATCTTTTGAAGAAAAAATTAAAAACGGCGGGTTGTTAGAATACTCAAAGCACTTTGAAAACTATTACGGAACGCCCAAAGATTTTGTTGAAGATAAACTAAAAACTTCGGACGTAATTTTAGAAATTGACGTAAACGGCGGGCTAAACGTAAAGAAAGAATTTAGCGAAACCGTGCTAATAATGATATTGCCCCCGTCAATAGAAGAACTTAAGAGCAGACTTCTAAAGCGCAGTACGGAAACTGAAGAACAAATAAAAATTCGTATGCAAAGAATTGAATACGAACTTGAAAAACAAAAGTACTACGATTACGCTGTTGTGAATGAAGACTTAAATGAAACGGTTAAAGCCGTTGAAGATATAATAAATAAAGAAAAAAATAAGATTTAATCTAAAAATAGGAGAAGATTATGATACATAAACCACCGATTGACGATTTAGCAGAAAAAATAGGTTCAAAATATGCACTTTGCGTTATAGCAAGCAAGCGTGCTAGACAACTTATGGAACAAGCCCAAAACCAAGGCTATTCTGAATTGCCTTCAGGCGAAAAACCCTTATCGGTTGCCGCTGGCGAAATTTACGAAGGAAAACTTATCGTTTCAAACGACTAATTTTGTAAAGTGTTCATAAAGGTAAGTGAACACTTTAATTTTTTAAGTATGATTGCAGAAGTTATCGTTGATATAGCCCACGCTGAAGTGGATAAAATATTTGATTATTCCTTTATAGACCCCCGCATCACTTGTGGGAGTAGGGTTGTCGTGCCATTTGGCAAAACGGTAATAGAAGGCATAGTTATAGGCATAAAAGAAACTTCTTCTTGTCCGCCTGATAAACTTAAAAATATTTATCGCTTACTTGAAGAAACACCCGCGCTCACTACCGAGACCTTAAAACTTTCCGAATTTATTTCAAAAGATTGTTTTGTTTCAAGGGCTTCGGCACTTCGCCTTTTTCTTCCCGTTGAAATGCGTAAAGGTAAGGTTAGAGAGCAATTTGTTAAATTTGTTGAAATTTCAAAAGATTGCGATATTAATAACGTTTTATCTTCGCTAAATAAAAGCGCTAAACGCCAAAAAGAATTTTTAGAGTATTTAAGGGTGGAAGGTAAAAGCCCTTTTACCAAAATGAATAATGATTTTGGCGCATCTGCAGTTAAGGCTACTATTCAAAAAGGCTACGTAACCTTAACTGAAGAAAAAAATTTCCGTGCTCCATATAAAGATTTACTAGGCACGAAAAAAGATATAACTCTTACCGAAAAACAACAAAGTGCAATAGATAGCGTAATAAATACCGATAAGCGCGTTACTCTAGTTCACGGCGTTACGGGTTCGGGGAAGACTGAAATTTATTTAGATTTAATAGAAAAAACTATAAATTGCGGTAAAACCGCAATAATGTTAGTGCCTGAAATATCACTAACCCCTCAAATGCTACGTCAATTACGCGCAAGATTTTCTTCATATGCTGCAATACTACATAGCGGTCTATCCGCAGGTGAACGCTTTGACGAGTGGTGGAGACTTCGTACAGGTGAAGCGAAAATTGCCATAGGTGCAAGGAGCGCAATATTTGCACCGCTAGAAAATTTAGGGCTAATTATAATTGACGAAGAACACGACGGTAGTTACAAAAGCGAATCAAGTCCACGTTATTCTACACACGACGTTGCTTTTGAAAGAGCAAAACTTTCATCTGCAAAAATCGTTTTAGGTAGCGCAACTCCGTCTGTGGAAACATATTTACGCGCTAAAGAAAATGAATATAATTTAGTAGAACTTCCCGATAGGGTAAATAAAAAACCACTTCCTGACATTGAAATAGTTGATATGCGTTCTGAAGTAAGGCGTGGTAACTCTTCGCCCTTTTCACAAGCACTTATAAGCGAACTTGAAACGTGTTTGGTGGGCGGAAATCAAGCAATGATTTTTCTTAATCAAAGGGGTTTCTCAAAATCGGTAATTTGTACGGATTGCGGTCACGTTCAAAAATGTACGGATTGCGACGTGTCGCTAACTTATCATAAAGAAGACGAATCACTTCTTTGCCACTACTGCGGTGCAAAATATAAAATGGTTGACGCTTGTACGGAGTGCGGTAGCACACGCCTTCGCTACGGCGGTTTTGGTACTGAAAAGGTAGTTTTAGAACTTAAAAAACTATTTCCTAACGCTAAAATTTTAAGAATGGATAGAGATACTACTCAAAATAAGGAAGGACACTTTAAGATTTTATCGGCATTTGCAGAAAAACAAGCAGATATTTTGGTTGGAACTCAAATGATAGCAAAAGGGCACGACTTTCCGTCCGTAACCCTTGTTGGAATTTTAGACGCTGATATGAGTTTGCATTTTTCAGACTATCGTTCGGCGGAGCGCACTTTTCAACTTATAACACAAGTTGCAGGACGAAGCGGGCGCGCGGACAAAGCGGGGAAAGTTGTTCTTCAAACGTATTCACCAGAAAACGCGGTATTAAGACAGGCGATAGAGTATAACTACGGCGCATTTTTTGACCGTGAAATATCAATAAGAAAGGCGACGTCTTTTCCGCCGTTTACGGATATAATTAGGGTGCTTATTTCGGGCTCGGACGAAGAAACCGCTCTATCTGCAACCAAAGCGATAAACGAAGAACTAACCCAAATAAAAAGCGAAAATAAAGACGCGTTTAAGTTTTACGGGTGTATGAAAGCACCTATAAAGAAATTACAAGGTAAATTTAGATATCAAGTTCTAATGCGCGTTGATACGAATAGAGAAGATATTAAAAATCAAATTTATTTTTCGTGTGCAAAGTATAACGGCAAAGGCGTACTTGTTGCGCTTGAAAACAATCCAAATAATTTAAGTTAAGGTAAAAATATGGCTATAAGAAATATAATTCAAGTGGGCGATGAAACGCTCCGAAAAAAAAGTTTTGAAGTAACGGATTTTGGCAAAAAAACGCACGAACTTTTAGACGATATGAAAGATACACTTATTAAGGCAAACGGCGCAGGTCTTGCTGCTGTTCAAGTAGGTGTACTTCGTAGAATTTTTGTCGTTGCCGTAGATGGCGATTATTATGAATGTATAAATCCCGTTATTGTAAAGGAAAGCGGAAAACAACTTGGTCAAGAAGGCTGTCTATCAGTTAAAAATAAATACGGCACGGTAGAACGCCCTATGAAAGTGATATTAAAAGCGTTTGACCGCTACGGCAAGCCTTTTACCGTTCATGCTAGCGGATTTTTAGCACGAGCAATTTGCCACGAATACGACCACTTAAACGGCACCCTTTATATTGATAAAGCAAGTGAAGTAATGGAGGAAAATTAATGAGAGTGCTATTTTTAGGCACGCCCGATTTTGCTGTTGAACCACTAAAGGCGGTGTACAACAAAAAGGGTATAGATTTAATAGGTGTAGTTTGTAATAATGATAAGCCTGTTGGTAGAAAGCATATTATCACCCCACCACCAGTAAAGGTAACCGCACTATCGTTAGGCTTACCCGTATATCAGTATGATAAAATTAGGGTAGAAGGCGTTAACGACTTAAAAGCGTTAAAACCCGATCTTATGATAACTTGTGCTTTTGGACAAATTCTATCTCAAGAAATACTTGATATTGCTCCGCTTGGTGTAATAAATATTCACGCCTCACTTTTGCCTAAATATAGGGGCGCATCGCCTATTCAAGCATGTATTTTAGCAGGCGATAAAATGACTGGTGTAACTATTATGAAAACGGAACTAGGCATTGATACGGGCGATATAATTCACGTAGAAGAAACGGAAATACTGCCAAACGAAACCGCGGGCGAATTATTTGATAGGCTTTCAGTAATAGGTGCTAAAGCGATAGATAAAGCACTTGATATGTTTATAAGTGGGGAAGTTAAGTCTATTCCTCAAGACGAGAAAAAAGCAACTCATACTAAAATGATAACCAAAGAAGACGCGTATATTGACTTTAACGATACGGCTAGTAATATCGTAAATAAAATTCGCGCGTTTAACCCTTGGCCGATAGCGTTTACCAACCTAAATGGAGAGCCGTTTAAGATTTATTCAGCAAATATAAGTGATAAAAAAGGCAACATAGGTGAAGTAATTTCATCAAACGGCAGTTTAATAGTCGGTGCAAAAGATTATTCGGTTGAACTAAAAATTGTTCAAAAATTCGGCGGAAAAGCAATGCCTACAGAAGATTTTCTTCGCGGAAACAAAATTGAGGTAGGAACGCTTCTAAAATAATGATTAACTATTTTTACGACTGCTATCAAATATTAAATAAAGTTTATAGTGACAAGGCGTTCGTTAAACAAGCGATAAACGATACTTTTATTGAAGAAAAAAATCGTGCGCTTACCGTTAAAACCGTGTACGGCGTGTTAGAAAAAGACATTGAACTATCATATTATCTAAAATCGCTAACTGAAAAAACGCCAAAACTTGCTATAAGAACAATACTTAAAATTTCAATGTACGCTATAAAATATCTTAATAAAAAGGTATATGCAGTAACTGAAAATGCGGTAGAACTAACTAAAAAGTTGGGTAAAAAAGGCGCAAGTGGTTTTGTAAACGCGTTTTTAAGAAAGTTTATAAGTGCTACTATTCCAATGCCTAAAGACGAAGTTGAATGTTTAAGCGTTAAATATTCGTACCCACTTTTTGCATTAAAAGAACTTATAAACGATTACGGTTTAGAGCGTGCAGAAAAGATAATTTCCGCCGATAATCCTAAAACTTGTTTAGCGTTTTACGATACTGACGGCGAAAAATACTTAAAAGATAGAAATTATAAGTTTGAAAAAACGCCTTTTGACAACGTTTATTTAGTAGATAATTTTATACGCGACGACGGGTATGATAAAGGACTATATACATACCAAGCACTTGGCTCTATTGCCATTTGCGACAGCGTTTTACCTGCGAAAACTCTTTTGGATTGTTGTAGTGCACCTGGTGGAAAAAGTATTAGACTTTCATATAAGTTTGAAAGCGTAACTTCTACTGAACTTCATCCGCATAGGGTAGAACTTGTTAAATCTTACGCTAGCCGTATGGTTAGAAATAATATAACCGCAATTTGTGCGGACTCGTCTATTTTTAATCCCGACTTTAGCGAAAAATTTGATGCGGTACTTTGCGATACGCCGTGTTCTGGGCTTGGCGTTGTAAACGATAACCCTGACATTAAACTTAACAGGGAAGAAAATTCTATAAACGAACTTACTGAGTTGCAACTTAAAATACTTCTAAACGTTAGTAAATACGTTAAAAAAGACGGATATTTGTATTATTCAACTTGTTCAGTGCTTAAGCGTGAAAATATAAAAATAATTAAAAAATTTATACAAAAAAATAATAATTTTGCTGTTGAATACGTTAATAGTCCGCTCCCGCACGAAAATATAGAAAATACTCTTGCGTTTTTGCCAGATGTATCTGGCGGATTAGGTTTTTATTTTGCTAAACTAAAAAGGATAAAATAAGTGAAGGAATGTTTGCTAGGCAAAACCTTGCCTGAAATTAAAAATTTAATAGCCGAACTTGGTGAAAAAAGTTTTAGGGCAGGTCAAATATATAAGGCCTTACATATGGGGTTAGATTTTTCCGAGATGACGGAAATTTCTAAAGACTTTCGCCAAATTCTTTCCGAAAAATATTCTGCACAACCAGTTGAGATAATAAAAGCGCTAAAAAGCGTTGACGGAACTGAAAAGTTTTTATATAAACTGCTTGATGGGAACGTTATTGAAGGCGTATTAATGAAATATAAATATGGCTATACGTTATGTGTTTCTTCTCAAGTTGGGTGCCGTATGAGATGTGCTTTTTGCGCGTCTGGGCTTAACGGATTAGTTAGAAATTTGCTTCCAGAAGAAATTTTAGGTCAGATTATTTGCGCTAATAAGCATCTTCAAGGCGGAATAGGTGATAAACGCAAAATTATTAACGTTGTAATGATGGGGAGCGGTGAACCGCTTGACAATTACGATAACGTAATAGTATTCTTAAAATTAGTAAGCGAGCAAGGTGGAATTTGTATAAGCCCAAGAAATATTAGTTTATCAACCGCGGGCTTCGTACCTAATATGTATAGGCTAGCGGACGAGGATATTGATATAAACTTAACAGTTTCACTTCATAGTCCGTTTGACGACGAGCGCGCAAAGATTATGCCGATAGCAAAAACTTATACTATAAATGAAATACTTTTAGCATGTGATAATTACTTTAAGAAAACGGGAAGAAGGTATATTTTTGAATACGTGCTAATTAAGGGCGAAAACGATACCGAAAGGCACGCGGATAAACTTATTAAACTGCTAAAGGGTAAGCCTTGCCACGTTAATTTGATAAGGCTAAACGAAGTAAAAGAAAACAACCTAAAATGCGGTACGGAAAAGGACGCGTACGTGTTTATGGGTAAACTAATAAAGGGCGGGCTTTCAGCAACTCTTCGTAGAAAAATGGGCGAAGATATAAACGGGGCTTGCGGACAATTAAGACAAAGTTATTTAAAGGAGACTCAAGATGAAAATTAAAATTGCGCCGTCAATGTTGTCGGCTAATTTTGCAAAATTTGGCGAAGAAGTTGTTGATATTACTAAATGTGGTGCAGACCTACTTCATATGGACGTTATGGACGGAAATTTTGTTCCAAACTTTTCGTTTGGTCAAAAATTTATTAAGGAAGCACGTCCCTTTACTGATTTAGTTATGGATACTCACCTTATGATACTAAATCCTTGGAAATATATTGAAGAATTTGCAAAAGCAGGTTCAGATATTATTACCGTACATCACGAAGCGTGTGGCGATAGGCTTTTAGACACCCTTAAGGCAATTAAATCTCTTGGGGTTAAGTGCGGTGCGGTAATCAATCCCAACACGCCCGCATCAGTTTTAAACGGCGTTATTGACGAATGCGACATGGTTCTTTTAATGAGTGTATATCCAGGTTTTGGCGGTCAAAAATTTATTCCTGACGTGTTGCCAAAGATTGCTGAAGTTAGAGAAATGATTAATGCAACGGGTAAAGATATTGACCTAGAAGTTGACGGCGGTATTACTGCTGAAAACGCTAGTCTTGTTAAAAATGCGGGCGCTAACGTATTAGTTGCAGGTAGCACTGTGTTTAACGCTCCGTCAAAAGCAGATATGATAAAACTTTTAAGAGAAATTTAGTTAAATTATCATTTTTGATTAGGCTAGGCATATAATACTTATTATTAAGTAAGGGGTGATTATATGAAAATTATTTGTATTAAGCCACCGAAGATAATAAGAAAGTTTTTAAGAATTTTTTATAGAAAAAACAAAGATTAAATGAAAAAGGCTTTTGCTTGTTAGCAAAAGCCTTTTAATTTATTAGTTATTAAACCATATTTACAACAGTTTCAACAATTTTGCCCGTTTCTTCAAAAGTTTTAGACATTTCGGCTAAAACCTCAGGAACTTTGTCGTATGAAGTTGTTGCAATTTTAAGGTTAGAAAAGTTTATTACCTTGTTGGTAAGAAGGTTAATAGATGCTTCAGTATTGCCGTAGCCATGGTTGATACAAATAATGTTAAGTTGTTTTTTAACGGCAGGAACGAAAGAAATAGAGTTTGCTTTTGTTGAAAAGCCAGTATAAGCGATAGACGCGTTTTGAGATGCTAGGGCAAAAGCCTTTGATATTTGAATACCGCAGTCAGAAACGTAAACTACCTTTTCGGTCATACGACGGCTAGTAATTACTGAAATTTCTTTTTGCCAGTTGTCGTTTGGGCCTAAAACGTAATAAATGCCAGACGCTTTTGCTATATTGCAGTCTTCTTCGTCAGTAGAAACCACGATAGGTACTGCTTGATAATAAATAAGAAGTTGCGATAAGATGTTCGCAAAATTATTAGCGCCAACAACCGTAACGTAATCACCTTTTTGAATTTCTAGTTTATCAATAACCGAAAGGGCAAGGGATACGTGGTCTATAAAAAGCGCGTCGTTATCTGCAATGTTTTCGGGAAGAACGTGTGACATGTCTGTAGCGACGTTAATAAAATCGCTTAAAAACCCGTCGTAATCTTCACCAGCGGTTAGAAGGTTCATACATTTGGTATATTTACCAAGTTTGCAATTATAACACTCATTACATTCTTTTTTAGACTCAATATAAACGTGCTTGCCTTTTTCTAAGTCAAAAAGATTTGTGTCTGTTTGGCTTACAACACCTATGCCGGTACTGCCAAGTATTAAATTTTCAGCCGAAATACTTCCATTAAAACGCAAAACGTCAGCCAAAGAAAGTAAGCATTTAATAATTCTTACCTTTGATGATGCGATGGCAGGTTCGGTTTCGTTTATTTCTTCTTCAGAAAGAACAAACGGCTCTGTAAGTTTATAACCTTTCATAATTCTCCGTTAGATTAAAAAACGTTAGTATAGTGCATTATATTACAAACCGAAAAAAAAAGCAACTATTTTTGACTTCAGTAAAATATTAAAATATTTATAGTAAAAATCTAAAAAATGTCCGCGTAATAGTTGACGAATAGTCAAAAATATTATATAATTAGCGGGTAAAAACAAAAAGAGGTGTACTATGAAAGATAATATTCATCCGGATTATCATGAAGTAACTGTAGTTTGCGCTTGTGGCGAAACTTTTAAAACCGGTTCAACTAAAAAAACTGATACTCTTAAGGTTGATATTTGTAGCAAATGTCATCCGTTCTTTACGGGTAAGCAAAAATTGGTAGATACCGGTGGCCGTGTTGATAAATTCAACAAGAGATATAACAAGGCGAAATAGGTTAATTTCACACGGCTTTGGTGTTTTAAACACTCAAAGCCGTTTTTATTTTTATGAGTAAGAAAAGCGGAAAAGAAAAAAAAGTATCTATCGGCGGTCAAGCGGTTTTAGAAGGCGTTATGATGCGTGGCAAAACTGCTATGGCAACTGCCGTTAGGGATAGCGATGGCATTATTCGTTTAGAAACTAAAAGGGTAAAAAGTAGTTCAAAAAGACCCTTGTTTTTCCGCTTGCCTATAATTAGGGGCGTAGTTGCTTTTATTCAGTCTCTATTAGGTGGTACTGCGGTTTTAATGCGTTCTGCTGAAGTTTACGGCGAAGAAGAACCTTCAAAGTTTGAAAAATGGGTAGCAAAAAAACTTCACGTTAATATTGTGAGCGTGATTTCATTTTTCTCACTACTTTTAGGTTTAGGGCTTGCAGTTTTCCTATTTATTTGGCTACCACAGTTTTTGCGCGCCACGCTTGAAGATATTTTTGGTTATACTTTCGGTATTTGGGGTAAAAACTTTATAGAAGGTGGCGTAAAACTTTTAGTTTTTATTGCTTATATACTTTTGTGTTCGCTACTTAAAGATATTAGAAGAACGTTTATGTATCACGGCGCTGAACATAAAACTATATCTTGCTATGAAAAAGGTTTACCTTTAACCGTTGAAAATGCTAAAAGTTGTACGCGCGTGCACGATAGGTGTGGAACTACTTTTATCGTTTTTGTTTTAACCATTAGTATTTTGCTTTTCGCTTGTTTTGAATCATTAGTTGGCAAATCAATTGACGGCGCGCTTAGGGTGCTTTGTAAGGTAAGTTTATTACCGCTTGTCGCAGGATTATCTTACGAACTACTTAAAGCACTTTCAAAAACAAAAAGCAAAATTTTTATTCCGTTAAAAGTGCCGGGGCTACTTCTTCAAAAAATTACAACGCGTGAACCTGAAGATAAAATGCTTGAAGTTGCAATTACCGCTTTTAACAAGGTTTTAGAAATGGATGCCGACGAAAGTATTCCTGAAGTTAAATTTGTAACGGCAGAAAAACGTAAAAATTTAACTGAAAGGGTATATAAAACGCTTTCAGAAAACGGAATTGACGAAAAAAGCGAAGCGGAATGGATTGTTTCTATCGCTCTAAACGTTAAGCGTGACGAAGTTTATTTAGATAAACTTGTTACCCCTAAATACGTTGAAAAGGTAGAAAAAATCGTTAGCGAACGTATAAGCGGAAGACCGCTTTGGTACTGCATAGGCGATACTGATTTTTATGGCTATAAAATAAAGGTTGACGAAAGGGTTCTTATTCCACGTCCCGAAACTGAACTTTTGGTTGAAAATGCTAAAAAGTGCATAAACGAAAATTCAGTTGTTTTAGATATGTGTACGGGTAGTGGTGCAATTGCCATTGCTGTAAAAAAAGAAACAAATGCTTTTGTAACTGCGGTTGATATTAGCGAAGACGCGCTTACCCTTGCTAAAAAAAATGCGGTATTAAATGGCGCTTATGTTGAATTTATTTCAAGCGACTTGTTTACTGAACTTGGCGAAAGGAAATTTGACGTTATTATTTCTAATCCGCCGTATATAAAAAGTGAAGATATACTTAATTTGCAAAACGAAGTAAAAAACTTTGAGCCAAAACTAGCGCTAGATGGCGGAGAAGATGGGCTTGATTTTTATAGATTAATTGCAAAAAATGCAAAAAAATACTTAAACGAAAACGGGGTGCTTTTTTTAGAAGTAGGTTTTGACCAAGCACAAGCGGTTAAAGAACTTTTAACTGATTTTGACCACGTTGAAATTATAAAAGATTACGAAAATATAGATAGAATTGTCAAGGCGGTATTATGTTCAAAAAATTAGACAAAATGCTAGAAAGATACGACAAGTTAAATGAACTTGTTAGTGATGCTGACGTTATTAGTAGAATGGACGAGTGGCGTGCATACAGCAAGGAACTTGCCGATATGAGCGAAACGGTAGAAAAATATACCGAATATAAGAAAGTTCTTAATGAAAGTAATGACCTAAAAGAACAACTTCCACTTGAAACTGACGTGGAAATGAAGGCACTTATGGAAGATGAAATTCAAGTTTGCAAGGAAAAACTTGAAAAAATTTCTGAAGAACTTCGCATATTACTTATACCGAAAGACCCTAACGACGACAAAAACGTTATTATGGAAATTCGCGGTGGAGCAGGCGGTGACGAAGCAAGTTTATTTGCATACGAACTTTATAGAATGTACGTAAAATACGCTGAAAATAATCGCTGGAAGACTGAAGAAATTGAAAACAACTCTACTGAACTTGGCGGTATTAAGGAAGTAGTTTTCTCAATATCGGGAAAACAAGCGTATAGTAAACTTAAGTTTGAAAGCGGTGTTCATAGGGTACAACGCGTACCTGAAACCGAATCTCAAGGAAGGGTACACACTTCAACCGTTACAGTAGCAGTTCTTCCCGAAGCGACTGACGTAGAAGTTCACATTGACGAAAAAGACCTTCGCGTGGACACACTTCGTTCAAGCGGTGCGGGTGGTCAACACATTAACAAGACAGAATCGTGTATACGTTTAACACATATTCCTACGGGTATCGTAGTATTATGTCAAGACGAACGTAGCCAAACTAAAAACCGCGAAAAGGCAATGAAAGTATTGCAAAGTAGATTATATGATTTTTATCAATCACAAGCGGATAAAGAATATTCAGAAAATCGTAAAAGTCAAGTAGGAACGGGCGACCGCTCTGAAAGAATAAGAACTTACAATTTCCCACAAGGAAGGGTTACTGACCACAGAATAGGTTTAACGCTTTATTCACTAGACAATTTTATGCTTGGCGATATTGACGAAATGGTTGAAGCGCTTCAAATTGCCGATAGAGAAAGCAAACTAATTAACGGAACGGAAGAATAGGATAGGTATATTATGAGAATTTCACAAAAAGTTAGTAAAATTGCACCATCTCTTACTTTAGAGATTACTGCAAAAGCAAAAAAAATGAAAGCAGAAGGTATTTCAATTATTAGTTTCGGCGCAGGTGAACCTGACTTTAATACCCCCGAATATATTATTGAATCCGCAAAAAAGGCGCTTGATATAGGCTTTACGAAATATACGCCTGCATCAGGTATGGCTGAACTTAAAAATGCTATTGCCGAAAAATTTTTAAAAGATAATAACCTAACCTACGCGCCCGAACAAATAGTAGTTTCTTCAGGTGCTAAAGCGTCACTTTATCACGCGATATGCGCGCTCATTGATGACGGTGACGAAGTTATAGTTCCATCACCTTTTTGGCTTACTTATCCCGAACTTATAGGTCTTGCGGGTGGTAAAACCGTTTACGTTGAAACCGCAAAAGAATGCGATTATAAAATAACCGCATCTCAACTTGAAAAAGCGATAACGAATAAAACAAAAATGCTTATTCTTAACTCGCCAAACAATCCTACTGGCGCAGTTTATACTGAAGACGAACTTAAAGAAATTGCTTCTGTTTGCGAAAAAGCGGGAATTTACGTTATTGCTGACGAAATTTATGAAAAACTTATTTACGATAACGAAGAACACGTTTCAATCGCTAGTTTATCAGATTATATGTACGACCACACCGTAACCATTAACGGCGTAAGTAAATCTTACTCAATGACGGGGTGGAGAATAGGTTATTTAGGCGCACCGAAGGATATAGCAAAAGCAATTTCAAGTATGCAGAGCCATACTTCAAGCAATCCTTGTTCTATTTCTCAATATGCGTCGGTAACCGCACTAAGTGCTCCAGAAAGTCAAGAATTTATTGATAATATGCAAAAGGTTTTTGACGATAGAAGAAAATTCTTAATTGAATTACTTAATAACGTGGAAGGAGTAACTTATATTGAGCCAAAAGGCGCTTTTTACGTTTTTGTAAACGTTTCAGGTTTATATGGTAAATCATATAACGGAAATTTGATTGACGGCTCAATGTCTTTTGCCGATAACGCCTTAAAAGCAGGTATTGCTTTAATCCCCGGTATCGCTTTTGGTAACGACGATTGCATTAGACTTTCTTATGCAATTTCTAAGGAAGATATAAGGGAAGGACTTGACAGGTTTAATAAATTTGTAAAGGAGATAAAATAAAATGATTATAAAAAATAAGAAAACTAATTTGCTAGAAGAAAAATTATATAGTTACTCATTACAAGACGTTGCAGAGCCTCAACTTTATCGCGATATTTTTGATTACGATAACGTTCCAAAGATTATTTTTAACGCTAGAACCGTTCCTATGTCAATGCCCGAAGAAATTTGGATGACTGATACGACTTTCCGTGATGGTCAACAATCAATGTCGCCCTTTACGGTAGAACAAATAGTTGAACTTTTTAAATTGATGTCAAAACTTGGCGGTGAAAAAGGTTTAGTTCGTCAATCAGAATTCTTCCTATATTCAGACAAGGATAGAGAGGCTGCTGAAAAATGTCGTGATTTAGGCTTAAAATTCCCCGAAGTAACCAGTTGGATTCGTGCAAACACAAAAGACTTTCAACTTGTTAAAGAAATGGGGCTTCAAGAAACTGGCGTTTTGGTAAGTTGTTCAGACTACCATATTTTCAAGAAAATGAACCTTACTAGATGTCAAGCGCTTGATAAATACTTAGGTATTGTTAAAGACGCGCTTTCAGCGGGCGTTAAGCCTAGATGCCACTTTGAAGATATTACTAGGGCAGACTTTTATGGTTTTGTAGTTCCTTTTGCTATTGAACTTATGAAACTTTCTAAAGAAAGCGGTATGCCTATTAAAATTAGGGCGTGCGATACTATGGGCTTTGGCGTTAACTATCCTGGTGCTGCGCTTCCAAGAAGTGTTCCCGGTATTATTTATGGCTTAAAGCACTATGCTGAAGTTCCCAGCGAACTTTTAGAATGGCACGGACATAACGACTTTTATAAGGTTGTTTCTAATGCGTCTACTGCTTGGCTTTATGGTTGTTCTTCAGTTAACTGTTCACTTCTTGGTATAGGCGAAAGAACGGGCAACTGTCCGCTAGAAGCAATGGCTATTGAATACGCATCGCTTAGGGGCACTACCGACGGTATGGATTTATCAGTTATTACTGAAATTGCAAACTACTTTGAAGACGAAATCGGTTATATTATTCCTTCAAGAACGCCTTTCGTTGGTAGAAGTTTTAATACTACTAGGGCGGGTATCCACGCTGATGGTATGCTTAAAGACCAAGAAATTTACAACATTTTTGATACCGAAAAACTTCTTAATAGACCTATGTGTGTTTCTATCAACAACACCAGCGGTCTTGCTGGTATTGCGTACTGGATAAATCAATATTACCAATTACCAGACGGTATTAAGATTGAAAAATCACATCCAATAGTTGCAAAAATCAAAGAAGTTATTGATATGGAATACGCTGATGGTAGATGTAGCGTAATGGGCGACGACGAACTTGACCAAATTCTTCTTCAATGCGATAAAGATTTGCGTAAAAAATTGCTTATCCACGAAAAATTTATTTAAAAAACCTATTGTAATTTCTTCAAATATATTATAAAATATAATTAGAAAATGAAATTTGGAGGAATTTTATTGATGAAAATTTTTTATGGACCCAAAGGAACAGGCAAAACAAAAGCAATCATTGACGACGCTAACTTGGTTTTAGAATCGGCTAAAGGTCACGTAGTATTTATTACCGATACAAATAGGTACAACTACGATTTAAAGTATCAAATAAAACTTCTCGACGTAACTGGTTTTGATATTAAAAATGCAGATGGTCTTCGCGGTTTTATCAAAGGTATAGTTGCAGCAAACGGCGATAACGAATATATTTATATAGACGGAATTGCAAGAATTGCAAATAAACCTTTAACTGAATTAGGTGACATTTTTGAAGCGATTGAAGCACTTGAAAAAGCATACGACGTTAAATTTGTTTTAACCTGTAGCGCGGCTAAAGAAGATTTACCTGAATTTGTATTAAAATACATAGATTAGTTGATTTTTTTAGTTAAATTTAGTAAAATATAGTCGGATAATAATATCCGACTATATTTGTTTTGTAAGAAGGCAATCATGAAGTTTATTAGCACACGTGGATTAGACAATGTAAATAGTGCAGGTAAAGCAATCGTACAAGGTTTAGCAAATGACGGTGGCTTATTTGTTCCTGAAACTTTCCCATGCGTTAAAGAAGATTTAGCAAAAATGCTAGATATGAATTACGCTGAAATGGCAAGTTTTATTATAGGTAAATTTTTAGACGACTATAAAAGTAGCGACCTTTTAGATTTTTGCGAAAAAGCGTATTCAAGATTTGAAGAATCTGACCCTGCACCTGTTGTAAAACTTGACGAAGGTTTTTACGTTATGGAACTTTTCCATGGCCCAACGCTTGCTTTTAAGGACGTTGCCTTAACGCTTTTACCTTCGCTTTTAAGAAGAGGGGCGGACGCTGAAAATATTAGCGACGAAATTTTAATATTAGTTGCAACAAGTGGTGACACAGGTAAAGCCGCGCTTTCAGGTTTTCAAGACCAAAAAGGTATTAAGATTATGGTTTTATACCCAAGCGAAGGCGTTTCTGATATGCAAAAACTACAAATGTGCTCTCAAGAAGGCACTAACGTTAACGTAGTTGGTATTAAAGGCAATTTTGATGATTGTCAAAATACTGTTAAGCAAATTTTCTCAAGTGACGACGCAAATGCTACGCTCAAGCAAAAAGGCGTTATGCTTTCAAGCGCAAACTCAATAAACTTTGGTAGATTAGTTCCTCAAATCACGTATTATTTTTCTTCATACGTTGACCTTGTAAACTCTAACCAAATAAAATTAGGCGACAAAGTAAATTTTGTAGTTCCTACGGGCAATTTTGGCGATATTTTAGCAGGATATTATGCAAAACGTATGGGATTACCTATTGATAAATTAGTTTGTGCATCAAATTCTAATAATGTATTAACTGAATTTTTTGCAAACGGCACTTACGATAAAAATCGTGAATTTTATAAAACAACTTCGCCGTCAATGGATATACTTATCTCAAGTAATTTAGAACGTTTAATCTTTGAACTTTACGATAGAAATTCTGCTGAAACTAAATTAAAGATGGACGAACTAAAACAAAACGGCAAGTACGAAATATCATCTACCGCATTTAATAATCTTGAAAAAGACTTCTTTGCCGGTTATGCTGATGAAGAAGAATGTGCTCAAACGATAGCAAACGTATTTGAAGAATACGGCTACGTTGTTGACCCACACACCGCGGTTGCCGTTAAGGTTATGGAAGAGTTTAGACAGTTTACTGATAATAAGTTGCCTACGGTAGTTTTATCTACTGCTAGCCCTTATAAATTCCCACAAAGTATATTGTCGGCAATTACGGGTAAAAAGGTTGGCGACGCGTTTAAGGCTTCGTTTGAACTACAAAATGAAACCGCTGCGCCTATTCCAGAACAAATTTTATCACTTAAAAATAAAGAAAAACGTTTTACAAAAGTTATTGATAAAAAAGACGCTTTTAGCGAAGTATTAAATTTTATAGAGAAATAATTCAAGGAAATTTCAATTTAGGTATTCTATAATGGAAGAAAAGAAAATATTATTTAGCGCAATTCAACCAAGCGGGGTATTGACCATAGGCAATTACCTTGGTGCGCTTAAAAACTTTAACAAACTTCAAAATGATTACGCAAGCATTTTTTCAGTTGCGGACCTTCACACGCTTACCGTTAAGCAAGACCCAGCAACTTTAAGAAAAAACACTTACGAACTTGCCGCTTTTTATATTGCTAGCGGTTTAGATCCTGAAAAGTCTATACTTTTTGTGCAATCACACGTTCCGGCACACGCTGAACTTACTTGGATTTTTAATACTATGACTTATCCTGGCGAACTTTCTCGTATGACTCAGTTTAAGGATAAAAGTAGAAAACACGAAGATAATATAAATATGGGTTTAATGGATTATCCCGTACTTATGGCGTCTGATATACTTCTTTACCAAACTGAACTTGTTCCTATCGGTGCTGACCAAAAGCAACACCTTGAACTTGCAAGGGATTTAGCAATAAGGTTTAACAATCGTTATAGTGATACCTTCAAAATTCCTGAACCATATATCAGTAAGTCGTCTGCTAGGATTATGAGCCTTGCCGCCCCAGAAAAGAAGATGAGCAAGTCTGACGCAAACCTTAACGCGTTTATTTCAATGGACGATGACAAAGATACTATTATTAGGAAGTTCAAAAGGGCAGTTACTGATAGTGATAACGTTATTAAGTTTTCGCCTGAAAAACCAGGTATAAGCAATTTACTTGCCATTTATTCAGCGTTTACCGATAAAACTATTGAACAAGCCGAACTTGAATTTGAAGGCTTTGGATATGGTGATTTTAAGGTTAAAGTTGGCGAAGTAGTTGCGGATAAATTAGAGCCTATTAGACTTGAAAAGAATAAACTAATGCAAGATAAAGATTATATTGATAACGTGCTTAAACTTGGCGCGGAAAGGGCGGAGCGCATAGCGTATAGAACCCTTTCAAAAGTATATAAAAAAGTTGGGTTAGTTCCTAGAAAAAGAGGTTAAAATGTTTGGTTACGTAAAAACGGATTTACCTAATCTATACGTAAAAGATACCATACTTTATAAAGCCACGTATTGTGGTTTATGTAAAGGAATAGGTAAATGCTGTGGGCAAAAAGGCAGGCTAGTTTTAAGTTATGATTTAACTTTTCTATCCGTTTTTTTGCACAACGTAATGGGAATTGATGTCAATATTAAGCGTGAGCATTGCGTTCTTCATAGGGTTAAAAAAAGACCCGTTGCCGAATATGACGCGCTTACAGGAAGAATTGCTTGCCTTAACGTGATACTTTCTTACTATAAACTTACCGACGATGTGATAGATAATAATCGTGGTAGGGGTAAAAGGGCGTTCTTTATTTCAAGTTATAAAAAAGCAAAAAAACTTGAACCTAAACTTGACCTAATTGTAAAAAAATCTTACGATAAACTTTTAGAACTTGAAAAACAGCAAAGCAGTAGCATTGATTTTATATCTGACCCGTTCGGTAATATGCTACTTGAAGTCGTTAAAGAACTTGCTGGCGATAAATATAGCGAAGAACTTGGTAGGCTAGCATACAATCTTGGAAAATGGATATACTTGATTGACGCTATTGACGATTTTGATAAAGATAAAAAGAAAAATCGCTACAACGTATTTATTAATGCGCATTCCGACGCTAATAATAAAGACGAACTAATTAAAAAATATGGTAACGAAATTATTTTCGTTTTCTATACGGTGCTAGAAAGTATTGCTAGCGACACCAAAGCGATTAAATACAACTTTAATCACGATTTAACAGACAATATTTTATTAAATGGTTTAAGGGAAACCTTTAAACAAGTTATGGAGAATAAGAAATGCAAGAATACTACAAAATTTTAGGTCTTTCACAAGGCGCATCTGAAGAAGAAGTTGAAAATGCATATAAGGAATTAAAGGCTAAATATTCTAAAGAACGTTTTTTAGAAGGTGAAGCAGGCAACGAAGCGGCTAAAAATTTAACCAAACTTGAAACTGCTTATGCTGAAATTAAGGCTAGTTTTAAAAGCGACGTGAAAGATAGTTTTTTTAATGGCAGTTTAGACCGCGCTGAAAAACTTCTAAAAGAAGGTAGAATTAACGAAGCACAAGCCGAACTTGATAACGCTACTGATAGAGATGCTGAATGGCACTATCTTCAAAGCGTAATTTTCTACAAGAAAAACTGGTTTAACGAAAGTAAAAAGCAACTTGAAATTGCAATGGATATTGACCCTAAAAATTCAAAATATTCAGATGCCTATACCAAGTTGAAACAAAAAATGGAATTTACCGAAAGGCAATTCTATTCAGGTAATCAAGGTTACGCAAATAACGGCGCTGGGCAACAAAGACAAATGGGTGCTGAAGGTACTAACGACTGCTTGACTTTCTGTGCAACTTGGTGTTGTATGGATATGATGTGCAGTATGTGTTGTAGATAATGAAAAGTAAGGTTATTTCAATATCGGCAATATCGGCGGGGCTAACGGCAATTTCATTGACGGTTGGTGCATATATTGAATTTGCTGACTTGTTTTCACTTGTCGTGGCATCAATATTCGTTATATTGCCATTATATTATAATTCATATAAAGGCAGTTTACTTTGCTTTCTCGTGGGCGGTATAATTGCCTTTTTATTCAGTGGTTTTAATTTTTTATCACTAGTTTTTCCGTGTTATTTTTTGTTTTTTGGAATTTATCCAATAGTTTTTTGCCGTTTAAGGCAAGCAAATTTTTCTAAAATTTTTAGAATTATAATAGGTCTTGTTTGGTGCGTTATAATGTTTTATGGCGCGGGATATTATTATTTTACTATTATGGGTATGGATGTTGGTGCGTATCCCATATGGGCAAGTTTTATTTTTGAAAACCTTAAAATCTTTATAGGTGTTTTTGCGGTTATATTCTATTTTATTTACGACAGATATATTTACGTATTAAAAAGATTTTCAGACAAATACTTATATAAAATATTAAAATAGTATGATTAAGAACGAAGAAAAAATCGGTATAGTTCAAGCGCTTGGCATGAATGGGGAAGGAATACTTAAAGACGAAAATCAAACAATATTCGTCCCGCTTTCGCTCCCAACCGAAAAAATTAAATATAAGGTTGTTAAATGCAATTCTAAAGTTAATTACGGAAAACTTTTAGAAGTGTTTACGCCTGCCGAAAATAGAACCAGACCTAAATGCAAGGTTTTTGGAAAATGTGGCGGGTGTCAAGTTCAACACTTAAAATATGCAAATCAACTTAAATTTAAGGAAAATAAGATAGAAACTTGTTTTAAGAAAGTTGCAGGGCTTAATGTGGAAGTGAAATCTGCGGTAACGGGCGATAGCGAATTGAATTACCGCAATAAACTTCAACTTCCCGTAGGACAGGATGAAAATGGACTTAAAATAGGTTTTTATGCCGAAAATTCTCACCGCATTGTTGAAATTGAAGAATGTCCTATAAATGCGCTTTGGACTAAAGATATTATTCTTTCGCTTAAAGAGTTTATGGGTGAGTATAATCTTAAAGGGTATAATGAACTAAATCGCAGTGGTGATATTAGGGAAATTACCGCTAAAGAAATAAGCGGAAATTTAATAATTACACTTGTTTCATTAAAGAATAACTTGCCCAAGGTAGAAAAGTTCGTTGACGTTCTAAAAAAGCGCTTAAAACAAGATTTTACGCTTTACTTAAACATTAATCCGCTTGATACTAACGTCATTTATGGCGAGGAATTTAGGCTAATATATGGTAAACCTGAATACACTTCAGAGATGCTTGGTATAAGATATAAAACAGGCGTTAGAAGTTTTTCACAAGTAAATACAAGCGTTTGCGAAAAACTTTATTCAGCGGTAAAACAACTTGCAGTACTGGACGATAATACTGTGGTAATTGACGCGTATAGCGGTGCTGGGCTAATGACGGCGATACTTGCAAAAAACGCAAAAAAGGCTATTGGTATTGAAATTATTAAAGAAGCCGTTGATATTGCTAACGACCTAAAGAAAGATAATGGTCTAGACGATAAAATAGTAAACTATTTAGGAAAGTGTGAAGACATTTTGCCTACTATAGTAAAAAAATTAAAAGACGAAGGCGAAAACGTTGTAGTAGTTTTAGACCCGCCAAGAAAAGGGTGCGATTATAAAGTTATCAATGCCTTAATAAAAAGCGAAGTTGATAAAATAATTTACGTATCTTGCAATCCATCAACGCTTGCAAGGGACGTTGGCTTGCTTGTCGGTACGCTTGAGATGAAGGATAATCAAATAGTAAAATCCGAAACTCAAACGCCAAAATATAACGTTAGTTACGTTCGTCCGTTTGATATGTTTGCTCAAACTAAGCATATAGAAAGTTTAACTTGTTTAGAAAGAATATAGAAAAAATTCACGCTTTAATATAAGCGTGAATTTTTATTTTTACATAAAAAGTTCTTAAAGATAATATAATTAAATAAGCAAAAGTTATTAACATGTTTTGAGCGAAAAAGGTCATTTTGTTGATAACTAGGCATAGTTATCAACAAAAAGGGCTATATATGTTTGTAATTAAAAAAAGTAAACTCATTATTATTTCTATTCTAATTATCACTTCGCTTACGTTTGCATTATGTTTTAGCGCTTTAGTTAAAACAGGTGTAAATAAGGTAGATGGGAATACCGTTAGAGTGGTATTAGATGCAGGGCACGGCGGAATAGATGGTGGTGTGTCGGGCGTAAATACGGGAGTAATGGAGAGTGAACTTAATCTTGCCGTAGTAAAAAAATTAGAAGACTTACTTGTTGGAGCGGGTATGTCTGTTTCGCTTACTAGAAACGGCAGCGCAGGGCTTTACGGAATAGCAACAAAAAACCTTAAACGTAAAGATATGGAAAAGAGAAAAGAAATTATAGAAAAATCAAATGCAACGCTAGTTGTTTCGGTGCATATGAATAAATACGCCTTAAAATCAAGACGTGGTGCGCAAGTTTTTTATAAAAATAGTGATGAAAAAGGAAAACTTCTTGCAAATTGCGTTCAAAACGAATTAAACGATATGCAAGAAGCCACTAGAAAATTTGATTGTTTAGGGGGGGATTATTATATACTTAATTGTTCTTCCGTTCCGTCAATAATTGCTGAGTGCGGTTTTCTATCTAACCCAGAAGACGAAGCGCTATTAATTACTGATGAATATCAAGGCAAGGTCGCATACGCTATTTTTAAGGGGATAGTATCATATCTTAGCGAAGCATCTTAATACTTGTCTATAATATCTTTTGCAACTTCTTTTACTTTTTCTTTAAGTTCAAGCGGTTCTAATATTTTAATGCCACTGCCGAAACTTATAATTTTACTAACTAGACCATTGTCGTAGGGGAGTTTTGCTTTGGCAATATGTTTTCCGTTTTCTGTAGAAACGTTTTCAATACCAATCCATTCTTCAACGTCGCTTAAAACACTTGAGTCAATTTCCATTATAATTGTTTCGGCTTGTACTGAACTATTCCAAAAGTCAAGGGGTAAATCTGCTTTATTAAACTCTCTACGAGTAAACGTCGTCGGTAAAATTTGCGCGGATTCTATTCGTCCAATTTTGAAGAATCTAAACTCATTTCTTAAGTTGCAGTAAGCGTAAACATACCATAAACCTTGCTTAAAAACAATAACGTGCGGTTCAATTGTACGTTCGGTTGGCGTAGCGTTTCTATCGTGATATTTAATTAGTAGTAATTTATTTTCATTTATAGATTTTTGAACTACTGAAAGTTTTGTTTTGTAGCCGATAGTATCTCCCCAAGGGCCGGCATCAATAATTAAGTTGCCACTTTGAAGATTAAATCCGCTATAATCGTTTTTAATGGTGCTTTTAAGTTTATTTATGGCGCTTTCAAGTGTTTTATCCGGTACGTTTTGAGCAATAGTTGTTAAAGCATCAATTGCACTTTTAAATTCACTTCTAGTCATAAACGTTGACGGAAGTTTAAAAGTATCCATGATTGCAAAACCGCCGTTTCTGCCACGCGTAGTATAAATGGGTACGCCAGCCATATCAAGTGTGTTTATGTAACGATAAATACTTCTTTGGCTTACTTCGTATTTTTGTGCGAGGTAAGAACATTTTACGCTTTTTGATGATAAAAGTTCAAACAAAATTTTAATTAAAAGTTCAATTTTCATATTTGTATTCTCCTTAAATATATTTTACAATATTAAAAAATACAAGTCAATAATTTTTTGAAAATATATGACACACATATGTCAAAATAACCGTATATAATATAGTTAAGAGGTATAAGTTATGAATAAGGTAAAGAGAAATTTAGTTGCAAAAATTACGGTTATAAGAGAAAAAGAAAATAAAATTATTGATAGTAAAAATTTAAATCAAAAAACCCCTGACGAAATTTTGCTTCGCAGGGGCAAAATATATTCTATTATTTTTGCTTCTTGTAAGATGAGATAATATTTGAAATTGTACGGCTAGCATCTTTAATCGGTGAGTTTTTAAGGTTTTTAATTAAAACGTCACGATTATTATAGGTAGCAAGTATATGCGTGGTGAGAGAATCTTCAGATAAAGAGTTTTGGTTTAAGACGATTACAGCACCTAATTTTTCAAAATATTCGGCGTTAAGCACTTGGTCCCCGCGTGAAATACCTTTAGGTAGCGGTATTAAAAGTGTTGGTATGTTTAGGCTTAAAAGTTCAAATAAAGTATTAGAACCCGCCCGTGATACGCATACTGAAGTTATAGCAAAAGCCCGCTCAATATCGCTCATATATTCTATTTGGTAGTACGCTTTATTATTTATTTTATCGTCAAGATTACCCTTACCACAAATATGAATAATATCAAATTTTTCACTAAGTTTAGGTAATGCCTTTCTTAAGTTCACATTTATAATATTAGCGCCTTGACTACCACCAGTAACTAAAAGGACAGGTTTTTTACCTGTAAATCCAAATTCGGCAAAATTATTTTGCGTGGTTTTATTAAAGACTTTTTGTCTAATAGGCGCTCCGACGTAAACGCCTTTTTTAATAGTTCTAGCAGTGTGGGGGAAAGACGTTAAAGTTTTTGCCGAATACCTTGCCGATATTTTATTTGCAAGACCTATTGTGTAATCACTTTCATGGGAAATTATAGGAATTTTACGTTTAGCGCCTGCTAAAACTACGGGTAGCGCAACGTATCCACCTTTAGAGAATATTACGTCAGGCTTAATTTTATCAAGAATTTTGCCTGCTTTTTTTATTCCTGAAACCAGGGTGAACGGAATCTTAAAATTTGAAAAGGAAAATTTGCGTTTTAGTTTAGCGCAAGGCACGTAGTAGTATTCAATATTAGCCTTGCTGATTAAATTTCTTTCAATGCCGTTCTTACTGCCGATATAAACTATTTTATCAAAATCCTTTTTTAAGTAGCCTAAAATGGCTAAATGGGGCGTAACGTGTCCTGCGGTGCCACCGCCCGTTAAAACTATCGTTGACATACATTATTTATATGCGTAATTATTAAAAATTGTATTCAAGCAATAAAAAAAGAGTTTCAACTTTCATTGAAACTCTTTTTTTGTTTAACTAAAATTAGTCTTTGTTTTCTTCACCGAAATCTTGAACTTCGCCGTAAACGTATTCGTCAAGGGTTTGTTCTTCGGGTTTGTTTTCAGTAATTTCTTCAGTTTCTTCAATTACTTCTTCGGGTAATTCTTCAACTTCTTCAGGAATTACTTCTTCTTCAGGTTCTACTTCAACAGGCGTTTCGTTTGCCTTTTTAAGTTTTTCTTGATTTCTCTTGTGGGTTTTAATTCTGCTTTGAACTTTGTAGTTTGATTTTGCTTCTACTCTTGCATATTTACGTCTACGTTTAACGTTTTTAATAAATAGTGCGATTATTGCAAGAATTAATACAGCGCCAAGAAGAATTGATGAGAAAGATAACCAGAAGGTTGAGGGGTCGCTTTGAGCAACACAACCAGTTGCTTCTTCTTCGGGCGTTTCAATTGCGTCATAGGGGTTATTATATACAGCGTCAATTGAACTGAATATAGCGTATATAAAGGTTTTATTTTGAGCCCAAACGTAATTTGCTGAATAAGAAACTGCTTGGTCTGGATATTCTTTATTGAAGGCAATTTCGTCTTCATTTAATACTTGTTGATGTGCGTAGAGTTCTAAACTTTGTCTATCAATATTGAAAAGCGGATTAGTTTCTGTTGAATCGGTAAACGCGTCAGCCCATCTAGTGGTGGGGGCAAACGCATCGCTCGTTGCAACTTCAACGTCTTTAACGAATACGAAACCTTGTGATTTTTCTTCGCCGTCTCTAGAGCCGTTCCAAACTTCTACACGGAATTCTTTTGTGTCGTTACCAGTACCAATATAGAATTCAAGGGTAACAAATCCGTCGGGGGTGAGCATTGTATTATCAACTTCAAACATGAAGAGATTGCTACTTGCTGAAATTGCAGTTCCGTTTTGAACGCCACTTACGATGTCAGTGTTAACAGTAAAGTCTGCAAATTCCATAATGTCTTTATTTTCGTTTTTAGTATTTACTAGGTAAACGAATGCTTTTGCGTTATCTCCAAATACTCTTAAAGTAACTGAAACTTTTGCAAAACTGCTACTATCGATAGTTTGGGTTTCGCCGATATATCCGTAAGTGTCTTCAAGTTTGTTGTAAATCATTAAGGCTTGTAAAGGATTGTCAGCGGTATAATTTACACCAGAAAGTGCATTTGTAATTTCAGCGCCGTAGGTATAGCTTGATACGTATTTAGTATTGATAAGACCAGCATTACCATATGCGTTGCCTTCACCAGTTCTATCATTGATGGTAGTTTCAAGCGTTACACCTTCAACGTTTTCCTTAACGTAGGTGTGGTTAGATACTATGCCATTGTAACCAGAAACGTTGGTGGGGTTATAAATGATTGCACCCATATTGCCAGGGGCAGAGGTAAGAGCGTAACTAGTAGTTTCTTCGGTGGGTTCTTTATAGTCTTCAGAGAAACCGTGATATAGAGAAGTTGAGGTGCTTATGCTTTCAAAAAATTTAATAACTTTATAAGCGGGGTTATCTTCACCTTTTTCATAATCAGCGGTGATGTAAGCGTCTGCAGAGTAATCAGAAACGTAATACTTAAAGTCTTTAAGTTCTACAGTGCCAGTTGCAAATTGTGATGCGTAAGATAATTCAGCAAGGTTATTCGGACCGAAAACAAGGTTAATATCAAACGCTCTGGTAGAGTTTTTGAAATTGTTTTTAATAAATAAACCAACTTGAGTCCATTCGCCATCTTCGCTAGCGGTAATATTTGCAGCAGCAGGCCTTAAGGTGCTGTTTGCACCAAGTTTATCAACAATGTCAACATACATACCGGTTGAACCAAGAGTAGAAAGGTCTGCTTTAACCTTAAATGAAATATATGCAAATTTAAGAATGTCTTTATCGTTTGTATTTTTGTAATTTTCAAGTATGAAATCACTACTCGTTAAGGTAAGAGTGTAACTAGACCTATTGAGCGTAATTTTCTTAACGCCACTTTCTTCAGTTAGTGTAGCATTGCTATTTGGGTCAAAATATTTGCTAGTAATATTTTCGTTGTTAACTTTAATATTTGATTTAGTTAAACCGCCGTTAAAATTGATGGTATTTTTGAAGGTGGGTAAACTATTGTCTAATTTTAGGTTGTACACGAAAGAAGTGTTAGAACCCGCTTTATTGTCAATAATTTCGGTTGAGCCGTAAACTAAATTACTAGTGGTAAGACCAGTAGGAATGGTGGTTGCTTCAATTTCTTCAACTTTAATATCGTCAAAAAGAGCAGTACCTTCGGTGAAGTATTTGGTAATAGTGCTGTTGCCACTACCAAGACCTAAACCGAAAATGAGAGTGAAACTACCATTAAAGTTTTCGTCGGTGTTAATGTAGATAGAATATTCAGTCCATTCAGTACATTTAATGTCCGTAATTCTGTATTCGGCTTGAAGGGTACTATTAATATTGTTGGTGAGTCTAATATTAGCACCGAATTTGCCGTCGGCATTGTTGCTTGAAAGATTTATGGTTTTAACCCATACTGAAATTTTATAGGATTTATTCTTTTCAAGTTTAACGCTTGAGCCTGAAGTAACCTTTTGTGCGGTACCTAGACCGAAATCCACGCTTGATAAGTAGTTATTAAGCATGTAGACGTAATTATCAGTAGTGCCAGTTCTTGTGGGGGCTTTGAAATCGCCACCAACGTTTGCTCTACCTAAGAAATCATCATTACCAAGTAAAAGGCGTTCTACAACGTATTCTTTAACTTGTTCATTGGTAACGCTATCAGTGTTTTCAGAGTTGATTGCAGATTTTACTTCAATTACTTCAAATGAATATTTGTTTTTTAGATAATCAAAGAAATCGGCATCGTCGTAAAGGTTGTTAAGTAAATTCTTCCAATTATCAGCACTAACGTCAACTGCGCCTGAATTTACTAAAGAAGAAGTTGCGCTGTCAACTGCTTTCGTCCAAGAAGTGGGAGCGGTTAAGGGGAAATTCTTAACGTCAAAATCTTTATAGTCATCAACGTATGAGAAAGAGTTGTTTGCTATTAAACCATTATCTTCGGTAGTAATAGTATAGTCTCCGTCATTATAATCTGATGATTCTGTGTCGTTACAAGCGAAGAAAGCAAATGCGCTAAAGCACAAAATGCAAATCATTGAAACGATGACCATAAATTTTTGTTTGAGTTTTTTGAAGTAGTTTTGTTTAGCCATGACTCACCTATAAAATGTTAGTATTTTTATATTTATATAAACAATTATAGATATTATAAGATATTTTCGTCTAAAATGCAACACTTGAACACAAAAAAATGTGCCAAAATAGGCTAATTTTTAATTAAAAAAAAATATTTTGAACAAAATATTATATAAATGGTAGCAAAGTTTAAGAAAAAAGACGTTTTTTTAAGAATTTTAACAGGTTCAGTTGCTGGGATTTGTAACGGGCTTTTAGGTGGTGGCGGTGGTATGATAGTCGTGCCTATGCTTACCTACGTATTAAAAAAAGAAAATCACGTTTCGCATGCTACCGCAATTTTGATTATATTGCCGATGTCTATAATAAGTGGGGTGTTATATTTGATTTTAGGTAGTTTTGACTTTAAAACGGGACTACCAACCACGCTAGGTGTAATTGTGGGGGGAGTTATAGGTGCGTTTTTATTAAAGAAAATATCATCAAAGGGGCTGACCATTTTGTTTTCAGTGGTTATGGTGACGGCGGGTGTCAAAATGTTATTTTTTTAGAGTATGTTTGTTTTATTTATTTTAGCGGGATGTGTTGCCGGTGTTCTTGGTGGAATGGGAATGGGTGGTGGTACGCTCCTTATTCCATTGCTTACAATATTTTTAGGTGTAGAGCAACACGTGGCGCAAGGTATAAATTTAATTTCATTTATCCCTATGGCTATTGTTGCATTAATTTTGCATATTAAAAATAAGTTGGTTGATTTTAAAGGTGTGATATTTGTAATAATTTCAGGGGTGGTTTTTAGTGTTTTAGGAACTATTTTTGCGAAAATTATTGAAGGCGAAACGCTAACAAAAGTTTTTGGCGGTTTTTTAATTATACTTGGAATATTGCAACTTATATTGGGGTTTAAGGGCGAAAAAAAGAAAAATTAGTTGTGCAAACTGTACAACTATTTTTTTATAACTTTTGATATTTTTTCTGCATATTTAGCGTGTAAAAAACATAGCCAAAAAGCCTAAAAAAGTCTTTATTTATATAATTTTTCTTATATTAAAAAAAATTTGCACAAATTTAAAAAAAAGTATGTACAAGTCGTTTTTTTTGTGTTAAAATAAAAAAGGAAAAATTTATTAAACTAAGATGGTGAAAAAAATTGGAAAGAATTGCAATTATTGATTTAGGCTCTTATACTGCTAGACTACTTTTGATTGACGTAATGGATAACGGCCATTTCCAAATAGTTGATCAACTTAAAGAAGCGCCAAGACTTGGTGAAGGAATGGAAAAAGACGGGTTTTTAAAACCTGCTAGAATTCAAGAAACCATTGAAACGCTTAAAATGTTCAGAAAACTATGTGACGTGAACGGTATTGAAAGAATTATTGCCGTTGCAACCGCTGCGGTTCGTCGTGCAAAAAATCAACGCAGTTTTTTAGACGAAGTATCTGCAACTTGTGGTATTAAACTTCGCGTTCTTACTGCTGAAGAAGAAGCAATGTTTGTTTATCGTGGCGTTATAAATACTATGGATATTCCAAAAGGTATTATTTTGGAAATAGGTGGCGGTAGTACGAAAATTATTTACTATAATAGACGTAATCTACTTAATTATACTACTATACCTTTTGGTGCAATTACACTTACCGAACTTTTTGCTGGTGAAAATTTAACACCCGAAAAGCAAGCGGAAGCCGTTGAAAAATTCTTTACCGAAAAACTTTCTGAAATTGAGTGGCTTAAAGACGTTGACCCTGAAACTCAACTTATCGGTGCGGGCGGTTCGTTTAGAAATCTTTGCCGTATGACGAAGATTATGAAAAAATATCCACTTAAGAAAATTCATAATTACGTTGTAAACGCCAACGATTTTACTCACGTCTACGAACTACTTAAAGGTCTTGACCTTGATAGGAAAAAGAAGATAAAAGGTTTATCAAGCGATAGGGCGGATATTCTTCCTAACGCTTTTGCGGCAATATCAGCATTTAAGAAATATATGAATTTGGAAGATATTGTTATTAGTGGTAGCGGTTTAAGAACGGGACTTATGTTTAATTATGCACTCCCGTCGTCTTTTGATAAGCCGATTAGCGACGTTTTAACGTTTAGTCTTAACAATGTTATAAATTTCTATGGAATTGATATTAAACACACTGAACAAGTTGTTTCACTTTCAGTTCAAATGTTTAAGCAACTACGCGTTCTTCATAAATTCCCAAGGCAATATCTTAAAATTCTAAAAGTAGCCGCTTATTTCTATGAAGCAGGTAAAAAAGTAGATTTCTATAACTTTGAAAAACATAGTTCTTATATGATTTTGAACTCTAATATCTATGGAATTAGCCATAGGGATTTGGTTATGGCATCTTTCGTTGCATCTTGCACGGGTATTGACGACGTAAATCCTGCTGAATGGGCAAAATATCACGATTTACTTAACGACGAAGACGTTGAAGCCGTAAGAAAAATGGGTGTTATGCTTAAACTTGCATCAGCACTAGATAGAAGTCTTTCAAGCGTAGTAACTGGTATAAATTGCGATATTTTAGGTGATTCAGTTATTATGAAAACTGAAGTTACAGGGGATGCTACTCTAGAAATCAATTCGGCAAACAGCATAGGAACTGATTTTAGAAAAGTATTTAGAAAAAATCTTGAAATTTTATAAAAAACAAAAAATGGTGAGATTTTATCACCATTTTTTAGTATAGGAGTAAGTATGGCTCGCGTTAAATTGGCGATAGATTTTGATAGTTCTTTTACTTGTATTTATATGTCTGAAAATGGCATTATATTAAAAGAACCGACGGTTGCAGCCGTTGATGAAGCAAAAAACGGCGAAGTAAAAGCAATCGGTCTTGAAGCAAAAAAGATGATGGGAAAAACCTCAAAAACTACTAAAATAGTTTTTCCCATATTTGAAGGCGAAGTTGTAAACGAAAAGGTTGCAACTAACGTGCTTTCTGGTTTTTTGAAGAAAATAGGTATAAAAAACACGCTAATCGGTGCTGAAGCAGTATTTCCCGTGCCGTGTGGTGCGACTGCATCAATGCTAGAAAAATATAAAAACGTTGCAAATAAATCTGGTTTAGGAAAGGTTTATTTCATTGAAACGCCGTATCTTTCGGCGTTAGGTCAAAGAATTCCTTTTAACGAATCAGCGCCTTGCTTTATTATTGATATGGCGGGTGGCGTTACTAATATTGCAGCGCTTTCTTTAGACGGCATAATTGCGGGCGTTTCAGTTAATATGGGTGCTAATAAAATTTGTGCCGATATTATTGATTTTATTGCTGAAAGATATTCTCTTCAAATAGGTCTTTTAACTGCTGAAAGGTTAAGGGATGAAATAGGTAGCCTTGATGAGTACGACGGGCTTTCTACAGTCGTAAATGGTAGAGATTTAAGAACGGGTAGCCCCACTTCAATGACCATTAAAGCGTGTGATATTATAGAACCTGTTAAAATTTATTTTGACAAAATTGCAGAGATTGCGCTTTCAGTTTTACATAAACTACCGCCTGAAGTTTCAGCAGAGATTAGACATGCAGGAATTTACGTTTCCGGTATTGCATCTAACATTTATGATTTGGAAAAGTACTATAAGCAAAAATTCGGTATAAACGTTAAAGTTTCTGAAAATGCTGACGTTGTAGTTGCGCTTGGTGGTGGAATTGCTCAGGCTGATAAAGAAATTCTAAAAAAGATAGCGCTTAAGGTTAAATAATTTTTTTGCGACAATAAACCGCGTTAATTTGTAAACAAAAACAAATTACGCGGTTTTTTTTGTTTTAAAATTTTTATATAATTTGTTATTTTGGAGAATAATTGTGGCACGTAGAATTGTAATTGCATCTGGAAAAGGTGGCGTTGGAAAAACTACCGTAACTGCAAATTTAGGACTTGCATTTGCAAGTTTGGGGTATAGGGTAGTATTAATTGATTTAGATTTTGGATTAAATAATTTAGACGTTACTATGGGGCTTGAAAATAAAATTTTATACGATATAAGTGACGTCGCGACTGGAAAATGCAGGGCAAAACAAGCGCTTATTGAAGATAAAATTAGAAAAAATTTATTCATTATGCCGTCTGGAACAATGCACGACGGATATTTAATTACAGGGCAACAAATAAAACTTATAATTGAGAATTTATCGCCAACTTTTGACTTTGTTTTAATAGATTGCCCAGCGGGAATTGATTTAGGTTTTCATAGGGCGATTTCTTGTGCAGATGAAGCGTTAATAGTGTCAACGCCTTCACTAACTAGTTTAAAAGACGCGGATAAAACTATAGAAGTAATAAAAACGTATAAACTATCGTCAGTAAACCTAGTAATAAATAGGGCGCGTGGGGACTTAATTATGAGTAATAAAATGCTTATGCCAGTAGAGATAGAATCACTACTTAAAACGAATTTAATAGGCGTTTTGCCCGAAGAAGACGTGGTGTTTTTATCCGGTGGATACGCTATGCCAAGAAAAAGTGACTCGTATAAAGCGTATAAAATTTTGGCGAATAATATTGTAAACGGCAATAAGAAAATTTTTGACGTTACAAATAAATATTCGGGATTTTTTGGAAGTATTAGAAGGGGGCTAAAAAGAAGTATATGAACGACGTTCAATTGCAAAGATATAAAAAAGCAATCAATAGTGATTTTAAAAACGTTAGGGAAGAGTTTAGTAGTTTGCTAATAAAAGACCTTTCTTCAGTGCTTTTAGATTACTTTAATTTTGATGGAGAAATTAAACTAGACGTTTCTAAAAGTAGTGGAAATTTACTCGTAAATATTTCTTTTTGCGCTACTTCCTTAAAGTATTTTAATAAACTTCCTAAATAATTGACCAAATAAGATGTTTTTTTGTGTGTTTATGTCACACATAATAAAGCAAAAAACATAGTATATACCAAATAAAACTGTATATATTTTCATAATTTGTGCAATAATACTTACATAGAGGTTTTTTATGAGTTTAGGTGTTGTAATCGGCATATTTATAGGGGCAAATTTGGGGCTTGTAGTTTACTCAATGTTTGCAATCAATAAGAAAAAAAGATAAAATTTTTGCTTGTTAAAAACTAGCGCGATATGTGTCGCGCTTTTTTTATTTAAATATTATTTAACAATTGACTTTTAACTATATGTTGTATATAATATTTACATTAAAACACAAATAAAGGAAAATATCATGGCTAAAAACGTATTTGACGTATTACAAGAAAGAGGCTTTATTAAACAAAGCATTTACACTGAAGAACTTTACGACCTTTTAGGAAAGGAAAGCGTTCCATTCTACGTAGGTTTTGACCCCACTGCTGATAGTTTACATATCGGGCACTATATTCCTATTATGGCTATGGCTTGGATGCAACGCTATGGTCATAAACCTATTGCACTATTTGGTGGTGGAACGGGTATGATTGGTGACCCAAGTGGAAGAAGCGACATGCGTCAAATGATGACCGTTGAAACAATCAAACACAATATTGAATGTTTCAAAAAACAAATGTCAAGATTTATTTCGTTTGAAGGCGAAAATTCAGCAATCGTTGCAAATAATGCGGACTGGCTTTTAAGTCTAAATTATGTTGACTTCTTACGTGAAATAGGCGTTTATTTTTCAGTAAATAAAATGCTCACGGCTGAATGTTTTAAGCAACGTATGGAAAAAGGACTTACCTTCTTTGAATTCAACTATATGCTTATGCAAGGTTATGACTTTTTACATCTTAATAGGACTCATAATTGCATGCTTCAAGTTGGTGGGGACGACCAATGGTCAAATATGCTTGCAGGCGTAAACCTAATTAGAAAGAAAGAACAAAAAAGCGCGTTCTGCTTAACATGTACTCTATTGCTTAATAGTGAAGGCAAGAAAATGGGCAAAACCCAAAAAGGCGCGTTATGGCTTGATGAAAATAAATGTTCAGTTTACGATTTCTATCAATATTTTAGAAACGTTGAAGACTGCAAAGTAAATGAATGTATGCGCCTTCTTACCTTTATGGATATGGAAGAAATTGCTGAACTTACTAAATATAACGACGAAAGAATTAACCTTGCTAAAGAAAGGCTTGCATTTGAAGTAACTAAACTTGTTCACGGCGAAGAAAAGGCGCTTGAAGCACAAAGACAAGTTCGCGCAAGTTTTGGTGCTGGTAGCGTTGAAGATATGCCTAAAATTGAAATCGCTAAAGATATTATTTACGTTTCAGACGTTTTAGTTCTTGCAGGTCAAGCAAAGTCAAAAGGCGAAGCAAAGCGTTTAATTGAAGGTGGCGGTGTTTCTATTAACGACGATAAAGTTACCGACGCTTTCGCTACCATTAGCGACGATGTAAAGAGCGCTGGCGAATTTATTCTTCACAAAGGTAAAAAGGTTCACTTGAAAATTATATTAAAATGATAGATTTTTACACACCGCAAACTGAGTTTGAAAACGAAACTGAAATAAACCGTTCAAGGTTTATTTGTTCGGTCAAACACATAGACGGCGAAGACGAAGCAAAAGCGTATATTGCCGAAATTAAGAAAAGATATCCGCTTGCTAGCACACATTGCTACGCGTATATTGCAGATGATAACGGCTTTATTCAAAAATTTTCAGATGCGGGCGAACCGCAAGGCACTGCGGGTATGCCAATGCTTTCCGTGTTGAAAAATAAAAAATGCCATAGAACCGTTGCTGTTGTTACAAGATATTTTGGCGGAATTAAACTTGGCGCACGTGGGCTTGTTAGGGCGTTTGGCGGTGCGGTTGCCGAATGTTTAGATAAGTGCGGATTAAAAAAGGTAGAGCAAGCGGTAAATCTTAACGTTTATTGTGATTACGATATGTATTCAAAAATTTTAACCGCAATGGACGGTTTTGGGTGCGTAGTTTTATCAACTGATTTTGATGAACGCGTTAAAATTCGCTTAACTGCAAGAAAAACGGATGAAAATTCCGCTACAAATATTGAAAAAAACTTGCTTAATTTTACTAATGGAAAGATTAAAATTGAGTGGCTTTCAGACAATATGAGAATTTTTTAGGTGTAAAATGTCTAAAATTACTGCTTTAACTATTCAAGAAAAGAATAAAAATCGTTGTAATTTAAGTCTTGACGGCGAATTTTTTAGGGGTGTTTCTCTTGAAGTCGTATATAAATATCACCTTAAAGTTGGGAAAGAGATTGACAAGGTTAAACTTGATGAGATAATTAGCGTTGCTGAAAGAGATGAAGCGCTTACAAAGGCGTTATCCTATATTTCCAAATATGCCAAAACCAAAATTCAAGTAAAAGATTACCTTGTAAAAAAAGGTTACGAAGATAAAATAGTTTGGGAAGTAATTGATAAGTTAAAGAATTACGGCTACGTTGATGACGTTGTTTTTTCTAGTAGGTTTATGGAAAATACCGCTAAAACTCAAGGTCAAAAATTGATGTCCTATAAACTTATGGCTAAAGGTGTAAAAAAAGAAGACATTGATAAAGCCTTAGAAAATACCGATATTGATTTTAAAGAAAACGCGTTAGCCCTTGCGACCAAACACATTAAAAACAAAGAAAGAACGATAGAAAATATTCAAAAAACATATAGATATTTAATAGGTAAAGGCTTTTCTTACGAAGATGCCGAATATGCCGTATCAAAATTAAAGGAAGATAGATAGTTGGAACGTATTTTATCCGCTATTCAAATGAAAAACGCTGACGATTATACAATAAACGTTTTAGGCGTGCCAAGTGAAGATTTAATTGAACGCGCAGGATTAGCCGTTGCAAGTGAAATTATTAAGCGTCTAAAAGGCGGTAGGGTTTTAGTTTGTATAGGCAAAGGCAATAACGGCGAAGACGGCAAGGTGATTGCTAAAGTTTTATCTAAAAAACACGGCTTTAGCGTTGCTACACTTAACGTTTCAAACGGAATTTTCAAAATGTTTGACAAGAAGTTTGATATAATCGTTGATTGTATTTTTGGTACTGGCTTAAATAGGGAAGTTGAAGGTAAATACAAAACCGCAATAGAAAAAATTAACGAAAGCGGTGCGTATGTAGTTTCTTGTGATATTCCTAGCGGACTTAACGCCGACACAGGTAAACCTATGGGCGCGTGTGTTAAAGCAAATTTAACCATTGCCATACAAGAATATAAATTAGGGCATTTCCTAAACGACGGCATTGACTACTGTGGCGAAGTAATTGCTAAAGATATTGGTATTAGCATTTGGGGAGATGAATATTATAAAAAACTAAACGATGCTTGCCTAAAGAAATACTTTAATAAACCTAAAAGAAACGTAAATAAAGGTAGTTTTGGCAAAACTGCAATAATAGGTGGTAGTAAGCAATATTTAGGAAGTTTATTGCTTTCACATAGCGCATATTCGGCACTTAAAATGGGTAACGGGTATTCATATTTGGTCGTTCCCGAATGTATTTATCCACTTGTTGCAACCGTGCATCCGGAATGTATTGTTAAAACTATGCCGTCGCCTAACGGCACTATTGAATTTGATAAGAAAACTCTTGACGAGTTAATGAATTTTGATAGTATTGCTATCGGTATGGGGCTTGGCGTAAACGAAGAAATTTATAAAACGCTTTGCTATTTGATTACCGAATATAAAGGTAGGCTTTTAATTGATGCCGACGGCTTAAATACTCTTGCAAAGTATGGTGTAGATATATTAAATAAAAAATCGTGCGAAGTAGTGCTTACTCCACACGTTAAAGAGTTTTCTAGACTTTTAGGAATTGATGCAAGCGAAGTTAACGAAAGCGTTATAACGCTTGCAAAAGATTTTGCATCAAAATACGGCCTTACCTTAAACGTTAAAAGTTCAACTAGCGTTATAACTGACGGCGAAAACGTTTTTATCAATACCACGGGGACTTCGGGTATGGCAAAAGCTGGCAGTGGGGACGTTTTAAGCGGACTGATGGCGGGTATTTTGGCGAAAGGGCTTGATTTTACTGAAAGCGTTGCTGTTTCGGCATACTTGTTTGGTAAAGCGGGAGAAGAAGCCGAAAATAAAAGTTGTTCACATATGCTTACGGCAACAGAAATAATAGACACATTGCCTTTAGTTATAAAAAAACACTCTTAAAAATAATATCTAAAGCCGTTTCGCATAGACGCTATAATTAGGTAAATGTTTATTGCTATAAGGATAGGCATAATCACCATCATAAAAAGACTTTTTAGTCGGTATTTGAATATAAACATAAAAACAAATATTCCCGTAGCACCGCCAAGCAAGCCAGTTAGTAGTAATTTTCCGTCGCTTATAGTTATATTTTCTTCGTCGCCGTTTTGACGTGCCTTCTTTTGAAAATGTAGCATAAGTATTCCATAAAAATTGACGGCGACAACGTAAACGATAATAATTATATAAAATAAAGTAGGCATTTAAGGTTAGTATATCCGTTTTGGCGGATTTTATTATAAAACATTAAGAGGTAAAATTATGAGATGTATGTATTGCGGTTGTTTAGACAGTAAGGTTATAGACTCTAGGTCGGCAGAAGACGGAACGATAATTCGTCGCCGTAGAGAGTGTATAAATTGTGGTAAGCGTTTTACCACTTATGAAACTGTTGAAAATATGCCTATTTTCGTTGTGAAAAGCAACGGGGCAAGACAAGCCTTTGACGCTAACAAAATTAAAAGCGGTATTATTAGAGCATGTGAAAAACGCCCTGTATCGCAAGCAGTTATTGATAAACTGGTTGATGATATTCAAAAGAAAGTTTATAACTCTTTAGCGCAAGAAATTTCAAGCAAAGAAATAGGCGAAATGGTATGCGAAGGCTTAAAAAATATTGACGAAGTTGCTTACGTTAGATTTGCGTCAGTTTATCGTTCGTTTACCGATACTACTTCGTTTATGAAAGAACTTGAAAGCATGATTAAAAAAGACAACAAAAAATAAGGGGAAAATTATGAATAAATGGGATGAAAGATTTATGAACCTTGCCGAAACCGTTGCGGAATGGTCTAGTTGTTATCAATCAAATAGACACGTTGGTGCGGTTGTTGTTAAAGATAAAAGAATTTTAACCACGGGTTATAACGGCGCACCTAGCGGTATTGATAGTTGTGCGGAACGTGGCGAATGCTTGAGAAGGGTTAGAAATATTGCAAGTGGAACTATGCAAGAAGTATGCTATGCAGTTCACGCTGAACAAAACGCTATAATCCAAGCCGCAAAACTTGGAATTAGTTTGGAAGGCGCTACAATTTACGTAACGCACCAACCTTGCGTTATTTGTACTAGAATGATACTTAATTCAGGTATAAAAAGGGTAATTTTCAAAAATGGTTACCCCGACGAATTTGCCGTTGAATTGTTTAAGCAATCAAACGTAGAACTCATTAAATACGAAGATTTAGAAAAAATTTAGACAAAAAAGAAAAATCACCTAAAAATTACTTGATTTTATAAAATAATTAGTGTAAAATAACAATCGCTGTGAATAATTTTTGGAGAGTTGGCAGAGCGGTTGAATGCGGCGGTCTTGAAAACCGTTAAGGTTAACAGCCTTCTGGGGTTCGAATCCCTAACTCTCCGCCATAAAAAAAGGATACCGATTGGTATCCTTTTTTTATGCGAAAAAGAGTAGGGATTCGAATTAGGAGCGAGCAAACTTTAGTTTGCGTGTTCGCCCACAGGCGAAAAAATAGTCCAGTGGACTATTTTGCGGGAGGCTCGAGAGAAGCGAATCCCTAACTCTCCGCCAATCGTAACCTAATCCGAACTCAATTGGATTAGGTTTTTTATTTTAAATTTTTCTAAAAAACTTTTCAAATATGACAAATATTGTCATAAATTGCGTTTAAGATATAATTATAAAAAATTGAGAGGTTAAATATGAGTTTACTTTCGCATTTCTTGAAAACTTTAATTCATTTACTTGTTTTTCCCATCGTGGGAATTTTCTACGGGTTAAAAATTATAAAAGGGGTGCTTCCAGGAAAAATATTGTATGCACTTTTAAGTTTTTTTCTTCTAATAATAGTTATAATCCTGTTGTCAAAAATTGGTATTAATATATAAACTTAAAAACTTGCTTAAAACAATTGTACGTCACAGTGTCCAAATTGAAAATTTGTTTTTTTACAAGTTTAGTTATATATAAGTTGAAATTTTTTCAAATATATGATATACTTATGTCGTATACTATGGGATTAGTATAACTTTATAAAGGGTGTGCAAATATGACAATAATACCTAAAAAATACAAGTTGTCGCCATTATTAAAATATCCTGGCGGTAAAGAAAAAGAATTAAGTTATATTTTGCCTAATTTACCAGCAAATGCAAAAAACTATTATGAGCCATTTGTTGGTAGTGGGGCTGTCTATTTTGCACTTAACGCAGAATGCTATTTCCTAAATGATAAATCTGAAGAATTGATTGCATTATATCAATTGGTACAAAAACAAGATTTGGAATTTTTAAACAAATTAAATCAAATCGACCACAACTGGAAAGTTATAGAAAGTGTTGTTCTTAATCATTCCGAAGAAATTTCCCAAACTTATTATCAATATAAAAATGGAATGATTGATAAATTAAAATTGCACGATAAAATTTCTTCGTTTGTATTGCATAACGCAAACGAATTTAACGGGCTTTTGTCACCTGATTTTAACGTAGGCATACAAAATTTTGTTAATGAACTTATTAAAAGTTTTAAAAATAAAATTATCAGAATGTCAGAAATTGAAAAAGAAAAAGGTGATTTATCAAAAGAAGATTTTTTATCAAATATTGAATGCGCATTTAAGTCTGCATTTTATATGCATTTTAGGTATTTGTATAATCATTCAAATGAACTTAATTTAAGTAATGCGTTTTATATAGCAATATATTATTACATTAGAGAATTTTGTTATTCTTCAATGTTTAGATATAATAGTAGTGGTGATTTTAACGTACCTTATGGGGGGATTTCTTATAATAGAAAATGTCTTTCAAAGAAGATTGAATATTTAAAAGATGTCAAACTTAAAAATCAATTAGAAAAAACTAAAATATCCTGTGCTGATTTTTATGATTTCTTAAATAAACATAAGCCTACTGCAGATGATTTTATGTTTTTAGACCCCCCATACGATACCGAATTTAGCACATACGCAAAAAATACTTTTGATAAAAATGACCAAGAACGTCTTGCTGATTATTTAAAACAAGAATGTGATTGTTTCTTTATGCTAATTATTAAAAATACAGAATTTATTTTGAGTTTGTATAAAAATTCAGTTGATAAACACGGAAGAGAAATTAAAATATCAAAGTTTGACAAAAAGTATTTTGTAAGTTTCCAAAACAGAAACAACAAGGAAGCGGAACATTTGATTATTACAAATTATTAAGGAGTTGTTATGGCAATTTCAGAAAGCAGTTTACACCCATATATTAAAGGGTTGGTAGAAGAAAACGGCAAACTTACCGTTACGGAATTAAACAAATTATTGAGAGAAATTCTGACTTTAGACTCTGATGATTTAACTATTCTTTCGGGCAGAAAAGATGATAAATTTTCTCAAATTGTAAGAAATGTCGTTGCTCATTCCCCTGAAGGAATTTCAAGTAAAAACGGCTACATAATTGACAAAACAAAAAAGCCTGCCGTTTTCTATGCAAAAGTCTTAATATCCAATGATGCAACAAAATCTATTATTACTACTGAAAAAATTAAGGAACGTAAAGAAAAGAAACGCAAATTTACAGCAAGAAAGGTTGATTTTAAGACAATCAACAATGATAATTCTACATTGGGTGACGCTGGAGAAGTATTTGCTTTGGAATGGGAACGTAATAGGTTAAAGGAATTAAATGTTTCATTCGATATTTTAGATGAAGTAATCCATTTCTCAAGAAAATTTGGAGATGGTGCGGGTTATGATATCCTTTCTCGCAAAGACTGCAATTATGACCTTTTATATATTGAAGTAAAGACAACTAAAGGCGGTTTAGATACTCCGTTTTACATGTCAGAAAATGAAAAAACTTTTATGGAAATATACAAGGAAAATACATTGATTTATCGTGTTTATAATTACGATAAAGACACAAATGTGGGGGAAATAGAAATAATTACTTACGATAAACTCATTACAAATTATGATTTTAACCCTATCACATATAAAGTTACAAAAAAGACTACACTTTAATATTTAAGGCGAGCAGTTAAATGTTCGTCTTTTCTAAACCTGTCGGGAGGGTTGCGTAAACCTAAATAGTTTTACCTTTTGGGTGGGCTAATTTGAATTATCTTTTCCAAGTAGTTTTACGTTTCACACGCTCCGCCACGATAAGGCACCCAAAGGGGTGCCTTTTTTCGTGGCGGAGTGTTAGATTTTGTTTCGGTTCTTTGGTGCGCCCGTCATATGATGGGCTTACGAAGATGGGCAAGGGCTCGGTAGTGCAGTGGACGAGTATTCCTAACTCTCCGCCACATAAAACCTAAAACGAACCAAAGTTTGTTTCGGGTTTTTTATTGTAATTTTTATTATAATTTGTTAAAATATTTATATGAAAAAATTTAAGCAAATTTACGTAGAAATAACTAATATATGTAATCTTAATTGTTCGTTTTGCCCTAAAAATAGTCGTCCTAAAAAATTTATGACGATAGAAGAGTTTGATAGGGTTACAGACGAAATTTCACCCTTAACAAATACAATCTGTTTGCATCTTATGGGGGAGCCTTTACTTCATCCAAACATAAAAGAGATATTTGAAATTTGCAAAAAAAAGAATCTAAATATATATTTGACAACCAACGGAACTTTACTTAAGCAAAATTTAGACTTACTAAAGTCGGGCTTGGTTAAAAGAATTTCAGTTAGTTTGCATAGTTTTGAAGCGAACTATAACGCTAATTCTTTAGATAATTATTTAGAAAATACAATTTCTTCCTGTAAGGAAATTGCTAATAAAAGTAAAACCTATATTGAACTAAGGTTATGGAATGAGTCTAGTAATAAAAACACGTTAAACACAAAAATTATAGAGAAAGTAAATAAAATTTTTGATGTAAATTTAGTTGCTACTTCATTACAAAACCGCACGAGATTAAATGATAGTGTTTATATAAGTTCTGCTGATACTTTTGAGTGGCCGATAAACACCGAGAATAAAGAAAAAAACAGCATAAAATTTTGTTATGGACTTC